>CAYZFF010000307.1:0-5649 GCA_964477305.1 uncultured Cytophagia bacterium
AATTTATCTTTCTCCGTGTTCACTCTGTGTGCTCTGCGTCTCCGTGTTAAAAAAAATTGACAAATAATTTTTTTAAATCTCTATGTTTTTTGTCGTGAGTTTACGTTGGAGTTAAACGCATGAATCAACCTCCCGCGCCCGCCGCAAAAGCGGCCTCGTCGAACGGCAAGTTATCGGGCTTCGTGAGCAACGTTTATCGCTCGATTTTTCGGTACGGCAAGATGCCGCAAGATGCCGAAGGCCAATCGTTTGCGGTATTTAACAGCTTGTTCTTGCATATTCACCCCGTGAAGGTGCAGAAGCGCACGCTTAAATTTACCACCACGTTGGGACTTGGCATCATCGCCACTTGTCTCTTTGCGACCCTCACCTTCACCGGCATTTGGTTGATGTTTTATTATTTTCCCTCGGCGACGGAAGCTTACAACCGCATGTTGGATTTGCGCTCTTCAGTGGATTTCGGTTTCGTGCTGCGCAACGTGCACAAATGGGCCGCTGAGGCGATGGTGCTGTTTGTGGTGTTGCACATGGCGCGCGTTTTTTTTACCGGCGCTTACAAGCCGCCGCGCGAATTTAATTGGGTGATTGGCGTCGTGCTGCTGTTGATGACGTTGCTGCTCTCTTTCACCGGCTACTTGCTGCCGTGGGATCAACTGGCGTTTTGGGCCATCACCGTCGGCACCTCCATCGCCGGATACGCGCCCGTGCTCGGTGAGCCGATTCGCCAATTTTTATTAGGCGGCGACACCGTCGGCCAGGAAGCCCTCGTGCGTTTTTACGTGTTGCATGTCGTGATTCTACCCGGACTCATGGCGATTTTTATTTCGATTCATTTTTGGCGCATTCGCAAAGATGGCGGTTTGGCGCATCCGCGCGAGAACGCCGAGAGCAAAGAGCATAGAGCATAGCACTTGGCGCTTTGCGCCCTGCGCTCTGCATAAAGGAGTTTCCCATGCGAGAAGTAGATACTAAACACGTTTTTCCGAAAGACCCCAACAAGACCTACGGCTTGATGGAGTTGGTGAAAGGCACGAAGCCAACGGTCGGCACGCCACCGGAAGATTCGGTGTTCACCTGGCCGCACTTGTTGATTCGGGAATTGGTGGCGGTGGTGGTGGTCGCCGCGTTGCTGTTACTCTCCGCATTCTTATTTGACGCGCCGCTGGAAGAAGTCGCCAATCCCAATCATCCGCCGAATCCGGCGAAAGCGCCGTGGTATTTTCTCGGCCTGCAAGAGATGGTGAGCTATTCTGCATTCGTCGGCGGCGTGGTGATTCCCACGCTGATCGTTGTCGCGCTCATTTTAGTGCCGTATATCGACCGCAAAAAAGTCGGCATCGGTATTTGGTTCGCCAAAGAACGGGCGTTGGCCAATACGCTGTTTATGACGTTTCTTGTCGTTATGTTCGTGCTCATCATTCTCGGCACGTTTTTTCGCGGCCCCAATTGGAGTTTTGTCGTGCCGTGGGAAGCGAGTGGTGGACATTAACTCATTATCGTTATGCGTGATCTTGCTATCCGCACGGAAAACTTAACGTGTGAGTTTGGCGCGCTTCGCGCTGTCAATCAGCTCACGCTCGAAGTTCCTACGGGAATCGTTTTTGGTTTTTTAGGCCCCAACGGCGCCGGCAAAACCACGACAATCCGTTTGCTGTTAGGCTTGCTCGAGCCGCAAGCCGGCCGCGCCGAAGTTTTAGGTTGCGATACACGCACGCAAGCAGACACGATCCGCCGAAGCACCGGCGCGCTGCTCGAACATACGGGACTTTACGAACGATTGAGCGCCGAAGACAATCTCGATTTTTTCGGACGCCTCTGGCATTTGCCTGCCGCAGAGCGGCACGCCCGTATCAAAGATTTGCTGGCCTCGGTTGGATTGTGGGAACGCCGTCAAGAGTTGGTGGGAACGTGGAGCCGCGGCATGAAACAAAAACTCGCGGTCGCGCGCGCGTTGTTGCATCGTCCCGCGCTGGTGTTCTTGGATGAGCCGACCGCCGGTTTGGACCCACAATCCGCAGTGGCGTTGCGCGAAGATCTCGCAGCGCTTGCCACGCGCGAAGGCGTAACGGTTTTTCTCACGACGCACAACATGGCCGAAGCTGAAAAGTTGTGTCAGCAAGTCGGCGTGATTCGTCAGGGCAAGCTCATCGCCGCGGGACATCCCGATGTTTTGCGGGCACGGCAAAGCTCACCGCAATTGCAAATCACGGCGCGCGGCGTTAACGAAAATGTGCTCACCCTGCTGAAATCGCGCACAGACGTGAAGTATGCCGAAATAAAAAACGGCTTTCTGCTCATCGACCTAACCGGCGAAGTTGATTCTGCGCCGCTGGTCAATGCGTTGGTCAACGCCGGCGTCGAAGTGGAGGAAGTGCGCAAAAATAAAGCGAGTCTCGAAGCCGTTTTTCTGACGCTAATGGAGGAGGAGACGTGATCGCCGACATTCGCACGATAATTTGGAAAGAATTTAAAGAATTGTTCGCGTACCGTTTCAGTCTGCGCGGCGGCGCAATGAGCTTGTTGTTAATGATCGGCTTGTTGGGCATTTTCCTGCCGCTGCAAAATGGGCGCGAGTGGGTCGAGTCGCCGCACATGTTATTGTACTGGGCGTGGGTGCCGTTGTTTCTTGTCGTCGGCGTCATTGCCGATTCTTTTGCCGGCGAGCGCGAACGCCACACGCTGGAAACGTTGCTCGCCACACGTTTATCTACTAATGCCATTCTCTTTGGCAAAATTGGCGCGGCAGTGCTTTATGGCTGGGTGATAACCTTGAGCAGTCTTGCCGCCGGATTGATCACAGTGAATCTCGCGAACGGCGGCCCGGCGATTTTATTTTATCCGCCCGCTCTCGCCGCCGGCATTCTGGGTTTGAGCTTTTTGGGTGCGACGCTGGCCGCAAGCGCCGGCGTGTTGGTTTCATTGCGCGCTGCCACGGTGCGGCAAGCCCAGCAAACGCTCAGCATTGCGATCATGATTCTATTGTTCGTTCCCATTTACGGCGTGCAAGCTCTGCCGGAGGAATGGAAAATGCGTTTGGCGCAATGGGTGGCCGGCAGCGAAATCCCGCAAATCATTGTGTCGGTTTGTGCCGGCCTGGCGGTGGTTGATTTCCTTTTAATCGTGGCGGCGCGTTCACGCTTTCAGCGGTCACGGTTGATTCTCGATTAAACAGCTCGGAGAAATTATGCGAGTCAGTTTTTCAATTAAAATGTCGTTGGCGCTCGGGGCGTTGTTCCTGTTGATCGGCAACGGCTTCATCATGTACAAAAATTATCGCACGGAATGGCGGCAATACCAAACGCAGTATTTGCAAATGGTGGCCGAGAAAACCTCCGATCCGCAAATGCAGGCGATCATCGCCAAGCGCTCGCCGCGCATCGAGCAATTGGTCATCACGGAATTTGGCAAGCAGCGCGTGGATCGCTGCATCACCTGCCACACCGCGGTGGATGATCCGCGTTTTGCCGAGGCCCCGCAACCGTTTCGCACGCATCCACCCGTCGCCGGCAACCATCCGTATCGTACCTTCGGCTGCACCACGTGCCACGCCGGCAACGGCCGCGGCCTCGCCACCAAAGACGCGCACGGCGAATCGAAATTTTGGACGGAGCCGCTGCTCAAGGATGCTTACATTGAATCCGGCTGCGCGAAATGCCATCCGGCGCCCTTCCTTGAGTCGACGCCAATTCTCCGCCAGGGTGCGGCGTTGTTTCAAACCAAAGCCTGTTACGGTTGCCACAAAATCGAAGGCGTGTCCGATGGCAAGCTTGGTGTCGAGTTGACCCGCGTCGGCGCAAAGTGGCCGAAAGAATATTTACACGAATCGATTGTTGAACCGAAAGCCAACAATATCGAATCAATTATGCCGAAGATGACTTTGACCGAAGAAGAAACGCAAGCGCTGACGATTTATTTGATGAGTCTCACCGGTGAAAATCTCATGCAAGGACCGGTCACTAAATTTGTCAGTGTGAAAAATTGGAAGACGCAAAAGCCGGAAGAAATTGCCGTGTCCGTAGAAGCCGGCCAAAAGTTTTTTGAGCAAAAAGCTTGTAATGCCTGCCACACGATCAACGGCGCTGGCGGCAAAATTGGACCGGATTTCAGCGTGTACGGCTTGCAGCGCACGAAAGAATGGATGATTCAACATCACCTCAACCCGCGCTCGGTGATCGGCGGTTCGATCATGCCGGATTTCAAATATTCCCCAACCGAATTGGAAGCGCTGGCGTTGTATCTGGCTTCGCTGAAGGAATTAAAAGTCGATAACGAAAAAATCTACGGCACAGCAACTCAACAATAAACGCAGTCATTCCGTAGGAATCTTTTTGCCTCAAGCACTTGGCGTGGATTCAAAAAGGATTCTTTCAGAACGGCATTTCTAAAAACTTTTCCGCGATGATCGAGTACGGTTTAATTTTTGTGGCCGGATTGTTGGCGAGCATGCACTGTCTCGGCATGTGCGGGCCGATTGTGCTCGCGTATTCGGTGACGGGAAAAAATGGGCGGGAGAAAGGGAGCGCGGGAGCGTGGGAATTGCATGCGGCTTATAATGGCGGACGAATTTTTTCATACGCCATTTTAGGCGCACTGGCCGGCCTTGCCGGGCTTACTTTCAGCTCACTGAATGTTGTCACTGAAATCGTGGCGATTGTTGCCGGCATCATCATGCTCCTCGCAGGATTGAGCATGTTCGGTCTGTTGCCGCTGCCTACGCAGTTGCTGCCGGAAAACGCGTCGAGCGTTTTGCGACAATTGCATCGCGCCCTGCTGTTGAAGCGCACGATTGTGAGCAAATTTTCGCTCGGCCTGCTCACGCCGTTATTGCCTTGCGGTATTCTATATGCGATGATCGCGAAAGCAGCGACCGTTGGCAGCGTTGCCGGCGGGGCGTTTACGCTGGCCGTGTTTGGCGCCGGTATGGCGCCAGCGCTGGGATTGATGGGCAGCTTCTCGTCATTTTTTTCGCTGCGTCTGCGCAAAGGTGCGCAACAACTCGCCGCGGCCACGATTGCCCTGATGGGCGTTATTCTGATTTTGCGCGGCTTGCACGTGCCGTATCTGGCTTGGTTAACCGGGCACGCTGCGCAAACAGCGCCGTGCCATTAGCTTTTAATATTTTCGCAGTAGTGTCTTCATGCGCTCAATGCTGATCGTGAAGTCACAATTGCAATTTAACTCAAATTTTTTATAACTTTGCAAGTTTAACGCCTGAAGGCGTAGCTACAAACAAGGTGAGATTGTTATGCCGCTCAATACAAAAAGAAAGTTTTTAACTGCGCTCGCTATACTTAGCGCAGCCATATTCATGACGTTCCTTATCAAGCTCGCCCCGACTCTTGGTGAAGAACAAGCGCCGGTAAAAAATCCCAAGCCGCTGACGGCGGAATCAATCAAAGCCGGCGAAGCGATATTTTTTGAATATTGCGCCGGCTGCCACGGGCGGCGCGCAGATGGCCGCGGCTTGCAATCGCTCAATCTGAATCCCAAGCCGCAAAATTTACGCAACGCTCAATTCGTGAAATATCTCACCGACGAGCGCCTCTTTACGTCGATCAGCGGCGGTGTGCGCGGCACTGCCATGCAGGCCTTTGAGTTAATGCTTACTTCCGATCGGCGTTGGGACGTCATCAATTATATCCGCTCGTT
>CAYZFF010000308.1:0-1342 GCA_964477305.1 uncultured Cytophagia bacterium
CTCGTGAACGTGAAATCGCGAATCTTCATCGGCGGGATGAGGTTGCCGTTGATGCGTTCGGGTTTGCCGAGGGCTTCGAGATTGTTAAGCATGATGATCGGACTTTCGTTGAAGCGAAAGTTTTTGATCGCGTGCTTGATCTTGCCGTTCTCGACGTAATACAAGCCGTCACGGGTCAGGCCGGTGTAGAGCAGTGTTTGCGGATCGACGGTGCGGATGTACCACAGGCGCGTGACGAGAATGCCTTTGGTGGTGCTGGCAATCATTTCATCTACCGTCGTCGTGCCGCCTTCCATGACGCCATTCGCCGGAAATGGCGTAGCTTTGACGCCTTTCTTTTGCGCCCAAAAACGGGAGAACGCCAAATTTTTGACGACGCCCTTTTCAATCCACATCACTTTTTCCTGCGGTCGGCCATCGCCGTTCCAGCAAGCGGTCGGCACTTCCGGATGCGTCGGGTCAGAATAGATCGTCACGCGTTCATCAACAATTTTCTCGCCGAGCTTGGTGCCGCCGCCACTTTTGGACATGAAACTGCGGCCTTCATCGGCCTGGCGGGCATCGAAATTAAAAATCATGTTTTGCAACAATTCGATGGAAGCCGCCGGCTCGAGAATCACCGTGTATTTGCCCGGCTCGATGGCAACAGCATTGCGCGCCATTTCCGCTTTGTTGATCGCGATTTGCGAGGCCGCGCCGGTATCGAGTTTCGTCACATCATTATAATCGCGCGTTACATATCCCGAGCCGGTGCCGTCATTCGTGCGCACGGTCACAGAAAAATTAATGTCGGTTTGTTGATGATAGCCGAACAAGCCTTTGGAATTCATCATCGCTTGAAAACTGATGCCGTCCTGCAAAAAACCGGCAGCGGTCAAATTCTTCGCGCGTGACGGTTGAATGCTGTTCAGCGCGGCTTGCGCGCGATACTCCGGCGTGATTTTCGCCGTGGCGTCAAAATAAGCTTTCGACTCGAGATATTTTTGCGGCTCGAGAAAATTTACATATTCCGGATTCTCCGGCGCGAGCTTCGCAAGCTCTTCGGAACGGCGCACGGCTTTTTCCAGCGAAGCGTCATCAAATTCGTTGATCGTCGTCGTGCCGGTTTTCTTGCCGTAGCTCGATTGCACGACCAGCGTCGTATCGTTTTGCATGCCGCTGGTGGTTACGGTATTGCGGGCGTATCGAATGTTGCCGCCGATATTGCCGTTGAGATTCGATTCGCACTCGTCGGCTTTGGAAAAACCGATCACCTTTTCCAAAATCCGGCGCGCTTCGTCTTTGGTTAAAATGGCCATTTTCTATGAACCTCGTTTATACGTTTAAATTTCGATGATGGATG
>CAYZFF010000308.1:1442-5638 GCA_964477305.1 uncultured Cytophagia bacterium
TCGATCCTCTATTCTCAATCCTCGGACTTAAATCTTCCGTTCCGTGTTAATCACATTCACGCCATTGAAGCGCGTGGTGGCGGCGCCATGTGAAACGGCGCTGACCTGGCCCGGTTCGCCTTTGCCGTCGAAGAACGAGCCGCCGAGGCGATAATCGCTCTCATCGCAAATCTGCGCGCACGAGTTCCAAAATTCCTGCGTGTTGGATTGATACGCGACGTCGCGCAACATGCCGGCGATTTGGCCGTTTTTGATTTCATAAAAAACCTGGCCGCCGAACTGGAAGTTGTAGCGTTGCTGATCGATCGAGTACGAGCCGTCGCCGATAATGTAGATGCCCTTTTCGACACCTTTGATCATCTCCTCAATGGAAAGTTTTTGTTGGCCGGCGGCGAGCGAAACATTCGGCATGCGCTGGAATTGCACCGAGCCCCAATTATCGGCGTAGCAGCAGCCATGCGATTCTTTTTCGCCGAGAATGTGCACTTGATCGCGAATGGCCTGATAACCAACGAGCACGCCGTCTTTCACCAAATTCCAGCGTTTCGTTTTCACGCCTTCGTCATCATAACCCACAGCGCCAAGAGATCCCGGTTGTACTTTGTCGGCAAACAGATTCACGATCTTGCTGCCATAATTGAACGATTTAGTTTTCCACTTATCGAGCGTGGCGAAACTCGTTCCGGCGTAGTTCGCTTCATAGCCCAACACGCGATCTAACTCCAACGGATGGCCGACGGATTCATGAATCGTCAAGAACAGATGCGTGGGATCGAGCACGAGATCATATTTGCCCGCTTCCACGGATTTGGCGGTGAGCTTCTCTTTCGCATGTTGCGCCGCGACCGTGGCGTCTTCGAGCATGTCGTAATGGCTGCCATAAACCGTAACGCCGGCAGGAGTTTTAATTTTCCCGGCAGGACTGGCGCTCATATATTCCCAGCCCATGCCCATCGGCGCGCTGAACGCATCGCGATTTTGAAATTTGCCTTTGGCCGGATCGATGGCCGTCACCGTAAAATTCGGCCAGATGCGATGCACGTCTTGATCGATATACGAACCGTCGGTGCTGGCAAAATATTTTTGTTCATTCACTAAAAATAAAAATGAGTTGACGTAGTTCGCGCCGTTTTTCATCGCGGCCGCATTCACCGCCATCAGCAAATCGACCTTCTCGGAAATCGGCACGTCGAAAGCATTTTTGGTAATGGGCGTTTTCCACGCCACTTCACCGTAGCCCGGATTCGGCGCGAGCTGCACCGGCTCTTGTTGAATTTTGGAATTGGCTTTTGCAATCGCCACGGCTTGTTCCGCGGCCTTCGCGATTTTGTCGTTCGTCACTTCGCTCGTTGCGGCAAAACCCCACGTGCCGTTGGCGATCACGCGGATGCCCACGCCGAACGATTCGGTGTTGACGATGTTTTGCACTTTGTCTTCGCGCGTGATGACGAATTGGTTAAGATAGCGGCCGATACGCACATCGGCATACGTCGCGCCTTTGGCTTTGGCGGCGTTCAGCGCGAGGTCGGCCAGTTTCTTCTTATCCCCGTTGGGGATCGGCGTGATGGCGCCGCTCAGCGGAATAGGATTGCCCATTATTGGAATCATCAGCGATCCCATCCCGACGCCGGTCAGGCGGATAAAGTCTCTTCGCTTCAAGGCAACGCTCCTTTTTTTGGGTATGAATATTGCTTAATGATTATTACAGTCGTGCGATAGTTGAGAGAATTTCAGCGTTTAAACACGGCAAACGGGCGCGAGTGTCACGCCCACGAGACACCACTGCTGTCTTGAGCCGACACAGTGTTCTAACATTAGACAGTTTTAGTCAGTGTTTTGTTGCAATCGGAACTCATTTTAACGCATTTACTTTTCTTTTGTTGCAGCATTTTATCGCTGGTTTTTAGCAAGATTTTAAATTGTTGGTTGTAAGGAATACTGATTAAATAATTTACCCAATGATCGTCATGCCCGAACGTTTTAATCGGGCATCCACGCTTTTAAAAATTGGATTCCCGCCAAGAGCGCGCGGGAATGACAAGCCGATGAAATGAGCAAATTATTTAATCGGTGATTCTAACCTCATGCCGCCTGCCATGTTGCTTGGATGGAATGCAAAATTAACTTTCAGTTCGGAGGAGAACATGAAACGTTTCGTCTGGTTTGTCGTGTTTGTGCTGTGCCTGCCTTGGTTGGATTTGCGAACGGCAAATGCGAGTCCGGAAAAAGAAATCATGGCCGTGCTGGCGATTCCCGCCGGTTTGGCGGCCTCGCCGGGTGACACCTTGATGGTTCCCGTTTTTATCACCACATTTCAACCGCTGGTGGCTGCGAAGCTCACCATCGAGTTTGATAATAAGGATTTTAAATTTCTCAACGCGATAACCGGCCCGGACGGTGCTGGCTTTGCGATTGATTTCCAAGCGTCGCTCCCGACAAAAATTATCACGACTGGGGCTAATGATCATGTAGCCATCAATGTTTCCAGCGAGGGGTTTAATTTTTTATACGGCAGTGACCTGAATGTGCTGTTTCTCGCTTTTAAAGTCGTGGGCACGGCCGGCGGGGTTTCGCCATTTGCTTTTAATCCCGACACCACCGAAACGGAGTTGACAACCGACGCCGCTATGAAATTGAATGGCGGCAGTTTGGAGTTCGTCAATGGCAGCGGCACGATTACCAACGTTGCCGCATTAAGTATTCCCGGCGGCTTCAGTATTGCCAAAGCCGAGACGCTGGTGGTGCCGGTACGCCTTTCTTCAGTCAAGCCGATTGGGCTGGCGCAGATCGCATTGGAATACGACAAGAACGATCTTAAATTTCTTGGCGCGCAAACCGGCGCCGACGCTGCCGGCTTTTCCATTCTTGTCGAAACTTCCCCCAGTTTTGCGCCGACCGCGCCGGGCGTCAATCAAAACGTGCTGATCACTTTGTACAGTGGCGCTACGGCTATCATCGGCTCAGACAAAACCGTGGCGACCCTGAGTTTTCAGGCTCTCGGCGAAGTCGGCGGCAACTCGCCGCTGGCTTTTGATCGCCGGCCGCAACACACGGCGCTCTCGACCACGGATCTCGTTGATTTGACCGGCACTGATCTCGCGTTTCGCAATGGCGACGCCACGATTCTGCCGCCGCTGGTGAAGTTAAGCGGCAATGTGGTTTATCGCAACACCAACACCCGCGTCTCCGGCGCGGTGATTACCGTCTCCGGCGCCAATGCGACGACAAATACCAACGGCGTCTACTTGAGTCGCAGAGTGTCACAAAGCACCTACACGCTGCGGGCCAGCAAAACCGGCGATCTGCGCGGAGCCATTCAGGGTTCTGATGTGCTCATGATTTTGCGCGCCACGAGCTTGGTGGATTCACTGAAGGGAGAACAAAATTTTGCCGCGGATGTCACCCGTGACGGTCGCGTCACCGTGTCCGATGCGCTGGCGGTGTTGCGTTTTCTCGCCGGACAAACGACGGGAATTGGCCATGTCGGCGAGTGGATTTTTCAACCGGAATTTTACACCCTGTTTGTGCAAAGCGACACCACGCGTAATTTCAACACCTTTTTGCTGGGTGATGTGAACGGCAACTGGGCAGCGATCGGCAATTTGGAGAAAACGGCGGCGCTACCAGTGGCCACCATTGCTTTGGGCGAATGGCGCGAAGACGGCGACAACCTTTATTTGACGCTGCGCGCCGGCAAAGAGGGCAGAGTTTTCACCGCGCTCGCGAGTTTCGCGTTGCCTGCAGACCTCGGCAAAGCGCTGCGTTTTGCGCCGTCACGCTCGGATGTGGTGGCGGTTACGAATGATGTTGCAAGACAAGATTGGCGTTTAGCGTTGGCCAGTGTCGCGGGCTTTGCGCCGGAAGAGACAATCGGCGAGTTGATCGTGCCGCGCGTCGTGGCGAATGGCCGCCGTAACTGGCAATTGAAATCCGCGGAGGTGAACGATTGGCCGCAAAAAATTGCAGCGCTGTACGACGATAATACGATCCCGACAGAATATGTGTTGTCGCAAAATTATCCGAACCCATTTAATCCCACGACGTGGATAACGTTCGGCATTCCCGCACAAGTTGGTGAGGTTGAGGTCCGATTGGACATTTTCACGATTGACGGTCGGCTCGTGCGGTCGCTGGTACAAAATAAACTGTTGCCGGGGACGCATCGCGTGCAATGGGACAGCCGCGACAATCTCGGC
>CAYZFF010000309.1:0-5634 GCA_964477305.1 uncultured Cytophagia bacterium
AAGGAGAAGTCATGCGTCAAAAATTCTTTTTGTTTTGTCTCATCGTAATGGGATTCAGTGCCGTGGTGTTCGCCCAAACCCATCCCTTTTCCATTCACGACATGCTGGCAATGGATCGCATTTCCGAGCCGCAAGTTTCGCCCGACGGCAAGTGGGTCGTGTTCACGCTGCGCAAAACGGATTTGGCAGCCAATCGCGGCCGCACCGACCTCTGGCTGGTTGGCATCGACGGCACCGGCTTGCGGCAATTGACGGTGAATCCTGCCAGCGATTTCAGTCCACAATGGGCGCGCGACGGCAAGAGCATTTGGTTTATGTCCACGCGCTCCGGTTCGGTGCAGATTTGGCGCATGCCGGTTGACGGCGGCGAGCCGGAACCAAAAACCAGTTTGCCATTGGATGTCGGCGGCTTCTTGCTCTCGCCTGATGGCAGCCGTCTTGCCGTAACGATGGAAGTTTTTCCCTCCTGTGAAAATGTCGCGTGCAGCAAAACCAAACTCGACGAAATGGAAAGCCGCAAAGCCAGCGGAAAAATTTATGATAAACTTTTCTTTCGGCATTGGGACACTTGGAGCGATGGCCGCCGTTCGCATGTTTTCGTGATGCCCATGACCGGCGGCGAGCCGATTGATTTGATGAAAGGCATGGATGCGGATTGCCCATCGAAACCTTTTGGCGGCGTGGAAGAAATTGCATTCACGCCGGATGGCAAGAGTATCGTTTTCACCGCGCGCGTCGCGGGCCGCGAAGAAGCGTGGTCAACCAATTTTGATCTTTATCTCGTGCCGATTGATGGCTCGGCCGCACCAAAGCTGCTCACTGCAAACAATAAAGCTTGGGATACCACGCCGGCCTTTTCTCCCGACGGCAAAACGCTGGCGTATCTCGCGATGTCGCGGCCCGGTTACGAGGCCGATCGTTTTCGTGTCGTGTTGCGTTCTTGGCCGGATGGCGCCGAGCGCGTGTTGACTGAAAATTGGGATTATTCGGCTGGCGGCATCCTGTGGTCGGCGGATGGCAAAACGATTTACACACACGCCGACAACATCGGCCAGCATTCAATCTTTGCTCTTGATGCTGCAACTGGCAAAGCGCGAACCGTCGTGAAAGATGGCACCGCGAGCGCCGTGGCCCTCGCGGGCTCACGTTTGCTTTTCGGCATGCATCATTTGAAATCGCCAGTCGAGTTGTACACGGTACTGCCGACCGGCGCCGAGGTTCGGCAAATCACCAGCATTAATACGGAGAAACTCAAGCAAACACGCATGGGCGAACCGGAGCAATTTTCTTTCAAAGGTTGGAATGATGAAACGGTTTATTGTTACATCGTCAAGCCGATTGATTTTGACGCGAGCAAAAAATATCCGGTGGCGTTCCTAATTCACGGCGGCCCGCAGGGTTCATTTGGCAATGATTTCCATTATCGCTGGAATCCGCAGGCGTATGCCGGCGCTGGATACGCGGCAGTGATGGTTGATTTTCACGGTTCCACCGGCTACGGCCAAGCGTTCTGCGATGCGATTCGCGGCGATTGGGGCGGCAAGCCGCTCGAAGATTTGCAGAAAGGTTTGGCGGCAACGCTCGCGCGTTATCCGTGGATGGATGGCGAGCGCGTTGCGGCACTGGGCGCGTCGTATGGCGGCTACATGATCAACTGGATCGCTGGCAACTGGCCGGATCGTTTCAAATGTCTGGTGAATCACGACGGCAATCTCGATGAACGCATGGCGTATTTTGACACCGAGGAATTGTGGTTTCCGGAATGGGACCATAACGGCAATCCGTGGGACAATCCCGAAAATTATGCCAAGCACAATCCCATCGATCACGTAAAAAAATGGAAAACGCCGATGCTCGTTATTCACGGCGGCCAGGATTTTCGCGTCGTGGAAACGCAAGGCATGTCGACGTTCACCGTGCTGCAGCGTCGCGGCATTCCGAGCAAATTTTTGTATTTTCCCGATGAAAATCATTGGGTGCTCAAACCGCAGAACAGTATTCAGTGGCACGAGACGGTGCTGGGTTGGCTGAATCAGTGGACAAAAGGCAACGGAACGAATTAATCATCTTACTCATACTCTTTCTCATGCTTTTACTCGCTTTTGCAAATCTAACGGCGAGCAGGAGTATGAGGGAGAGTACGAGTAAGAGAAAACTTTTCATACATGGCCGCCGAAATCAAACACCTCAACGTTCTCGATTACTTCATCGTTGTTCTCTACATGCTTATGCTCAGCGGGGTGGGAATTTACTTATCGCGCTTTAACAAAACCGTCGATGATTTTTTTAAAGGCGGCGGCAAAATTCCGTGGTGGATTGCGGGGCTTTCCACGTTTGTTTCGGGATTCACCGCCTTCATGTTTGTCGCGGCGGCAGGGCACACGTACAAAAAGGGTCTCTCCGCCGTGGCGCTTTTTACCTCCGCATTTTGGGGATACGCGCTCGGTTATTTCGTGTATGCCGCCAAATGGCGGCGCGCGCGGCTCTCCTCGCCGATGGAATTTCTCACCAAACGCTATTCGCAAACGACGACGTATTATTACACCATTCTGTCCATCATTCCCGCCATTTTAGGAATGGGACTGGGCATTTACACGCTGTGCATTTTTCTCACCACCGCGCTGGGCATCGTCGGTTGGCAATTGCATTTGGGCATGATAACGCTGAGCGGTTTAGAAGTCACCATGATTGTTACCGGCGTCGTTCTGCTTATTTATAACAGCGCCGGTGGTTTGTGGGGCGTGGTGATCACCGACGTGATGCAATTTCTCGTGATCGTCATCATGACGCTGCTGATTTTCCCGCTCGCGTTTATCGCGCTGGGAAATGGCAGCGGTTTCATTGCCGGCATGCAAAAACTTTGGACCGACGCCCCGAGTGGTTATTTGAGTTGGCAGGATATAACCGGCCGGCCCGGTTTTTATCTCGCCTATCTCACCAATATTTTTATTGGTTACAACGCCGCGTGGTTCATCGGCCAGCGCTACGACAGCGTGCCCACCGAACGCGATGCGCGCAAAATGGCGATTCTCTGCGGCGTGTTGAGTTTTCTGCTGCCGTTGCTGTGGATCACGCCGACGATGGCCGCGCGTTTGCTCTTCCCTTCCATCCAAACGCTTTGGCCGCAACTTGCCGAGCCTGCCGAGGCATCTTTCGTCACACTCGCGTTAACCTTACTGCCCAACGGGATGATCGGTGTCGTAATGTCCGCGTTGCTGGCGGCGACGACCAGTTCGGTCGACACCGGTTTAAATTATCTCGCCTCGATCATCGTGCGCGATGTCTATGTCAAATTTCGCCCCACGGCCCCTTCGGAGAAACAACAATTACGCATGGGCCGGATCACGGTTCTCACCCTCGGTGGTTTGGCCATTATCTCCGCCCTCATTGTACAAAAAGCCAAAGGCGTTTTTGATTTTGCGTTGATGTATTATTCGTGGTTCACGCCTTCGATGTTAACGCCAGTCATGCTGGGTTTGGTTTACACAAAAACACCGTCGTGGTCGGCCATCGCTGCGGCCACCATCGGTTTGTTGTTGGTTTTGGCCGCAAACACGATTTTTGATTTCTCGGCGCATCAATACGAGGCCAATGTGTTTATCGGCGTGTTCGCGAGCGCCTTCGTCTTTTTTGCTTCCTCTTTTTTTAAAGAGCAGGATGCTGCCGCACGCGAGCGCATTGCAAACTTTGCGCAAAATCTGGCCACACCCGCGACGGTTGCCGAATACAAATGGGATTTTAACACCATGAACTCTTACAAAGTTGTTGGTGTGCTCACTGCGGGCGTTGGCGCCGTTTTAATTTTGCTCATGTTGGCGCCGGCCACGATTGAAGTCCGCACGCTCAATTTAATTGCGGGCGCAAGCACGCTGGCCGTCGGGTTAATCATGGTTTGGTATTTTAAAAAGAAAACAAATGAACGTTCGTAGTAACGCCTTCAGGCGTTCACTTTTGCAAAGTTAAACCGTTCTCACGTTTAAAGAAACGATTAAAAGCGTAACGACAAACATGCCCCGACCCGTTCGCCTCAGCCTCGCGCAATTGCCAACCGTTATCGCCGGCCGCTCTTTCAAGGAGAAGCAAATCAGCAATCGGCAACAAATTCGCACCATGCTAAAAACTGCCGGCGAACGCCAATCCGATCTCGTGCTTTTCGGCGAATACGCCAATCTGCATCATCACATGGCGTCGAGCGATAAACGTGAATATGTTACCGATCCGATTCCCGGCGAATTTACCCGGATGGTGGCGCGTTACTCGAAAAAATATCAAATGAATGTCGCGATGCCGATGTTTGGAATTTATCGTGACGTGCTTTCGAGCTGGGTGGTGTTATTCGATCGCGCCGGCAAAATGATCGGCTGTTATCAGAAAACGCATCCCACCATCTACGAACAAAGTATCGGCATCAAAGCCGGCGATGATTTGGCAGTCCATGAATTTGATTTTGGCAAAGTCGGCATCATGACCTGCATGGACATCGAGTATCCCGAAGTCGCGCAAATTCTCATGCTGCGTGGCGCGGAGCTTTTGCTCTTTCCGCACGTGCAGGGTAGTTGGGGCGAAGTGGATTGGGAGATTCGCTATCGCGCCCGCGCCGTCGATACCGGCCTGTATGTCGCTTCGGCGTGTTACGGTTATCCCGAAGGCCAATGGATGCCCGGCATGATGATCGGCCGCAGCAGCATCGTCGGCCGCGACGGATTGATCATTGCGGATATCGGCCGCAGCATCGGGGTTTTAACGCATGACCTCGATCTCGCGCAAAAACGCGTGACGCAATTTTTCTTCAACGAAAAATATGATCGTACGCTTGCCGTCACCGCCTCGCGGCGGCCGGAGATTTATGGGGATTTGGTGGAAAACAGCCCTAAAGAGAATGCGCTGCAAAGAATCACGGCACCTGAATAAAAAACCCGCCCGTACGAAACGACGCGGGCTGATCAATGTTTTGAAAACTTGTATCCCAACGAAAACATGAGCGTGTGCAATTGAGTCTCATTCGCCAACGGAAATATCTGGTTGGAGGCAAACAACGCCCGATTCAAGCTCGCTTTGAGCAGGAGGCTGCCATTTTCTAATTCAATTGCAGTCACCAAGCCGGCGAAAGGAAGGGTCGAACCAGGCTCATCGTCGATATAGCCAAAATCATAGTCCACAGGGGAGCCGCTTACAAAATTTTCCCTCTGCCGGATGTTGTAATTGGTTTTTTCGAGGACTTGTACGGACATGGCGGGCCCCAGCGCGAGGCTGAGATTGGCTTTGTCGAAAGTAAAGACTCTGACTTTCGTCAATAAAGCGATATCGACATACGCCACGGAAAAACCAACATCACTGCGCCACAAGTGATTGGTTATGCCTGTGCTATATCCTATTCTCTGCGACGGCAGAAAAAATCTCCGTCTATTGAACATCGCTTCGCCTTGCAAATAAACGCTGTTACTCAGGTGATAGTTTCTGCCAATGCCCAGCACATATCCCAGCCGAAGGTTCGCGGCGCCATAGTTTGAAAAAGTCGTATTGCTGCCTAAAACGGCATACCAGGTATTCAAGGGATACCGCACGCCCTTGATTCTCGCCCAATCTTCATAAATCAGAAATGGCAAGATGCTCGCGCCAATCAAGCCGCCTCTG
>CAYZFF010000310.1:0-5606 GCA_964477305.1 uncultured Cytophagia bacterium
CCACACGGAAAAGAATTGCTCGGCGATTTTGCCAAGCGCTTTGAGCAGGCCCATCCCGGCGCGGTGATCCGCTGGCAGGACATGGGATCGCAAAATGTTTTGGATCGTTTGCGTTCGGAGAAAACGAATCCACAAGCCGATTTATGGTGGGGCGCGCCCTCCCCGCTGTTTATGCAGGCCGCCGCCGAGGGTCTATTGGAATCCTATCGCCCAAGTTGGGCGGCGCAAATCGACGCGAGTTATCATGATCCGCAAGATCGCTGGTACGGCACGTACCTCACGCCGGAAGTGATCATGTACAATTCACAAAAAATTTCCGCTGCCGACGCGCCCAAGGATTGGGACGAGTTGTTGGAGCCGAAATGGCAAGGCCGCATTTCCATTCGCGAGCCGATGCCCTCGGGCACGATGCGCGCAATTTTTTTTGCCATGATTTATCGCCGCTATCAAGAACAAAATTCCACCGCGGCCGGCTTCGACTGGCTGCGGCGGCTTGATGCCAACACCAAAAGTTATCCCGGCGATCAAACGTTGTTCTACATTGCACTTGCCCGCGGCGAAGCTGATTTATCTTTGTGGAATCTCCCCGATGTGTTGCTGCGGCGCGAAAAAGATCAATATCCTTTTGATTACATCGTCCCACAAAGCGGCACCCCGATGGTTCCAGAAGGTTTGGCCGTCGTCGCGCGCAAAGATAATGACCCCGCCCGTGCCGAACTGGCGCGCCAGTTTTATGAGTTCATCACCACGCCGGAATCTTTCGTACATGCCGCGCAACAATACTATCGCGTGCCGACGCGCCAGGATTTGGATTTCTCGCAAATCCGCCCGGAGTTTAATCCCGCGCAATATCGCAGCCTGCCGATGGATTGGCAGCTTTTTGCCGACAGCAGCGCCGCCTGGATGCAGCATTGGGATCACAATATTCGAAATAAAGGCCGCCTTGCGGTTGGCAGCAACCAGTGAGCAGTCACAATCAAGTAACCAGCGACCAGGAACGAGCAACCAACCGTGGCGCGCGTTCGATTTGAAAATATAAAAAAATCTTTCGGCAACACTCCAGCCGTTCGCGATTTGTCGTTTGAGATTCGCGATGGCGAGTTTTTTAGCATTCTCGGGCCCAGCGGCTGCGGCAAAACGACGACCTTGCGAATGTTGGCGGGCTTTGAAGCTCCGGAGGCCGGCCGTATTCTTTTCGACAATGAAGAGGTCACTTCACTCCCCGCCGAGCAACGCCACACCGGCATGGTTTTTCAAAACTATGCGCTTTTTCCACATCTCACCGTTTTTGAAAATGTCGCCTTCGGGCTGCGTGCCCGCAAACGGCCGCAAAATGAAATCAATGATCGCGTCGCGGCCGCGCTGGATTTAGTCGAAATGCGCGCTTTGCAAAATCGTCTCGTCACCCAACTTTCCGGTGGACAGCAGCAGCGTGTCGCGGTGGCGCGGGCCATTGCGGTGGAACCAAAAATTTTATTGCTCGATGAGCCACTGTCCAATCTCGACGCGCAACTGCGCCGGACGACGCGCACGGAGTTGAAACGTTTGCAACGGCAGCTTGGCATCACCACAATTTATGTCACCCATGATCAAGACGAGGCGCTGGCGCTGTCGGATCGTATGCTGATCATGCATCAGGGCGCGGCGCAACAAATCGGCACGCCGGAAGAGGTTTATCAAACGCCCAGCAATTTTTTTGTGATGAGTTTTATTGGCGCCAGCAATGCGTTAACGGGAAAAGTGCAAACGCTCGACGCGAGAAATATGACGCTGGCCGGAGAAGGCTGGCAACTGCTTTTGCCGGCCCAACCACAATTCGCGCCCGGCGCCAACGTGCACGTGGCGTTTCGGCCGGAACATTGCCGGATTGATGCGACGCCTAATCACAGTGCAACAACACTCTTGGGAAAAATCAACGCCGCCGAGTTTGGCGGAAGCCATTGGCTCGTGCAATGTGAAATTGGCGGCCAACTGTGTTTGGTGCGTGTTCCAATTGAAACAACGGAAAACGCCTTGGTGAAAAATTGGCAAATCGGCGGGCAACTGCCGCTCACGATCCGGCCGGAACATTTTATTATCTTTCCAAGCCAATGAGTAAAGGCGTCGCCAGATGATGAAACTCCGTCAAACTCTTTCTGCCGACTGGGCGTTGCTCCTTCCCCTTTTCTTTCTGCTGACGCTTACCATCTTGTTTCCCCTCGCGGTGTTGGTGCGTGAAAGCTTGTTCATTGATGGCCAATTCTCACTCGCCGCTTATCAACGTTTTTTTAGTTTTACACAAACGACGAATCTTCGTGCGTTGTTGGGCAGTATCAACATTTCGCTGCTCACCGTCATGCTTTCGGGATTGATCGGCATTCCCTTGGCGATTTTATTTGCGCGTTTCGATTTTCCCGGACGCCAACTTTTTGGCGTGCTGGTGACCGTGCCGGTGCTGCTGCCGCCGCTGGTGGGCGTGCTGGCATTTTATTTTCTTTTGGGCGAAACCGGCATTCTCCCGCGCCTGCTGCAATGGTTTTTAAATTTATCGCAACCGCCACTCGTCATGCGCGGCATCGGGGCAATTTTACTCGTGCACGCTTACAGCTTCTACGTTTATTTTTATCTTTTCGTGCGTAATGCGTTGCTGGCCTCCGATCCGTCGTTGGAAGAAGCGGCGCGTAATCTCGGCGCGAAGCGCTGGCGGGTTTGGCGGCGCGTAATTTTCCCGCAACTGTATCCCGCGATCTTAGGCGCGGCGTTATTGGTTTTCATGAGTTCGATGGCGAGTTTCACTGCGCCCTATTTGTTCGGCGGCAATTGGCGCTTTCTTACCGTTGAAATTTACAACGCCAAATTGAACGGCGACATGCCGATGGCCATCACCCAAGCCGTCATCATTGGCATTATTTCGTTGGGGTTTCTTGTGCTCATGCGTATTTACAGCGGGCAAGCCATTACCGGCTTTGGCCGTGGCACCAAAGGCGCGGCGCGTACGTCCAATCTGCGCCATCTGCCGCCGCTGCGTAAAATATTGCTCGCCACGCTCGGGGTGATGATTATGACGGCGCTCATCCTGCCGCAACTCACGCTCGTCATGATTGCTTTCGTCAAAAACGGTTCGTGGACGTCGCAAATTTTGCCGGATACCTTCACACTGGAGAATTTCACCACGCTGTGGCGGCAGCGCGAATTTGTTGAGCCGTTTAAAAACAGTTTTTGGATGTCCGCGGTCGCCACCTTTGCCGGCGTCATCGTGAGTCTTGCCGCGGCGTGGCTGCAATCCAAATGGATGCAGCAAAAACGCACGCACGCGCTATCCGCCACCCTCGACGCCGTGATGATGTTGCCCTACGCCATTCCCGGCACCGTCATTGCGATTGCCTTAATCGCCACCTTCAACGAGCCGCGCTGGTTCACCGCCAACAACATTCTCGTCGGCACGGCGATGATTTTACCGCTCGCGTATTTCATTCGCCATTTGCCGATTCAATTTCGCGCCACCGCCGCCGCGTTTGCGCAATTTGATCCTACCCTCGATGAGGCCGCGCGCAATCTCGGCGCGAATTGGTGGCGGCGAGTATCGCGCGTCACCATTCCCTTGGTTTTGCCGGGCATTGCCACCGGCGCGATGGTGGCGTTGGTCAACGCACTCGGCGAGTTTGTCGCTTCAATTCTCCTTTATACCTACTCCACCGAACCGCTGTCGGTGCGTATTTTCTCCGAATTGCGCCTTTTTAATCTTGGTTCCGCTGCCGCGTATTCGGTAATTTTAACGGCGATCATTGGAATCGTGATGTGGCTGAATCAAAAATGGATTGGCGACCGCAGCACGACGATTTGAGAGATGCAACGATGAATGAATCGCATCAAGAACAACTGCGCGGCTTGTTGCAGCGTTTTCTCCAAACGCGCGGCCCGGTGACCATTGCGGAAATCTTGCAGCGCTATCCCCTTTCTCGTGACGAAACCGAGAGCCTTCTCATTGAACTCGCCAACTCCGGAACGGTTTATCGCGGCAAATTGACTGCTGACGCTGTCGAAGAACAATGGTGTGATCGCCGCAATTTTGAGCAGCTTTATCGGCGGGCGATTCAAGAACGCCGCCGCGCTTTTGCACCACAGCCGGTGGAAAATTTTTTGCGTTTCATCTGGCACTGGCATGGCATCGGGCAACTGCAAAGTCCGGCCCAGCTTGTGCCTTTGTTGCAACGGTTGCGGGGCCTGTTTCTCCCTCTCAACTTTCTGGAGCGCGAAATTTTACGCGCCCGCTTCGCTCCAGCAAATTTCACCAAATACTTTTCTTCCTGCCACTTGCAGCTTGCCTCACTCTGCCAACAAGGTGATTGGTTGTGGCGCCTCTATCAAGAGGATACCGGGCACGCACGGCTCGCGCAATTTTTTGCCCGCGGCGAAGGCCATCTGTTTTATACGCGCGAACAATTGGAGCAACAAAGCGCGACGCTTTCGGTTTCGGCAAAGGCGGTGTATGAATTTCTCAAAGAAAATGGCGCGAGTTTTTTTCGCGACCTCGCGGCGGGCGTGAGTATATCGAAGGCGCAGTTGCTGGAAGGATTGGCCGAGCTGGCTTGGCGCGGTTTAGCCACCAATGATAGCTTACAAGTTTTCCACGAGTTGGCCGAGCATGGGGCACCGCGTCCCGCTGAACCGGTCGAAGTATCCGATTCGGCATCTCATCCCGGCACCGAAAATTTGCAATCATTTTTAGAAACCTCTTTACCCGAATGGCGCCAGCGTGATCAAAATTGGCGGCGACGACAATACTCCCGCCGGCGCGAAGAGTATCGCCGTGAGTTGAAAGCGTTACCACAACTCAGCGAAGGGCGCTGGGCATTATTAGAATCGTTCGCCATTTTTGGCAAACCCACGGCGCCGCAAAACGCCACGGGACCCGCACTGGCACAACAGCAAGCGCGCCTTCTGCTCGAACGCTACGGTATTTTAGTTAAAGAATGGTATCGCCGTGAAACTGGTTTGCTGCCGTGGTATGCGATTTTCCAGGCGCTCAAGCAAATGGAGTGGCGCGGCGAGGTGCGGCGGGGTTATTTCGTTGAGGGCCTTTCGGGCGTGCAGTTTGCGCTCCCGCACGCACTGGCGATGTTTACCGCGCCTCAATCCACACCGGCCTCTTCCGCGTTGATGATGCTGAACGTGCTTGACCCCGCGGCGCCTTTTGGCGGCGGCGTGAATTTGACCTTACGCGATTCTACCGGCAACATTTTAAATCCGGTTCGACAAGCGAGCAATCATCTCTTTTTCATTGACGCGCAGCCGATCATTTACGCTGAAAATTATGGCCTGCGTCTGCGGAGCCTTGCTGGCGCTACCGACGAGTCGCTGGCGAGTGCCCTTGCTTGTTTACGGCAATTTTTACAACTTCCCGAACCTTTGCGGCCGCGTAAACGCATTGAAGTTGAAACCTGGAATGAGTCCCCGGTGGTCAACACGCCTGCGGCAGTTTGGTTGCAGCAGCACGGCTTTGAAAGAGAGCAAGAGAAACTGGTGCTCTGGCCCTCGCGACTGTGAAACAAAGTTTTCTTGACCCTGATTTCCTCTTAGTTGCTAACGCGTTCAAACTCAGAATAAAATTCTGAAAGTTTTCTTAG
>CAYZFF010000311.1:0-5601 GCA_964477305.1 uncultured Cytophagia bacterium
CCCGGCGTCGCCGCGAGATTGCTCGGCGCCAGCGGCGTGTTCGGCTGCGTCGTGGTGTTCGCTTCGTTGGAATATCCGGAGTTGCCGCCGGTGTTGAACGCGCGTACGCGATAGAAATATTCCGTCACCGCGCTCAAACCCGAATCGGCAAAAGTCTTCACGTTCGGCGCCACCGTGGCAATTTCGGCAAATGCGCCGACAGCCCCGATCTTGCGCTCGATCTTGAAACCGTCTTCGTTGCTGGAATTATCCGACCAATCCAGCTTGGTTTTTGTGTTGCTCAATGCCGTCGCCGTTAAACCGCTCGGCGACACCGGCAACGTCACGTTCTGCGCGGTGTTGGAATAAGCCGAGTTGCCGCCGGCGTTGTACGCGCGCACGCGATACACGTAGACGACATTCGCCACCAAACCGGTATCGGCAAACGCTTTAATATTCGCCGCCACCGTTGCGATTTGTGCAAACGTCGGCGTGGTGCTGGGCCGGCGCTCGATTTTGAAACCCGCTTCGTTGCCGGCATTATCCGACCACGCGAGGTTGATTTGCTTTATACTCGCCGCCGTCGCCGTCAAATTGGTCGGCGCCGCCGGAGGATTCGGCAGCGTCTTCGCTTTCACGTCATTCGAATAACCGGAGTTGCCGCCGCTGTTGAACGCGCGCACGCGATAAAAATATTCCGTCACCGCGGTCAAGCTCGAATCCGTAAACGTTTTGATATTCGCCGCAACGCTGCCGACTTCGGTGAACACCACCGCCGCGCCGGTGCGGCGCTCGATCTTGAAACCGTCTTCGTTGTTCGCGGGGTCGGTCCAGTCCAGCCGGATTTTTTTGTTGCTCAACGCCTTCGCTTTCAAATTATTCGGTGCGGTCGGCAACGTCGTCGTCTCCGCCATATTCGAATAATTGGAATGGCCGCCGGAGTTATGCGCGCGCACGCGATACTGATATTTCACGTTCGTCGCCAAACCGGTGTCGGCAAACGCCGTGACGTTCGGCCCCACCGTGGCGATTTGCGTAAAGCTCGGCGCCGTGCTCGGCTTGCGCTCGATTTTAAAACCCGCTTCGTTGTCGGCGTTGTCCAGCCACGCCAAATTGATTTGTTTCGGGCTGATCGCCGTCGCCGTCAAATTGCCCGGCGTGCCCGGCGTATTCGGCAGCGTTTTGCCGGTGGCTTCATTTGAATAAGCCGAATTGCCGCCGCCGTTGAACGCACGGACGCGATAAAAATAATCCGTGATCGCGCTCAAGCTGGAATCCGTAAAAGTTTTCACATTCGCCGCAACCGTCGCCACTTCCGCATAGACGCCCGCCGGTCCGGTTTTGCGCTCGATCTTATAACCGTCTTCGTTGCTGGCGTTGTCCGCCCAATCCAATTTGATCTGCGTATTGCTCAACACCGTCGCGACCAAGTCGGTCGGCGTGGCCGGCAAAGTGACCGCTTCCACCGCCGCAGAGAAGGCCGAATTGCCGCCGGCATTGTACGCGCGGACGCGATACATGTATTTCACATTTACCGCCAAACCGGTGTCGGCAAAAGCGGTGACGTTCGGCCCGACCGTGGCGATTTGCACAAACGCCGCCGCCGCGCTCGCCCGGCGCTCGATCTTGAAACCGGTTTCGTCGTCGGAATTATCCGCCCATTCCAAATTGATCTGCTTCGGACTCACCGCCGCCGCCGTCAAATTGCTCGGCGCATCCGGCGGATTGGGCAGCGTCGTGGCATTCGCCAAATTGGAAAATGCCGAATTGCCGCCGGCGTTGTGCGCGCGCACGCGATAGAAAAACTGCGTCAACGCGCTCAAGCTCGTGTCCGTAAAAGTTTTCACGTTTGGCGCTACTGTCCCGACCTCAGCAAAGAGGCCCGTCGCGCCGGTGCGGCGCTCGATCTTGAAGCCCTCTTCGTTACTCGCGTTATCCGTCCAGTCCAATTTGATTTTCGTGTTGCTCAACGGCGCCGCCGTCAAATTGCCCGGCGCGCCCGGCGGATTCGGAAACGTCTTCGCGCTCGCCTCATTCGAATAACCCGATTGGCCGTCGGCGTTGAAACCGACGACGCGATAAAAATACGTTGACAGCGCCGTCAAACCGGTGTCCGCAAAAGTCGACACATTCGGGCCGACCGTCGCGTGCTGCGCAAACGCGCTGCCCACCGCGCTGGTCTTGCGCTCGATCTTGTAACCGTCTTCGTTATCGGCATTGTCCGTCCACGCGAGATTGATGCGCTTGTTGCTCGCCGGCGTCGCGATCAAATTCGTCGGCGTGTCCGGCGGATCGAGCAGCGTCGTCGCATTCGCTTCGCTGGAGGCCGCGGAATTGCCGCCGGTGTTGAAAGCCAGCACGCGATAAAAATATTGCGTGCCGCCGATGAGATCGATGTTCGGGTAGCTCGTCACGTTCGCGTTTACCGTATCGATCTTCGCATACGCGCCCGCTGCGCCGGTTTTGCGCTCGATGATGAAACCCAACTCGTTGCTCGAATTATCCGCCCACGCCAGATTGATTTGCCGGTTGTTTTCCACAATCGCCGTCAAATTGCTCGGCGGCGCCGGCGCATTCGGCAGCGTCGACGCGCTCACGATATTCGAGTACGGCGAATTGCCGGTGGCGTTATAAGCGCGCACGCGATACGTGTAGGCCGTGTTCGCCGTCAAGCTCGCGCTGGAGAACGTGGTCACGTTCGGTCCCACCGTTCCGATCTGCGTAAACGTCGCCGCGGTATTCAGCCGGCGCTCGATCTTGAAACCGGTTTCGCTCGTCGAATTGTCTTTCCACGACAAATCGATCTGCGCATTGCTCACCGGCGTCGCCGCCAAACCGCTCGGCGCGTTCGGCGGGTCCGGCATGGTGGTGCCGTCCGCCACATTGGAATATCCCGAAAAGCCCGTGGAGCTAAACGCGCGCACGCGATAAAAATATTGCGTACTCGCATTCAAACCCATGCTTTGATACGTCGTCACATTCGGCCCCACCTCATCAATTTCAGAAAACGTGCCAGAGGTCCCGGTTTTCAGCTCAATTTTATAGCCAAGTTCGCTGCTCGCATTGTCGTTCCACGCCAGATTGATTTGATCGCTGTTCAAAACGGTCGCCGTCAAATTCGTCGGCGTGCCCGGCGGATCAACCATCGTGGTGGCGTTCGCCTCATTAGAATAAGACGAAGTGCCGCCGGTGTTGAACGCGCGGACGCGATAAAAATACTGCACGTTGCCGGTCAAGCCGAGGCTCACAAAATTCGTCACGTTCGGATCGACGGTGTCGATCACCGCATACGTGCCGCCGCTGCCGGCTTTGCGTTCGATGGTGAAACCGGCTTCGTTGGTGGCATTGTCCTGCCAGCCGAGATCGATCTGGCTGTTGCTCACCGTCGTCGCCGAAAGATTGCCCGGCGCCGCCGGCGGATTCGGAAACGTCGTCGCCGTTGACACGTTCGAATAAGAAGACGTGCCGCCGCCGTTGAGGGCGCGCACGCGATACGAATACCCCGTGTTCGGCGTCAAACCGGTGTTGGTAAAACTCGTCACGTTCGCATTCACCGTGCCGATTTCCGTGTACGTCACCGCCGTCGTCAGCCGGCGCTCGATTTTATAAGAGTCTTCGCTGTTGGAATTATCCGTCCACGCGAGCTGGATCGAAGTGTTGCTCGTCGTCGTCGCCACTAAGCCGCTCGGCGCGATCGGCGGATCGGGCAGCGTGAACGCATTCACTTCATTCGAATAATTGGAATTGCCCGTAACGTTGAACGCGCGCACGCGATAAAAATACGGAATGCCCGCTTCCAAACCGGTGCTGGCGTAGCTCGACACGTTCGCGCTCAACACATCGATTTCCGAATACGTGCCGAACGAGCCGATCTTCACTTCGATTTTAAATCCATCTTCGTTGCTGGAATTATCGGACCACGCGAGATTGATCTGATCGTTGCTCGCCGCGGTCGCCGTCAAATTGGTCGGCGCGGTGGGCACGTCCGGCTGCGTGGTCGCAATCGCCTCATTCGTATAATCCGAATTGCCGCCGAGATTATAACCGCGCACCCGGAAGGTGTATTGCGTGCCGCCGACCAGCGCGGTGTTGGAGTACGCCGTCACGTTCGCATTCACCGAATCAACGACGCTGAAAGAGCCGCTGCCGGCTTTGCGCTCGACAATAAAACCAAGCTCGTCGCCCGAATTATCCGTCCACGCGATATCGATGCGCTTGTTGCTGATCGTGGTGGCGGTCAGATTCGACGGCGCGCCCGGCGGGTTCGGCAAGGTCGTTGCAGCCGCTGCATTGGAATATCCCGAATTGCCGCCGGTGTTGTAGGCGCGCACGCGATAAGAATATCCGGTGTTGGTTGCCAAACCGGTGTTGGTGAAATTCGTCACACTTGGGCCGACGGTGGCGATCTGCGTGTACGTCACCGCCGAGTTGAGCTTGCGCTCGATTTTGAAACCGTCTTCATTATTGGAATTGTCGGTCCACGCCAGCGTGATCTGCGTGTTGCTCAACGTGGCCGCCGTCAAATTGCTCGGCGCCACCGGCGGATCGGGCAGCGTCGTCGCATTCGCTTGATTCGAGTAAGCCGAGTTGCCATCGCCATTGAACGCGCGCACACGGTAAAAATATTGCGTGCCCGCATCGAGGCCGGTGCCCGAATAAGTATTTACGTTCGCGCCCACCACATCCAGCTCGGAATAGACGCCGGCGGCGCCGACTTTGATCTCGATTTTAAAACCATCCTCATTGGCGGCATTATCCGTCCAGGCGAGATCGATACGCGCATTGCTGATCGCCGTTGCCGTCAGCCCGCTCGGCGCGGTCGGGGCAACCGGCGCGGCGGCATGGCCGTAAAGCTCGGGCGAAAAAGACCAGCACAGCAGCAGGCTCATCATTGCCAGGCTGAGGCGTCGGAGTGATTTGCTCCCGAATTTCAGGCGAGAGCCATCGTAAAGAGTAAACATAACTCTCCTTGCAAGTTAAACAAAAAAACCCGCGGTGAATTACATGTCGGCAACCGATTAGCCCGGAATAAATTCACGCCAGCACCCGAAAAAAGGGATGGGAATGGAAAGGCTATTCAGCTCCTGTGCAGCCCCGGCTCAGCCAAGCGGGTCAGTCCGTGACAGGGAAGTTGAAGGTGAGGTGGATAAACAATCACGGCAACCGCAATCCGTGGAGGCTGCGTCAATTGTTTAACATTTTGCAGATTAAGCAGGAGAGTCCGTTCTCGGCAGGGGGTAAAACCCGTAGGCTCCTCAGTCCATTATCGCCTACATATAACAAATACTATCTAACGCCTCAGGGCGCCAGTCCTTTGCAAAATTATTTCGAGCTAAGATTACCTTTAATGCTCAACGATTGCGGAAAACTTTTTGAAAGGATTTTGTGGAGGGCAAGGCGGGCTGACATCAATGGGCGTCAACTTAAGCGGCATTTGGCCGATTTCGCACAAAAAAGGGGTAGGAAATTTATAATTATATGAATGACGCACGAAGTCCAACTTGGGCAAAGAATTTTTGCACTTTCACAAAAACTAAGAATCCCCGATTAAATAACTTGCTCATTTCATAGGCTTGTCATTCCCGCGCGCTTTTGGCGGGAATCCAGTTTTTAAAAGCGTGG
>CAYZFF010000312.1:0-5593 GCA_964477305.1 uncultured Cytophagia bacterium
CCCCGTTGCCCAACTAAACTTTTTCTTGCTTCTGAGTGTTCATTTACGTAATTTTAAAACTTATGTTTAAAGGGAGTTTGGCTTGCCATGCTTCAAATTCAATAGCTATTTTCTGATTACATGGTGTTAGAGAAAAAATTCGCAATTTACAAAGATCGGGTCAATTACTATATTGAAACGATATTACCGCCCGCATCAACCAGTGAGCCGAAAAATCTGTATGAGCCGATTCGTTATGCAATGGAAGGGAGCGGCAAGCGGTTACGGCCCATTCTACTTTTGATTGCTTGCGAAACCCTCAATGGGCGAATCGAGACGGCGTTACCCGCAGCCGCGGCAGTTGAGTTGATGCATAATTACACGTTAGTCCATGATGATATTATGGATCGCGATACAACGCGACGCGGCCGGCCCACCGTGCATTGCAAATGGGATACGGATATTGCCCTGCTTTCTGGGGACGGGCTGTTGACGCTGGCTTACCGCAGTTTACTGCGAACGTCATCGCCAAACGTACAACGCGTGGCGCAGGTTTTTACCGATGGCCTTATCGAGTTGTGCGAAGGCCAATGCCATGACCATGATTTTGAACATGCTGCCAGCGTGACAATGAAGCAATATCTGCACATGATCCGGCAAAAAACCGCACGGTTCTTTTCAATTTGCACCGAGATGGGGGCGCTGCTGGCAGGCGCACCGGACGCGCAAGTGAGCCTCGTCCGCCAGTTCGGCGAGAACCTCGGACTGGCCTTTCAAATTCAGGACGACTTGTTTGACATTACAGTGTCGCAAGCGGTACTCGGCAAGGATTTCGGCAGCGACGTTAAAAGGCGCAAGCGAACTTTTCTTTATGTCCATACGATGACATTTGGCAAACCGGCGCATCGCGATGCGTTACAGCAAATTTTTCGCAAGGCCGAGATCACCGATAGCGAAGTTTTGCGAGCGCAGCAAATTTTTAACGATGCCGGCGCGTTGGCTGCCGCAGAGGCGGCGCTGCAGGAGCATTTGCAGGAGGCGCAACAGTGTCTGCAGCGTCTCGAACCAACGGTTGACACCGCCGCCCTGCACGGTTTTGTGGAAATGATTTTGAAGCGGAAGTCCTGATGACTGAACGGAAAATTGTTGTGCTCAACAAGATGGGTCTACATGCGCGCCCGTCTTCCAAACTCGTGCAAAAAGCCGCGTCGTTTAAATCTGATTTGCATATTCATCGCGACCAGCAAGTAGTTAACGGCAAAAGCATTATGGGCGTGATGATGCTGGCGGCCGCGCAGGGAACTGAATTGACCCTCGCCGCTAACGGCGCTGACGAAGAACAACTGCTCGCCGCTCTTGTCGAGTTGTTCGATAAAAAATTTGAAGAAGAGTAAAATCGAAAAATATTTTTGCCATGCCCAAGTCGTGCACAGGAAGTAAATAAAGTTGAGTTGTTTCGTGTTTGATGCCATGCCGAAAAAGAAACCGGTTTTGGCCGCGACCGCGGCCAAAACCCGGATCGTGTTATCGGGGGTTTCCGCCTCGCCGGGAATCGCCATGGGCAAAGTGTTTCTGGTGCCGGATGATCGCTTTAAAATAGAAACCCGGACGATTGCCGAACCGGAAGTCCCTGAAGAAATTAAGCGGCTGCAAAACGCGATTGCTAAAACCCTCGATGATTTACAACATGACGGCGCGCGGACTGAGAAAAAAATTGGCAAGGAGCACGCGCGTATTTTCGAGTTTCATCGGATGATGCTCGCAGACCCGTATTTTCTCGAAGAAGTTTTTACGCTCATTCGCAATCAGTGCCTCAATGCCACGACGGCTTTTGCGCAGCATCTCGATCAATATGCCGATCAACTCGGCAAAAAAGAAAAGATTTTCCGCGACCGCGTTGCCGATGTGCGCGACATCAAACGCCGCGTGCTGCAACATCTGTACGGCGCGACGGCGCAACGTCTCGAACACGCCTCCGAAGCGATGATCATCGTGGCGCGCGAATTGACTCCATCGCTAACTTTGGCCTCCGACCGGCACAAGATCAAAGCTTTTGCCACGGATTTCGGCGGCAAGACCTCACATGCCGCCATCCTGATGCGGTCGTATGGTATTCCCGCGGTGGTCGGCCTGCAACATCTTTCCAGCATCATTAAAAATGGCGATTCTCTCATCGTCGACGGCGACAAGGGCGTCGTGCTGGTCAATCCCGACCGTCCAACCTTGGCGCATTATCGAATTGAACAGAGCAAGCGCGAAACTAAGATCAAAAAACTCGCTCAGCTTCGCGATTTGCCTGCGGTTACCAGCGATCACCGCCATTTGGTACTTTCGGCAAATGTGGAATTTGCCGATGAAGTCGACGCGGTGATGCAACATGGCGCCGCCGGTATCGGTTTGTTGCGTACGGAGTATTTATATTTAAACAGCTCCACCTTGCCGTCTGAAGAAGAACAATATCGCGAGTATCAACGCTTTGCCGCGGCGGTTAAGCCACATCCCGTAATTATTCGCACGATGGATTTGGGCGCGGACAAATGCCCAGCCTGTCTCGATATTCCTCCGGAAGCCAATCCGATGTTGGGTTGGCGCGCTATTCGAATTAGCCTGGAAAAACCGGAGATTTTTAGCACGCAGATTAAAGCAATTCTTCGCGCCAACACCAGTGGTAATGTTCGAATCCTCTTGCCGATGATTTCTTCGATCACCGAATTGGAGGCGGCGCTGGCTTTGATCAAAAAAGCGCAAAGCGAGTTGGATAAACGAGGCCAGAAACTGACGCCGCATACCGAGGTCGGTGTGATGATTGAGGTGCCGTCTGCCGCGTTGATGGCAGAAGCCATCGCAGCGCGCGTTGATTTTCTCAGCATCGGCACCAACGACTTGGTGCAATATCTGCTCGCGGTCGACCGCGGCAACGATCGTATCGCGCATTTGTATGAAAATTTGCATCCGGCAGTGCTGCGGGTAATTAAAAATGTGATTGACGCCGGCCACACTCAAGGGGTGTGGGTCGGCATGTGCGGCGAAATGGCTGCGGATCGTCTCGTCACACCGTTGCTGATTGGCATGGGCATCGACGAGTTGAGCGTCAGTCCGTTCGATGTGCCCGAAATTAAAAAGGTGATTCGCCAAACCAATTTTCGCGAAGCAAAAAAAATGGCGCAGAAAGCGCTCACCTTTACCACGACCAAAGAAATCACCGATTTTATCCGGCAGTACATGCGGCCCCGATTTAAGGACATCACGCTATGACAACAACGACAAATCTAACCGCTGCAGAGGTCAATAAGATTGACCGCGCCGGCATGCTCGGACGCGTGAGAAGTATGCCGCAGCACTTTCGCGAAGCCGCGGAGCGTGTAAAATTTGTGCCCGTCAAGCTGCAAGTCGAGCGCATCCGCAATATTGTTATTGTGGGCATGGGCGGCTCCGCTATTGGCGGCGAGTTGGTTAAAAGTTTGACGTACAATCAACTTCCGGTGCCGCTCACGGTTTGCCGCTCGTATGCTTTGCCGAAATTTGTCGATCAACACACACTCGTTATTACCTCCAGTTATTCCGGCAACACGGAAGAAACGTTGTCCACTTTTCAACAGGCGCTGCAACGCGGGGCGCAAATCGTTTGCGTCACTTCTGGCGGCCAAATTGGCGCCCTGGCGGAAAAGAACGGCTTAACAAAATTTTCTTTGCCGACAGGTTTCCCGCCGCGTTCAGCGCTGGTGCATTTGCTGGTGCCAATTTTAAAAACATTGCACGCTTGCGGTTTTATTGCCGATCCGCTGCCGGATATTAACGAAGCCATTGCGGTGTTGGAAAAATTAGAACAGCGTTATCATCCCATTCATCCGGCGCCGGAAAATTTAGCCAAATCGTTAGCCTTGGCGCTCGCGGAACGTTTGCCGTTGATTTATGCGGCGGAGATTTATGAAACCGTGGCGTGGCGCTGGAAAGAACAATTCTGTGAGAACGCCGAAATTTTGTCGTGGCACAATGTTTTTCCGGAATTGAATCACAACGAATTGGTGGGCTGGGGCTTGCGCCGGGCGCTGGATCAAAAATTTCAAGTTATTTATTTAAATGATGCGCAGGCCACGACCGCTGAAATTCACCCACGGGTGCGGGCGCGCATGAATTTGACACAAGGTTTGATCGAACAAAGCAGTGCGCCGGTGATCAATGTCGCCGCCGCCGGTAATTCTTTATTAGCGCGCTTCTTTTCGCTGATTTTTTTGGGCGATCTCGCCAGTGTGTATCTGGCGGTGTTGGGTGGTGTTGACCCGACGCCGGTCGCGAAAATTGATTATTTGAAAAATGAGATGGCAAAAGTATCTGCACCCCTTGCGCCCGTGTAAATGAAGTGCTGCGCCAATTTTTGATAATTAGATCAATCATTTCACCTGCTATCTGTGAGGAAAATCATGGCTTCAATGTTGTTCACTTCCGAATCCGTCACCGAAGGGCACCCCGATAAAATCGCGGATCAAATATCCGATTCCGTGCTTGATGCGATTTTTGCGCAAGACCCGCGCGGGCGCGTTGCCTGCGAAACGTTCGTCACCACCGGCATTGCGATCGTCGGCGGCGAAATCACGACGAATTGTTACGTCGATGTACCGGCGCTGGTGCGGCAGACGATCAAAGAGATTGGCTACACTGACGCGACGTTCGGCTACGATTATCAAACCTGCGCGGTGCTCACCTCGATTGACAAGCAATCACCGGATATCGCGATGGGCGTCGACCGGCTCGGCGCCGGCGACCAGGGCATGATGTTCGGCTACGCCACCAACGAGACGCAGGAATACATGCCGATGCCGATCATGCTGGCGCACAAACTGGCGCGGCGTCTCGCGGAAGTGCGCAAGAACAAAGCGATTTCGTATCTGCGCCCCGACGGCAAATCGCAGGTTTCCGTGCGTTATGTCGATGGCAAGCCGCGCAGTGTGGAGAACGTCGTGATCTCGACGCAACATAACCCGGAGGCCACCCTAGAACAGATTCGCCACGACATCATTGAACACGTGATCAAACCCGTGGTACCGGCGGAAATGCTGGACGAGAAAAAAGTGGTTTATCACATCAACCCGACCGGCCGTTTCGTCATCGGCGGGCCGCAGGGCGATACCGGACTGACCGGCCGCAAGATCATCGTCGATACTTACGGCGGCATGGGCCGTCACGGCGGCGGCGCGTTCTCCGGCAAAGACCCGACGAAGGTCGATCGTTCGGCGGCGTATGCGGCGCGTCATGTTGCCAAAAATATCGTCGCGGCTAAACTCGCTGAACGTTGTGAAGTGCAAGTGGCCTACGCCATTGGCGTCGCCGAGCCGGTTTCTATCTGCGTCGATACCTTCGGCACCGGCGTGATGTCCACCGAAGAAATGGAAAAACTGATTCGCAAAAATTGGGATCTCACGCCGAAGGGCATTATCGAGTATCTCAATCTCCGCCGTCCGATTTACAAAGCCACTGCCGCCTACGGCCATTTCGGGCGCAATGAAGAAGGGTTTTCGTGGGAAAAATTGGAGAAGGTGAAAGATTTGGCAAAATAATTCTGGCGAGATGATCTAAAAACTTTTAATTATTTTGCCACAGTCCTCTTGCAAAAAAT
>CAYZFF010000313.1:0-5562 GCA_964477305.1 uncultured Cytophagia bacterium
GCGGCATCCACGAGAAACGGCTTGCTACTAAGCCATTTTGAGTCATGCCGTTTTAGGGCCTCGCGATACGCAAACCGAATGAGTCCGGCGCAATCGTGATCATCCTGGCGCCAAGCCGGATCTTCTTTGTGCAATTGCGACTCTGCAATCGAAACGAACCAGCGCCGAAAATTGCGGCGGTCGGTTTCGTCGTCCAACTCACACGCATCGGGAAAACCGTCGGCGTCAAGGTCGCTGGCCGCGGTGAGGCGAGTTGGGTTGGTTGTGATCGCGTTTAGCGGACGCGTTGCTGATGCTTGCGGCTCCGGCTCCTTTGCACAGGCCGGAATCAAGCAAAACGCCCAAAAAATTTTTAAAAAAATGCGTTTCATCGAATACTATTTCATCCCCACGATCATCTGCCCATTTCCCGCCGCGCTCACTTTTCCGGCGCCGACCTGAACGGTAGATTTGAGCAGTGTAAAAAGCGGATTGATTCTCGCTTCTAAATCATTTTGATCAAACAAATTGGTGACGCGATCATACGCCGCCAGATAAGTTTGATAATTATTCAAGAACCTTTCGGTATTAAAATAGACCATCGAATTTTCCGGGGCCTCGAGGCGGCCGTGCGCGGCGGCAAATTCGGTATTCGAGGCAATCGCCCCGCTCCGGCTCGCGTCAATCGCGGCGTGCAATGTGGCACGGTCGAAGGCCATGAGCAAGTAATCATCGACAATCGTGAAGTTCGGCTCGAAGGTGGTCGGGCTTTTCACATAATAAATTTTTCTGCCGGAATAATCTTCACTCTGAATTTCCTCTTTGGGTGAATAAAGAAAGGTCAACAACTTCTTACAATATTTTTCCACGCCCTGCGGCTCACGCAAATGCACGCCAACCAGTTGCCGCCAGAAAAAACGCGGACCGGTAGTGTCGATGCCGGCAAAAAAATATAGCAGACGGTTGTCCATTTTGCCAATGAGATCGCGCCCGAGATTCAAATTGCTGCGCGTTTCAAAGCCTTTGATCGCCTCTTTCTCGGCGCGTTTGGTGGTCACGTAACTCCAGAACGGTGAAGGATTGATCGCCGTCGTGGCGTAGCAAAAAATCGCATCGGCTGGAATGAAACGCAAAGTTTGCTCATCAACCGCCGCTGTTGTGTTTTCCGGCGCTGCTGTCGGAGAAGAGGAATTCGCGGGCGCTGGAGATTCGCCGGTAATTTCGCGCAAAGCCTTTTCGACGGTGGCCACCAGTGTTTCAGAAACTTGCGGGCCTTTTTTCAGCGCCAAAAGTTTTTGCGGATCGGCATACGCCAGCAGAAACGAAGTGTCGCCGGTTTGTTGCAGGGATTGGCGAAAAGCCGGTTGGTAAGCGAGGCTGCTCTCGTCGCGGTCTTTGTATGAAGCAATCGCACGCACAAGAATTTGTTCATCATCAGCGATCACGAGATAATTCTCGACCACGGCGTAGCGAAACAGCGAAGCTTTTTTGTTATTCAGATAAACATGAAAAACGCTTTCGCCGCGATAGGTTTGTTTCTCAATCGTCACCTCACCGCTGCGAACTTTGCCCAGTGCTTTCATGGTCGCATTCAGCGCCTGCGCTTTGAGATTGGCCGGTGTAACCAGCAGAAGATTTTCGCCTTCTGCCGCAGGATAAGTGGCGAGATAAACTTCGTCGCCGAGCGGGTCGATCAAATAATTCATTTTCCCGCCGAGCGGGCCCAACTCCGCATCGAGTTTTTCCTGCAACGCAAAAAAACGGCTGAATGGCGCCGCAGCTTTGAAATCCTGCCACGCCTGCAACTGTAAAAGTTGTTTGGAAAATTCGGAGCTTTGCAATTTTTCCCAATTCGTTTTGAAATTCGGCAACGTCACACACCATTCAAATTCCGGCAGAATAAAGAGCGCCATTTTCTCGCGATCATTAAGCTCGCCCGGCTGAGCGTTCTCTGATTTTGCAAACGACGTGAGCTGAAAACCGAACTCATTTTTGCCTGCGTTCGTTTGCACGCGGCCATGCACGGCCATGAGTGCGGTATTGGCAAACGGCACATACTCGATAGCGGGCTGTTTTTGTAATTCGACGAGCAATTGGCGCAACGGTGCAGCAGCTTCTGCGGCATGCAACTTCGTCAGCGCCAGTACAGCTTCTTCAACCACCCACGGGCTTTCATCCTGCAATCGGGTAATGAGTTTTTGCACGCGGCTGTTGTCGGCGGTTTCAAGCTCGCTGAGTTTTTGCACGGCCTGCAAGCGATTGGTTGCTTCACCATCATCGGCGAGCCGGAGTAGCGCACTCAGTTTTTGCTCATTGGAAAGCGAATCAAAACCGGCGCCGCTCAATTGCCGCACAGCTTCGAAAAATTTTTCTTCATCCGCCTTTGATGATTGCAGCTCGCGCAGCACGATTTTAGGCTCGGAGGTTTCTTCAAGGGAGGCGCCGCCGGTAACTTGCGAGGTGGTGAGGCTTTTGCCTTTCCATAAAAACAAACCCACCGCGACGACAACAACGGTGACGGCACCGGCAAGCCAGTAATAAATTTTTTTCATGAGAACATTCCTAAAAGTTTGTAGTGATGCCTTCAGGCATAAAATTTTCCCAACAAAAGAGCGCCTAAAAATTAATCCTGTTGACGCCTAAAGGCGCAACTACGAACTCAATGTGTATTTTTTTCAATTGTCGTTCCCGGAAAATAATGCCGCAAAATTTCCTGATACGAGTAGCCGCGCCGCGCCATTTCCATCGCGCCGTATTGGCAGAGGCCAAGACCGTGGCCGAGACCGCGCCCAGTAAAGATATAAACATTCTTTTCAATTCGCAAATCGAACGCGGTGCTCTTTAATGTGTTCCAGCCTAAAACGCGGCAGGTGACGGCGCGAAAATCTTCGCCGGTGATGAGATGCAGTGAATGTCCCAGCATCGCTAATTCGCGCACGCGGCCATCGTCGCCTTTTTTTGAAATCGTGATCGAGTGAATCGGCGCGCCGAGACGCCGCTGCCAGATTTGATGCAGGCTGTCGGCGGAAATTTTGACGCGCCAGCGATAATGCGGCGAATTCGCACAAAAGCTCGAGTCGGCTTGGCTTTTTAAATATGATTGATCTTTTTGATTGGCCCAGACACCGTTATCATCAGCGGTGCGTCCACCGCAGGTTGAGCTGTAATAAGCGTCAATAGGTTGTTGATGATAAACTAACACTTCATTATTTGTTTTAGTGACGGCTTGTTGGATTTTCGCCGTGATGCCGTTCGCTCCTTTATAAGTTTGGCAATGCGTGAGATCGCAAAATTGATAGCCGTTGTCCGCGTGGCGCAATTGATTCTTGGTCATGAAGGTTCGGGCGACAACGGCCTGCGCTTGCAACGCGGGGGATTCGGCTTGCGGCATTTCTGCCGCCAAAACGCCGGCGAGATAAGCCTCGGGCGAAACCAGATTAATAATACAAAGTTCTTTAGCGAATGAGTAAATTTTAAATTTACCCGAATAAAGCCGTTTCAAAATTTTGGCCGGAGGGACCGCCAGTTCGGCGTCATTAGCGATACGAATCGTATCGCTAATGTTTAAAGAACGAAGCCGCAAGTTGTCTTTAATTTGTAAAACCCCATTAGCAAGCTCAAGGCGCAAGCGATTTACTGAAAGGGTGTCCTTATTAATAATGACCGTAAGAAGAATTGTTTGATTGCTTGGCGAAGAACGCGAGAACGAAGGTTGAGCCGCACTAATTTCGATACTTTGGGGATGAAAAATTTCAAACAAACGCACGCGAACGTCTTGGGCAACAACCGGCGTTTCGAGCCACAGCAATAAAAGAATACCATAAAACTGATGACGGAACACTGATCACCGAATACTGATTACTGAATAATGGCCTGACAAACTACTTCACGATCCAGCGCTCGTCCCATTCCGCAATTTCATATTGATTGGTCATTGGAAAATTGGGCGGACGCATTTTCTCGAAGCGTTGATCGAAGCGAATGCGCGTACCGTAACGCGGCTCGGTCGCCGTAATCGAACCGGCGGAAAGACTGCCGTAAATATGCAGGGTGCCGGTCTGCCGTGTGTAAAGATTCGGCACGCGGAAACTGCCGCGCGCCAAAACCGCGGCATAAATTTTCAAATCGCCCGGCCCGGTGACAGAGGGCGGCGCCACTTCGATATCTTTTGCCGAAACCAATCCGAGAAAATCATCTGAAGCCGAAGTCTCTGGATCTTGTGCGTAAAGTAAATCGTCATTGATGATAATATCGTTCTCACTGTAGATCAACACCTTCCCGTTGACGATGCCTTTGACGTGCAGTCGCGCTTTGTTCTGGCCGAGGATCGAATACGGCGCGTCCAAAAGTTGCGCACGCTGTTCGCGTTGCGGCGATGACGCCGTGTGCCAGAGGTACGAACCGTCCTGCAGAAAGGTGATCCAACTTTCTTCGGAAAAAATTTTGATCCGGCCGGCGCTGCGGCTGGTATCGCGCGGAATGCCCATGAAAATGCGCGGCAAGGGAATTTCCGTCGCGCCCTCTTCGAGGCCGGCGAGAAAAACTTTGCTGTCGTCGAGAAATGAACGTTCGTCGGCGCGGCGAATGGAATAACCGGCAGTGGTGACTTTGCCGCGAAATTGCGGCTGCGTGCCTTTGCTGCTGCTGATCACCATCGCGCTGTTGCTGTGAAACCGGCCGTCGAACTCATCGTTGTGCAGCGCAACGCGCGGATCCCAATAATCCACAAACTGCGCAAAATGCGAAAACGCGGTGCGCCGCATGCGAAATTGCGTGTTCAGCGTGTCGCCGCCCTCCACGGTGGTTACACCGACGAGAAGCTCGTCAAATCCCGTGGTTGAGGACGCAGGCAAATGGCTGAAATTAAATTGAAACGGCTGGCCGTTTTTCTCCCAGACCAACGATGAATCTGAGGGTATGGTCGTGATCGTTTTGCTGATGAAGTCCGCAACTTTTTTCACAATGGCTTGGCGCTGCGATGCTGGCATGACGAGCCGGCGCGGGACAAGTTTCGGCGTCAAATGGGCAGCATTAAAAAACGGGCGCACCAATTCAACCTTAGGCAACGCCGGTGCAGCCTCGGCAGATGATTCCATTGTCGAAATGGAATTCGACGCAGCCGGCGCCGTGAGGTAAGTGGAAGCGTGCACTTGCGCCGCTTCGTTGTCATCATTGCCGGCTGGAGCCTGCAAAGCACGCGACGGCGCCTGGTTTCCGGATCGGACCGAAGATTTCTGTTCAAGCGGACGCGACGTGACACTTTTATAAATTGCCGATAAGTCAAAAGCGACAGCTTGCAAACGCAAGTGTCGCGTCATTTCACGCGAACCCACAAACCAAGTTATTCCGATGACCAGTGAAATGTGCAGAACGAGCGAAAGAACTAAAGCCAACAACGGCTCCCGCCAGTTTTGCAAAGCGCGGCGAAAAATTTTGAGAATGACATTGCCAACTTGCATCATGCCGAGGTCTAAAGGTTAACAGGTTAATATATCAACCTTGGAAATAATTGTCAATTCTTATATTTTCCTAAACTGAGCGATTCTTGTCATTCCGAGCGCCAGCGAGGAATCTGTTGAGTGA
>CAYZFF010000314.1:0-5562 GCA_964477305.1 uncultured Cytophagia bacterium
CCGGTCGGCCGTTACGGCGTTTCGTTCCAATGGTCAGATGGTCACAGCACCGGCATTTATACTTTGGCGCGGTTGCGGGAGCTTTGTCAATGCGAACTTTGCAACCCATAAAAGAAAAAATTTTGCGCTTTATCCAAACTGTCCCGATGGCGGAGTTTGTTGACGATGCTTTTCAGGCATTGGCGGTACAATTATTTCAGTGGCAATATGAAAACAATGCGATTTATCGGGGGGTGTGCCTTCAACAAAATTTCTCGCCCCGCGTGATAACGGATTGGCGCGACATTCCCGCCGTGACGACCAGCGCTTTTAAAGAAGTGCCACTCACTTGCTTTCCGGTGCACGAGGCTACTACCGTATTTCACACCAGTGGAACCACGCAACAACGTGCGGGCAAACACTATTTCCAGACGTTGGATTATTATCGCGCCGCGATGTTACGTAGTTTCGCGGAATATTGTTTGACGCCGTTTAACAAAATGCGCCTATTATTCCTTGGTCCGACCTCGAGATATTTTCCAAACTCTTCACTCGGTTACATGTTCTCGGGACTACGCGACGAATTTGGCGATGAACACAGTGCGAATTTCTTTTTACCCGACGGGGTTGCGATCCCGGCATTGGAGAATGCACTTGAAAATGCAGTCCGGGAAAATGTGCCGGTTTTTATTCTCGGCACGGCGCTGGCGCTGCTCGATGCTGTGGAAATTTTTCAACAGCGACATCGAAAATTTAAACTACCTTTCGGCAGCCGTATTCTCGACACCGGCGGTTACAAAGGCCGGCGAGTTGAAGTTGAACGCAATGAATTCCAGGATCGGCTTGGCGCTACTTTTGGGATATCCCGGCAATATTTGCTGAATGAATACGGCATGACTGAGCTTTCATCGCAGTTTTATGAAAGCGCGCTTGTCAAAAACACTTCGGTCTTGCGCTCCATGCACTTCGCTTCGCCGTGGGTTCGCGCCGTCGCGGTTGATCCGGAAAATCTTATGGTTCTGCCGGAGGGCGAAATCGGCCTGTTGCGGATCTTTGATTTAGCGAATGTTGATTCCGTGCTGGCGATTCAGACTGAAGATCTGGGCCGCGCGTGGCAAGATCGTCTCGAATTGCTTGGCCGCGCGAGCGGCGCGGAATTGCGGGGTTGTTCGTTGCTCACTGAAATAATTTCTTCGCGTGCATAATGCTGCGTGATTTTTTTAATCCTACCGCGGTTGATGAACCGCCGACGCTGTGGCATCAACATGCCAGTTACGGCCAAAGCAGTTTGATTTATGAAGCGGCGCAACTTACCTCCGCCTGGCTGACGACGGCATTGGAAAAATTGCGCCAACCGGCTTACGGTTTCACCGCGGGGAGTAAAGCCTGGCAAGCACGCGCCATCACGGCTTGGTGCAAAGTTGCAGAAGAGTGGAAAGCGCTGCGATTTCCCGGGGCGAAAAAGTTTCTGGGGTATCTCGTGGCCACGACGGGTTTAAGCGAGAAAATGTTGAAGGAGGCACTGCATAACCATTTTGGCGTTTTCGATGCGGGGATATTAACCAAATGGTTGAACCGGACGAAACGAAGACGTGATAAATGTGCCGCCGATAAAGTGAATTATCCTGAACTCGTTTTTTTAATCGCTGCCGGCAATATTCCCGGTGTCGCGATTCATCCGCTCATTCATTTGTCGTTGCTTGGCATCCCAACTTTAGTGAAGAATGCTTCCACCGAGCCGTTATTGCTGCCGGCGATCCTGGAGACGCTGGCGCGACATGATGCCGAAGTCGCGGCGCGTCTCCTCGCATTAACGTGGCCACGTACGCAGGTTGATTTGACTGAAGCGGTCATGGCCTGCCATCCGGCGCTGGTGGCCTTTGGTAATGATGAGACCATTGCAACCTTTACCCAACAGCGAAAACGTTTCGTCGATTTTGGCGATCGTTTTAGTTTGACACTGGCGCATCCGGCCGGTGCTCAAGCTCATGTGCGTAAAATTGCTTATGATTTTTGCATGTTCGAGCAAATGGGTTGTCTTTCGCCGCAAGCGATTTTTTTATTCACGGAGGATTGGAAAAAAGTTGATGTCTTTTGCCGCCAGCTTGCACAGGCGATGGAGAGAATGAATGTGACGCTGCCGATACTTAAACGCTCGCCGGCGCAACAGGCGATGGTTCAGCAATGGCGCGGCGCTCTCGTTGCACGCGGTGCCGCCGGTGAAAAAATTATTCTGCTCGCCGGCAAAGGCACGGATTGGACGGTTGCCGCCGCGACGCATTTTGATTTGGACGAGCGGGTTGCCTGTCGTTTTATCCGCGTGTGGCCGGTGGCTGCGATTACGGCGTTTGATGAAGTTTTTCAACGCTATCAAAATCGCGCGCATATACTGATTTGGGGCAATTCTGCAAATGAACTGCAAAAATTTTGGAACGCACCGGAATTAGATCAAAAGTTTGACCGCGTGCCATTTGCGCTTGCCGGCCAGGCGCAAATGCCCAACTGCGGCTGGCTCGAAGAGGTCAATCCGGCGTGGCAGCGTTTGATTTATGGTTTGCGGTTACAAAAGAGCGGCTAAATCATGTCAACGGCAATAAACGAAAATTTTTTCAAATTCATCTGCCAAACTTCACCCGAGCCGCTCGGTTTGGAAATCGAGCGTGCCGAAGGCATTTATTTGTTGACCCGCGGCGGTAAGCGCTACGTTGATTTTATCTCCGGCATTGGGGTCGCAAATATTGGCCACCAGCATCCGGCCGTGCTCACCGCCATTCGCCAGCAACTTGATCGCCATTTACATGTGATGGTATATGGTGAGTATGTTCAGGAGGCGCAAGTCGAGTATGCGCGCCAGTTGGCCGAATTATCACCGGTTGCGGATGGCGTCGTTTTCTTTTCCAATAGCGGCGCCGAAGCGATTGAGGGCGCCCTAAAAACGGCGCGAAAATTTACCACACGAAAAAAGTATATTGCTTTCACCGGCGGTTATCACGGCGATAGCTACGGCGCATTGTCGGCGATGTCGAGTGAGTTGTATCGGGCGCCGTTTTTGCCGTTGTTAACCGAGTTCGAGTTTCTACCCTTTGATGATCTCTTCGCGCTTTCTTCTATTGATGAAAGCGTCGCCGCGGTCCTGGTTGAGCCGGTACAGGGTGAGGGCGGTGTGCGGATTCCGGGGCCGGAATTTTTACCTGCGCTACGCCGCCGTTGCGACGAAGTTGGGGCGTTATTGATTTATGACGAAGTGATGACAGGTTTCGGACGCACCGGAAAAATTTTTGCCAGTGCGCATTGGCCCTCAGTCAAACCGGACATGATCTGTTTGGCAAAAGCGCTCGGCGGCGGGTTGCCACTGGGCGCTTTCATCGGCCGGCGCGACATCATGAAAACACTTTCAGAAAATCCGCCGCTCGCGCATGTCACCACCTTCGGCGGGCATCCGTTAAGCTGTGCCGCCGGGATGGCTGCGCTCAAGGTTTTGTTTAATGAACATCTCATCGAGCGCAGCGTCATCCTCGGAAATTATTTTCTACCTGAATTAGAGACATTGATGCGCAAGACCGCGTCGATTCGTGCGGTGCGCGGTCTCGGCTGTTTTTTTGCCATTGAGTTTCAAACCCCGAAAGCCACGCAGCGCTTTGTGCAGGGTTGCCGTGCCCAAGGCCTGATTATTGGCTGGACCTTGCATCACAGCACCATTGTCCGCGCCGCACCACCGTTGTGCATGACAGATGAACAAGCGCGCCAGGCGTGGGAAATTATTCAGTTAGAAATTAAAAAAATTTAGTTTTGTGCAACGTGTAACAATTTTTTGAATCAGCGCACATTATACGATTTAACAGATGCTTCGGAGCTTTCGATGTCAACATTCGCCGTTCTCGTCCGACGCCTCGAGCTGTTTCCGCATGCCAATGCCGATCGGCTCGAATTAGCGAAAGTGGACGACTATTATTGTGTCGTGAAAAAAGGCCAATTTAAAACCGGCGATCTCGTGGCCTACATTCCTGAAGCTTCGCTATTGCCAGCCGCGCTCGTGGAAGAAATGGGCTTGGCTGGCCGGCTGGCTGGCCCGGAAAAGAATCGCGTCAAAGCCGTGAAATTGCGTGGCGCGCTTTCGCAAGGTTTGGTGCTTCCGGCGCGACCAAAGTGGAAAGAAGGCGACGACGTTACTGCCGAACTTGGCATCGTTAAATGGATTCCGCCGATTCCTGTGCACATGACTGGCGAACTCGCGCCGGCCCCGCAGGGGTGGCACGGTTACACCGATATCGAAAATATCAAACGCTATCCAACGATTCTGCAACCCGGCGAAGAAGTCGTGGCCACGGAAAAAGTGCACGGCACTTGTACGCTGCTCGGCTGGCTTGGCGGTGTGTGCGCAATGTCTTCAAAAGGTTACGGCGGCGGCGGAACCGTCATTAAAGAAGATGAAAAAAACCTGTATTGGCGCATGGCGCGCAAATATCAGTTGTTCGAGAAAATCGCCGGCCTGGGCAATGTCATGCTCTTCGGCGAAACCTTTGGCGCCGGCGTGCAGGATCTCGGTTACGGCACGCAAAAAGGCGAGCCGAATTTTTTTGTCTTCGATATATCAATTGACGGCCACTATCTCGATTATGACGACTTTGCCCGAATTTGCTCGACGCGCGACATTCCGATGGCGCAAGTTTTATATCGCGGCCCGTTTGGCCCGGATTGCCTCGCCCATACGAGCGGCGCGGAAACAATTAGCGGCAAAGCCGTGCATATGCGTGAAGGCATCGTCATTCGTCCGATCAAAGAACGTTACGTACCTGACCTCGGCAGAGTGATTTTGAAAAGCGTGAACGAAGCGTATTTGTTGCGCGGCGGAGAGGCGACGGAGTTCGAATAATGCGCCTAACCGAAATTTTTTACTCCATTCAAGGAGAGTCGAGTTTTATCGGCCAACCGTGCGTGTTTATTCGCACCACGGCGTGCAACCTGCGCTGCGTTTGGTGCGATACCGCCTATTCATTTTACGGCGGCGAGGAGAAGAGTCTCGACGACATTATGCAACGCGTCGCGGACTACGGCTGCAAACTTGTCGAAATTACCGGCGGCGAGCCGATGCTGCAAAAAGAAATTTACGAATTATGTGATCGTTTGCTGGCTGCCGAATATACGGTGTTGCTTGAAACCGGCGGCAGTCTCGATCTCTCAAAGCTTGATCCGCGTGTCATTAAAATCGTCGACCTCAAATGCCCGGGCAGTGGCGAGGTTGAAAAAAATTATTGGCCCAATATCGATATTTTACAACCACACGATCAAATCAAATTCGTTATTAAGGATCGGGCGGATTATGATTGGACGTTGCAAATTGTCCGGCAACACCGCCTTGACACGCGTTTTCATTTGCTTTTCTCGCCGGTATTCAATGAAATGCCCTTGCGGCCGTTAGCCGAATGGATGCTGGCCGACCACGTCAAGGCGCAATTGCAAGTGCAGTTGCATAAATTTATCTGGCCGCCGGAAATGCGCGGTGTGTAACTCGGCGCGTTCGCCGATCAGTAAGCGAGTTAAAAATTCTGGACGTATGGCAAAACGCCCCGCTTTTTTTATCGC
>CAYZFF010000315.1:0-2025 GCA_964477305.1 uncultured Cytophagia bacterium
GGCAAGAAAGCCAGCGCGACGGCCATGCCGATCACTTCGTCGATCACCACCTCCTGCGGATCGATTTTGCCGGGCGTCGCCTGCCGAGGCGCCGCGGCCATTTGCTGGGCGGACCACACGGCGACGGCAAACAAAGCCACCAAAAAGCTAACCTGATGCGCTATGGTAAGATACGGCGGCAAGAGGAAAAAAACAAGGGCAATGACGAGGCTCCCCATCGTGCCGGGCGCCAGAGGAGAATAACCGATGAAGCCGACGGTCGCAATCAGGCGCGGCAGTAAAGGCGCATGGGAAGAAGGCTTCATTTCGCCAGATTCCCCGGATCGAACACCCGGAAGCAGGCAAAGATTAAATGGCGCACCAGTCGCCAATTTTCCACCAGATACTGAATGCCAGTAGCCAGCGTGATCCCGGTGACCACCAACATCATCTTGTCCAACGCTTGACTGGCTTGCAACCAATGCAACCACACCGGGCTAATGCCGGTGGCCAGCGTGTACGCTTGTATAACCAAATAAAGTAGAATAATGTAAATCGCCGTCATTTGGCCGACGGTTTTCCATTTGGCCGACATGCTGGTTACCACGGGCTGCCGTTTCCAATCGCCGTACAGCCGCAGCAACGTCATAATGATGTCGCGCGCGGCGATCACCACCAGCATCCACGTTTTAACCACGCCGAGCCACACAAATACACAAAACATGGTGAGCACGAGAATTTTGTCGGCCAGCGGATCGAGAAACTTTCCCCACTGCGTGACGATGCCCCATTTGCGCGCCACATAGCCGTCGTACCAATCCGTCAGCGAGGCCACCAGGAAAACGACCAGCGCATAGCAGCGAAAATTGAGGCTTTCACGCGACAGCAAATAAACCAGCAGCGGCGTCAAGATCATTCGCAAAACTGTGAGTTGATTGGGAAGACCCATGATGCATCTCAAAGCGCAAAGTCAACGTCCGTGGAGCATTTATATTTTCAACCTTCGTTCAACGAAAGTTTGAATTCAGCATGACCCTGGCCGGGTCACCATTGCACTCGCCCCTCGAGCGCGCGCGTCAGGGTGATTTCATCGGCATATTCCAAGTCGCCGCCGACCGGAATGCCGCGCGCGATGCGGGTCAGCCGCGGGCCCAGCGGCCGCAGCAAATTCGCCAGATAAATCGCCGTGGCCTCGCCTTCGGCCGTCGGATTCGTGGCGAGAATCACTTCCTCGATGCCGCTTGGTAAACGCGCCACCAATTCCCGCACTTTTAAATTATCCGGGCCGATACCGTCCAACGGTGACAGCGCACCGCCCAGCACATGATACAGGCCGCGGAATTCGCCGGTTTTTTCGAGTGCCATCACGTCGCTCGCCTCTTCGACGACACAGAGGAGACGGCGCTCCCGCTGCGGATTGGCGCAGATCGGACACGGATCGCTTTCCGTGATATTGTAACACTGCGAACAACTGCGCACTTTTTCTTTCAGCGCGATAAGCGCGGCGGCCAGCGCGTCAACTTCGGCGCGCGGCACTTTAAGCAGAAAGAACACCAACCGCTGCGCAGATTTACGGCCGAGGCCCGGCAGTTTGGTGAGCGCGGCAATGGCGACTTCAACGGCGTTGGAGGAATAAAGCATCGCGGCTCACTTAAAATAATACGAATTACTCGAGGCCGGGGATTTTCAAATTGCCGGGTAAATTTGACAGCACGCCGCCCGCGGCTTTGTTCATTTCCGCGCTCGCTAATTCCTGGGCTTTGCCCAGCGCCTGATTTACCGCCGCAACAATCAAATCTTCCAACAGCTCCAGATCATGCGGATCGACAACCGACTGGTCAATACGGATTTGCAAAATTTCCTGCTTGCCGTTTGCCACGGCCGTCACCATGCCGCCGCCCGCGGCGCCTTCGGCGCGCACTTTTATCAAACCTTCTTGCGCTTGCTGGAATTTTTCCTGCAACTGTTGCGCTTGCTTCAACATCTCCGAAAAGCCGAGTCGGGCCATTACTGTTCTCCAAAAAACATTAAGAATTTTAAATTGAA
>CAYZFF010000315.1:2125-5561 GCA_964477305.1 uncultured Cytophagia bacterium
TCCAACGCTTCGACCAGTTTTTTGACGGCCGGATAAACTTGGTACAAATCATTCAATGTCGCCGGCAACGGCGGCTGCGGTTTCGGCGCCACGACAGTCGGGGCCGGTTTGGCCGCGCCATTCACAGGAGCCGGTGCTGGTGCAGCGATTGGCGGCGGCTCGCTCACTTTGACCGCGCTGGCGCCGTTTGCCGTCACCACATTGCTTTTCAACACTTCATCCGGCTCAGCAGTGGCTTCCATCGCATTCACGGGCGCGGAGAAACTGGCGGTGGCCATTCGCAAAATGCGGCCGCGTGTTTCTTGCAGCGCGGGGCTTTCGTCTTTCCGGCAAACGAGGCGCAAGCGATAACCCGTCTCGGCCGTGATAATTTCCTGAATGAACGTTTTCTGATTATTGACCGAGTTAATTTGAAAGCCGCTGCCCTGATCGAAACAGATCTCGAGCGTGGCATCGGTCAAACTCGCCGGCACTCCCAATTCCAAAAATGCGCCGAGCGAAATGCGCTGCGCGGTGACTTGCTCGAGGATGCGACGCCAACTCTGCTGAATTTTTTCCAGCGCCGCTTTTTCGTCGGTGACATTGGTGTTGCGCGGCAGCGCCGCTTCCTTTGCCTGCAAGACCGGCACCTTCTGCGCCGAGGAAATCATGTCAAACAAACTGGAGCGGGCCGCTCGCGCCGGCGCAGCCTCGGCCACCGGGGCCATTTGCGGAATCACACTGACGCCGGGATCAGCAACCGGCATCGGCGCGGCGGGGCTATTTAGAACTGGTTGCGACTTTTTTTTTAAGGCTTCGTCGTTCGCGGCGGCATCGGCGCTGACCGGCGGCTGAATCATTTTAAGCAGCAGCATCTCCAGCATCACGCGCGGATTGTTGACGCGATTGAGCTTGAGCTGCATATCGGTGATGAGCTGAATGCAGCGCATCACCTCCAGTTCCGAAAAATGCGCGGCCGCTTGTTGGTAACGCTCGATATAACCATCCAGCCCGAACAAATGCGTGGCGCTGTTGGTCACCCGCGTCGTCAAAATATTGCTGAAATGCTCGGCCAGCCGGTCGAGAAATTCACCGAGATGATAGCCGGTGGTATAAATTTTTTCGCTGAGCGTCAGCCCGCGGCCCGCATCGCGCTGCATCATCGCGTCGGTGCAGGAGAAAAAAATCTCCTGATCGATAATGCCAAAGAGCTGCGCCACTTCCTCGCCCGTCACCTGCTGGCCGCAATAGGCAATAACTTGATCCAACAAGCTCTGGCTGTCGCGCATGCTCCCTTCGGCTTTCTTGGCCACCAACAGCAGCGCCTGGTCGTCAATCTGTACGCCTTCTTTGCCGCAGATGTTGCGCAGTTGTTCGATAATTTCCGGCAGTGGCACGCGGCGAAAATCAAAACGCTGGCAGCGCGAGAGAATGGTGGCGGGAACTTTGTGGACTTCGGTGGTCGCAAAAATAAACACCACATGCGGCGGCGGCTCTTCCAGCGTTTTGAGCAGCGCGTTGAACGCCGGCTCCGTGAGCATGTGGACTTCGTCGATGATATAAATTTTGCGCTTGCCGCGCGCCGGCGTGTAGCGCGCATTCTCGCGCAGATTGCGGACTTCATCGATGCCGCGATTCGAGGCGCCGTCGATTTCCAGCACGTCAAGGCTGCGGCCTTCGGCAATTTCCTTGCACATCGAGCAGGCGTCGCACGGCGTTATCGTCGGGCCGGTTTCACAATTCACGGCTTTGGCGAGCAGCCGCGCCATCGTAGTTTTGCCGACGCCGCGCGGCCCGGTAAACAGGTAAGCGGAGGCGAGCCGATTTTGCGTGATCGCATTTTCCAGCGTGCGGGTGACGTGTTCCTGCGCCACCACCTCCGAAAATTGTCGCGGCCGCCATTTGCGCGCCAGCACGAGGTAGCTCATTCCGCTTTCCTTGAAGTGTCATTCCGGAGGAATTCTTTTAGAACCTGAGAAGCTTGCTGGAGGCAAACAAGATTCTTCCAGAATGACAATCACCCGACAGCATAAAATTGGCCAAGGTGCCCCACGGCACATCTTTGCAACGCTGACCGTTGCTGCCTTCCGGCCCTGGCGGGGTTGGGCATGCTCAGATTGCGCGGGCCTTGGCCAATGCTTTTTTACGTAATCGAATGCTGCAACAATCAGCAGCTATTGAAATTAAACAAAGGCAAAGAGAAAGGCAAGAGGATTTTTGGAAAATCGCGGGGTTGGGATTTGAGGAATTGTAGAGACGGGTCGTCGATCCGTCTCTACAACCTTTGTGTTTAAAAAATTTACCGATACAACAAATACTTTTCTCTTTTCTGCCGGTAGCTCGCCAAATCTTTTTCCCATCCTGCTGCAATTGTCTCCGGCGTGTCGCCGCGCAGTAGGGCCAGCCGCACTTGATCGGTTCCCATCGCGCGGTCGAAACTCGACACGCGCGCCGCATTGAAAATCGGCTGCGCCGGATATAATTTGAGCACGGCGGCGAGCAGGTGCAACTGCGTCAGCATCGGCTGAAACGCGCGGGCATTCAGCAAATGAATTTGCACACCGGCGAGTTGCTGGTCTTTATGGGCAAAATAATACGGCCGAAAATACAACGGCCGAAACCGCACGCCGGGCAGCCGGCGCTGGTTCAATTCAGCAGCCAGTTGCTCCGGCTCGATCCAGGTCTGGCCGATAATTTCAAATGGCAATGTATAACCGACGCCTTCAGAGAGCGATTGCAATTCGCCGATGTTACCCGTGGCCGCAATATGAAACACCGTTTCCGGATGCGGCACGTGCGGCGAAGTGAGCACCCACGGCAAACCGGTGTCGGGAAAAAACATATCGCGGCGCCAGCCTTCCATCGGCACGACGATTAAATTGGCGTGAATGCCAAATTCCTCGTTAAAAAATTTCGCCAGCTCACCGACGGTGAGGCCGTAAATATATGGAATCGGATACATGCCGATGCCGGATTTGAAGCGTTCATCCAACACCGGGCCTTCGATCAAATTCCCGCCGAGCGGATTGGGCCGATCCAAAACAATGAAGGGAATGCCCGCCTTTGCCGCGCCCTGCATCGCCAGCGCCATCGTGTAAATGTACGTGTACGCGCGCGAACCGATGTCTTGAATATCGTAAATCATCACTTCGATATTTTTCAACATTTCCGGCGTCGGCGGCGCAAATGGGCCGTTGTAGAGCGAGTAAATCGGCACGCCGGTTTTGCGGTCGACGCTGTGGCCGACTTTCTCGCCGGCAAACGCATCACCGCGCACGCCGTGCTCCGGGCCGAACAGCGCGGTTAATTTCACCTTCGGCAAATTGTGCAACACATCAATCGTCGAAGTCAAATCCGCGGTCACGCCTGTCGGGTTGGTGATGAGGCCAACGCGTTTGCCTTCGATCAGATTCAATTGTTTCGTGATGAGGATTTCGACGCCGGGCTTGACTTGGGA
>CAYZFF010000316.1:0-5547 GCA_964477305.1 uncultured Cytophagia bacterium
TCACCTCGCCTCGCCAATCGCCACCAAATGGTTCGGCTCCATGAACCAGCGCAAGGTGAGTTGGCCTGCTCGCGGCGGCGAAAAAGCTTCCAGCATGGCCACGCCGCCTTTTTTGAACACCGAAAAACTTTTATGTTGTCCGCTGAGCAAATAGCTCAACAATTCCGAGACATTCGGCTCATGCCCCACCAGCGCCACTTTGGTGTCGTCCGACAGTTTGTTGAGAAATGGCATGATCGCGGCGGGATCGCCGGACGGCACCAGCAAATCCGTTTCATCAAGATGGTCGATTTTTAAAGTTTTTTGCAAAATCTCCGCGGTTTGTTGCGCGCGCACCAGTGGGCTGGAGAAAATATGCGTAAAATCAATCTCCAGCGCCGCCAGTCCTTGCGCGATTTGTTCCATCTTCTTCTTGCCCTTCTCTGTGAGAGGACGCTTCTCATCGCTGCCCATCCACTCATCGCGTTCCATGGCAATCGCGTGCCTGACGATATAAATTTCCATGCTCAACTCCTCTTGGTTTTATGCGCTTTTATCCGGATGATTCGGCAAATTCGGCTTTCATAAATTTTGTCTGACCCAGACGATGACAATATAGTAAGATTATCTCGGCAAGTCAAAAAAATGTTTTTCCTTTTTCCTTAAATCATACATATAAAAGTTAAACCCCGATCGTCCTTCATTTCCTCGAACTGGTTGGGACGGCGGTCTCGATTATAAAAGGTAAAATCGGGGTTGCAAAACTGCCGCATTTCTATTATGTTGAAAACGTGGAACTCGAACTGTTTAAACGTCTTGGCCTCGCCATCGCGCTGGGTTTGTTGGTGGGTATCGAACGCGAATTTTCCCAGCGCCGTGAAGGCGAGCCATTATTTGCCGGCAACCGGACTTTTGCCTTGCTGGCATTGTTGGGCACGATTTCCGGTTATCTCGCGGCAGAGATTTCGCCATTCATTTTATTCGGCGCGTTGTTGATCGTCGGCACGTTGATTGTGATTTCATATTTTCTCAGCGTCCGTACCGCCGGACATTTCGGCACCACCACCGAAGTTTCCGCGCTTTTGACGTTTTTGATTGGCGTTATAATCGCCACCGGCGAATTGTTTTTTGCCAGTGTAACGACGATTGCACTGGTGACGCTGCTGGCGTTGAAGCCGAGTTTCAAAGCCCTCACCGGTAAAATTAGTTACGAAGATATTTATGCCACCCTCAAGTTTGCGATTATTTCCATCGTTATTCTGCCGTTTTTGCCCAACCGCAACTTCGGCCCATTAAATGTTTTTAATCCGTCCGAAATTTGGCTGCTGGTGATTTTAGTGGCGGGAATTAGTTTTACCGGTTATGTGTTGGTTAAAATAGTCGGCCCGCAGCGCAGCATTCCATTGATTGGCTTGCTCGGAGGATTGGTCTCGAGTACTGCCCTCGCGGTAAGCTTCGCGCAACGCAGCAAACAGAACGTCGAGCTCTCGCGTCTGCTGGCACTCGGAGCCGTTATCGCCTCAACAACAATGTTTCCGCGTTTGTTGATTGAAATCAGCGCCGTCAATTCGACGTTGCTGCCGAATATTATTTTTCCTTTAATGAGCATGATGACTGCTGGTTTAATCGCTACCGGTTGGTTTTGGCGTATGGAACGTAGCCGCCAACCAACAACGGAAATGCAATTCACCAATCCATTTTCGATTGTGCCGGCGTTGAAGTTCGCCTTGCTTTTCGTGCTGATTTTGTTCATCGCGAAAGCGGCATTAGATTTCATCGGCACCCGCGCCCTTTATTTTACCGCCGTGTTGGCGGGCTTGACGGATGTTGATGCCATTACATTAACTGTTGCGCGGCTGGCGCGAGAATCGCTCGAGGCTTCAACCGCAACCCGCGCGATTATTTTGGCGGCGTTATCAAATACCCTCATGAAAGGCGCGATCGCATTTTTACTGGGAACAAAAATCTTTGGCCGGCAGATGGGATTCGCGCTCGGCCTCGTGTTGCTGGTTGGGGTTATTGCAATCGTCCTGGTTTAATTTATTCCACGTTGGAGAATTTATGAAACTGTTCTGCAAGAAATTTGTTCTTGGGCTTGTGCTGTTGTTGGCTGTTTCCTGCGCAAAAGAAAAAGCGGCAACGACTCAATTCCGGGTCGCGTTGTTAAGCCCCGGCCCGGTGAGTGATGCCGGTTGGAATGCCGCGGCATACGAGGGCCTGCAGCGAATTGAGAAAGAACTGAACGCGCAGATCACGCAGATTGAAACCAAAACGCCGGCAGAATTTGAAGAAGCCTTTCGTGATTTTGCCCGCAAAGATTATCAGCTCATCTTTGGGCACGGCTTTGAATTTCAAGATGCGGCGGCTGCCGTAGCGCCAGATTTTCCTAAAACCGTTTTCATCACGACCTCTGGCAACACTGTCCGGGCGAATGTGGCGCCGATGGTATTTGAATTGGAACACGCCACTTATCTCGCCGGCGCGCTGGCCGCGATGATGAGCAAATCTGGAAAATTGGGCATGGTGGGCGGCATGGAAATTCCGCCCGTGGCCAGCACGTTTGACGCCTTTACCGCCGGGGCGCAATCGATCAACCCGGACATTAAAGTGACGCGGAGTTTTGTCGGCAATTGGGAAGACGTCGGTGCGGCGAAACAAGCCGCCCTGGCGCTGCTGGATCAAGGTTGCGATTTTTTGATTCACAATGCGGATGCCGCTGCCGCCGGAGTCTTTCAAGCCGCGGCGGAACGCAACGTTTTCGTGTTTGGCACCAATAAAAATCAAAATGAAGTTGATCCCCGGCACATCATTGCGAGTTGTGTGAGCAACATTCCCGCCGCTTTTGTTGAAATGGCGCAGCTTGTACGCGACGGCAAATTTGCAGGAAAAGTTTATCGCCTCGGCATGCCCGAAGGCGTGGTCACGTTCGAGCTTAATGCTAAATTACAAGCACAAATTCCGCCCGAAGTTTTGACGCGAATCGAGGAAATTCGAAAACAGATTGTCGCCGGAACGGTGCAGGTTCCGAGCAAAGTTTGAAACCAGCTCAATCAAAGAATGTCATTCTGTAAGAATCCTTTTTCGCAAAAGCATTGTGCTTGAGATGAAAAGATTCCTCCGGAATGACATTTGTATAATATGACCATTGAGACATTACACGCCTCATCCGGTGTTCAGGAGATACGGTTACAGGCCGTTGCAAAGCATTTCGGCACGATTCAAGCGCTCGCCGGTGTTGATCTTACGCTACAAGCTGGCGAAGTTCATGCGCTGCTTGGTGAGAACGGCGCGGGTAAATCAACGTTGATGAAAATTTTGTACGGTCTCTATCATCCCGACGCCGGCACCATTTTTTTTGACGAGCAACCGGTTAAAATTGGCTCGGCGGCCGTGGCGATGCAATACGGTCTCGGTTTTGTGCAGCAACATTTTTCTCTCATTGATACGCTCACGATTGCCGAAAATATCATATTGGGAACGCCGTCGCGATTTTTTTATTCTCCGCGTGATTTGCATCGACAAATTCAAGCTTTCATCAACGCCAACGGATTTGCCCTTGAAGCCAGAACGCCGGTAAGTGAACTGAGCGTTGGTGAGAAACAACGCGTTGAGATTATTAAGGCGTTGTTTCGCCAGGCAAAATTTATTATTTTTGACGAACCCACCTCCGTGTTGGCGCCGCAGGAAGTTGAAACGCTTTTCACCACCATTCGCGGCTTGCAGGCTGCAGGCAAAGGCATTATTTTTATCACCCATAAACTCGATGAAGTTTTGCAGATTAGCAATCGCATCACTATTTTGCGCAACGGGAAAAACGTTATAACGTTAGACACGAGTTCAGCGACCGCTGAAAACCTGGCGCAAATGATGATCGGCGCAATCATTCCGCCGATGCAATCCAATCAGCGTGAAATAACCGGCACGCCCGCGGTTTTGTTGGAAGCCACGAATCTGAAAGTTTACAATGATCGCCGGCTTTTAGCCGTGAATGATATTTCTTTTGAATTGACTGCCGGTGAAATTCTCGGCGTCGCCGGCGTTGATGGCAGCGGCCAACACGAATTGGCCGAAGCGATTATGGGCTTGCGCCGGCCGGAAGCTGGAACCATTGCCTGGAAAATCCCGAATTTATCTCTTCGGCCGCTGGATCGCCGGCGTATTGGTTTTATTCCGCCGGATCGTTCGTCCGAGGCGTTTGTGCCTGATTTTTCGGTGGCCGAAAATTTTATCCTGGAACGCAGCGATGACAATGAATTCCGCCGGGCCGGATTGCTGGCGGCCGCCCAAATCAATTTCCAAGCGAAAACCGTCATCGAGAATTTTAATGTGGTCTGCAAAGGCCCGGAACAAAAATTACGCGAGCTTTCCGGCGGTAATCAACAAAAATTTTTACTCGGGCGTGCGCTCAGCACCAACCCCGAAGTGCTGGTGGCCATGAATCCGACGTGGGGCGTCGATGTTGCGGCCACCGCTGCCATTCATACCCGTCTGCGAAATATGCAACAGCGTGGCGGTGCGATCTTGTTGTTTTCGACAGACCTTGAAGAAATTTATGCGTTGTGTGACCGGTTTTTTGTTATGCACGCGGGCCGGTTAATGGGTTGGGCCACGGCGGCAACCTCTGCAACACAGGTTGGACTTTGGATGACCGGGAGGGCGAGTGCGACGGTTCACTGAGACCACGAGAGAATTTTTGCTATCGCTGTTGCCCTCGATTTTTGCTTTCATCAGTGCTTCGCTGGCGGCAGCGCTGTTGGTTAGCTTTTTCAATCAATCGCCGCTTCTCGTGTTGCGCACGATCTGGGAGGGTGCCTTTGGTGATGTTTACAGTTTGAGTGAGACGCTGCTGAAAACAACGCCGCTGGTTTGCACCGGGCTGGCAGTGGCATTGGCTTTTCGCGCCGGTATCTGGAATATTGGCGCCGAAGGCCAATTCATTGCGGGGGCGATGACGATCACCATTTTCGGTGTGAGCACGTCTAACTTTTTTACGCCTTTTTTCTGGTTGAGCGTAACGGCCGGCGTTTTTTTATCCGGCGCGATTCTCGGCATGATGGTCGGCTGGTTGCGCGAAAAACGCGGCGTGTCGGAAGTGATCAGCACGATCATGTTGAATGCCATTATGATGCAGTTGCTCAGTTATGCTTTGCACGGCCCTTTACAAGAAGCCGCGCGGACTTATCCGCAGTCGGATCGTCTTATTGACCTTGCGCGATTGCCCCAACTCTGGCCGGGAACGCGACTGCATAGTGGCGTGCTCATCGTCGTGTTGCTCGCCGTTATTTTGTGGATTATTTTATTTCGCTTGCCAATGGGATTTCGGCTGCGTGTCATCGGGCAGAATCCCCGCGCGGCGCGGGTCGCCGGCATGAATGTGTCGCGGCATATTGCCATTGCCCTCGCCTTAAGCGGAGGGGTGGCGGCAATTGGCGGCGCGATTGAAGTCGCCGGCGTGACCGGCCGGCTGTATGAAAATATCTCGCCGGGCTACGGCTACACCGGCATTGCGGTGGCGATGCTCGGACGCCTGCATCCGCTGGGCGTCTTGCCCGCCGCTTTTCTCTTTGG
>CAYZFF010000317.1:0-5541 GCA_964477305.1 uncultured Cytophagia bacterium
TACGTTCAATTCGGAATATAACAAAAATTTCGAGGATTGCAACTGTTGTTTTATGAAACAAAAAAGCCGAACACTCTTGATGATCTCATGGCTGGTGCTGCGCTTGCGCTGGTCGCTCATTTTTGTGCAGCACTCTTTTGTTATGGGAGGGCTACTACGCGGGTGGGCCAAACCGGGGATTATTCAATTCACGCGCCAGCCCCGGCACTCGCCGTTGGAGCGCTGGAGTTTTGACGAAGTACGCGGGGTTTATTTATATGCTGATCAAGTAGAAACTGCGATCAACATTTATTTATTGCCAGAACGTTGCAATAATTAAAAAATAAAACGCTCGACTTGCGTCCAAACTTTTGCGGAAGTATAAAAGCCTTTTCCTCATCACCATTTGTAACGGCTTACTTACTTCCTCTCACGCGCACGGTGTCTCTCACCGTCTGATGAATGTAAATCACATCATAAACCGGCTTCTCCACGAAAATCGTGTCGGAGCGCGTGTAAAACATCATATCGTGGGCGAATTGTTCGTCGGGCTTTGGCGGGCGGAGCAATTCATTTTCCTGAAAACCCCAAATCTGCAGAGAGGCGGCGCCTTGATCGGAGCCGTCGAAATCGAATTGCAGGGTTAACCGGCGTCCAATGTAATTTTTGGCGACGAGGCGAACCAAACCGGCAAACATGGCGCGCGCTGCCGGAAACGTGGAGCGTGCCACGTAGTCACCGTTTTTATTTTTCTCGGCAACCACTTCGATGAAGCTGCTGCGCTTCCAGTTGCGCATCACCGCCAGTGCGGTGTCGGACTCGCTAAGACTGAAGAGTTGTTTGGAAGGGTAAACTTCCAGCACGTCTTTCTCATTAAAGCCATCACCAAGAATATCGACGACTTCAATGCTGTCAATCTTTTGCTCGGGAATAAAATATTGCTCGACAAAAAAATTGATCGTCGGGCGGTCTTTGATGGTCGCGACTGGAACGGTTTTGCGGGTGACGTAGACCTGATTATTAACTTGAGCGAAAACGGAGGAAAACGATAAAACCGCAGCAAAAATTGCAGCGGCAAAAAACTTCCTTGTTGGCATGGTTTGTTTCCCTGTAACCAAAATCCTTCAAAAACTTAGACAGAATAAATTAACGCCAAAAGATTTCTACCGCTAAATTATTCTGCCCTGCAACTATTTAACAACGGAACGGCAATTCAAGCGCTGAGTTATTGCATCGCCCGCAGTTTATCAAAATAATTTCTGGCTTTATCGACCTGTCCGGAACGGCGATAACCATCGACCAGCAATTTGTATAAGTTTTGCAATTCATCGGGTGCGAGCTGCGAGGCCAGCGCCACGGCGCGCTCGCCGTTGGCAATCGCCAGTTGCGGGTTGGCGCGGGAGAGATCAGCCATGAACATGTAGCTTTTGCCGCGGCCGCTCCACTCAATCTCCGCGGCTTGCGCAAAATAAGAATACGCCAACCGGCGGTCGCTGCGCAGCGTGTCGACCCCCATGTTGTAGCACATCGTGCCATACGCTTCAAAATAATCTTTGTAGGCCGCATCGAACGGCGTGCCGGTCGCGCTTTTGGGAATCGTTTGAATCACTTCGTACAAGCGTGACACCGCCGAGGCTTTTTTGTTGAGGTTGCGATATTCAATCGCGGCGTAGGTCCAACTAATCTCATCCTTGGCCCGCTTGGTTTTCAGCATGCGGCTGATCAAATTCTCATAAATTTTTCCCGCCGCATCAAATTCGCCGCGCGTGGCCAGCGCATTGGCAGAGTCCTTCAGCACCGAGCCGTAAATATTGCCGTCGTCCCAATTAATCCATTTAACATTAGATTCGATGATCGCGAAGTATTCCGGGTTGCGCGTCAGCGTTTTGGCATGATGCAATTTCTGCAACGCCGGCGGCGCGTCAAGCAGTTTCATCGCCGCCTGCGCCTGAAAATAAACCGAAAGAAAATGATACGTCGTGTCAATCGTCGCTTCGACGGGCAAGGCCGGATTTTGCAGGCGGCGCGGATTCACTTCCGCGGAGGCCAGCAGCACTTCTTCCGACTTTTTAAAATTCTCCAATGCATCTGCCCAATGCTGCTCGGCAAAATAGGTCGAGCCGAGATTATAATAGTGCAAATACTCGCCCGGCTCCAGACGCGCGAGGGTGCCCCAGATGTGCAGGGCTTTTTCAAACGACATGTCTTTGGGAAACCGCTGCGCCAACAACTTATAAGTGAGCGCCAGGTAATTTTGCACCGGCGCATTGAACGGATTCAACTGCACCGAGCGCTCTAAATATTTTTGCGCTTCCTTTAAATTATAACTCGCTTGAATCATCAACCGCTGTTCCTGTGTGCGGTCAAACGTTTGCAGATTCTGGGCGGCTTCCTGCAATTTCAGCGTGCCGGGAATGGTCTGCTTCACCGCCGCGAGCGAATCGTCGGCCCGCACGGATTTGATCGACGCTTTTTTAGCGTTATCCAACACCAGCCATAGTGAATCACTGACATTATAATATTGCCGGCCTTTTTCAAAAAGTGCGCCGGCTTCGCGCTCGTTTTTCATCGTCACAAATAAACCGGCCGCAATCGAATCCGCACGAGCCGCCACCAGCGGCGAAATTCCCGGCGGCACTTTTAACGCTCGATAATCCCGCAAGGCCCCGCTCCCACCGCAACCGGCAAGGCCCACAGCAATCAAACTCCATCCAATGAGAAAATGACAGCGTGTCTTCATGACTTCTTCAAACCTCCTGCTTTGGTCTTATCCCACCAGGATAAAAAGATATTGTAAAACTTTGAAGTTTCTTGAAAGGTCGGACGTTGCTCCAACATGCTCACCGATCCAATCGCGGCGGCTTCATTGCGGCTGGCGATGCCTTTGCTCAAATAAAAACTTTGCTTGCGAAAACCGGTATCGCGCAAACAGATCGCTTGCGTGCTGTCGCCGGCGGCCACGAGCAATAGCCCGAAATCTTCCGAAGCGGCGTTGCACAACAGAAACAGCTCATACTCGTCGGCATTCGCCGTAATCGCCACATGTGAGGTAACGTCGCCCGGTTTAACGCGCATATATTGCCGCAGGGCCGGCGGAAATTCGTGGGGATTTTTGTGCATCCATTCCAACAACTCATGAAAAAGTTTTCTGAGGTCGCGGCTTTTCCAATCGTTTTCACCGGCGCCCTTCAGCACGACTTTTTCCGGGCCGGTTTCTTCCGTTTTGCGGTCGGCCACAATCGGCACGGTGCGGCCGGTGGCATAACCGCTTTTAGGATCGTTGAGGGTTGCGGCAACGCGCCCGGCCGAATAACCTTCCTGGCTCACCTGGCCGCCGTAACCTTTGCGCGGCGTATCGAGCCGAGGATTATAAACATTGCTCGGCGTGCCAAACACTGCCAAGCCACTGGCGCTCTTTTGCACCACCGGCGCGTTGAGCAGCGGCATCACCGCCGCTCCGATTTGTGCTTCCGACATTTTCACGGCATTCGGCAACGCGGCCGTGCGTTGCACCAAAGCCAGATCGTTCGGCGTTTGATCGACCACCTGAGTCAGCGCTTCCAGAGTTTTGACATCGATTTGCGGCAATTCATTTGGCGCCACATTAGCCGGCATCATGCTATTTTCCACACGAAGATTTTCAATGCGGGCTTTAGGACGGCTCTTACTGCCCAGCGCTATCGGTTGGAGCGGTTCAAATTTCGTGAAATCAATCTCCGCAAATTTCTCGACGGCAAAACGCGGCGCGGCAAAATGCAATTGCAAAACGCCCGCGTAGATCGCCACCACCAACACGGTGGTTAAAATATACGTCCACAATTTCTCCGGCTCAATACGCTGAAAGCGGCTGTAGAGATTATACGCCAGACTCGACATAATTAATATTCTTCGCAAAGTGATTACGTTCACAAACATCCAACACATTCACCGTCAATTGAATCGGCGCATTCGGGTCGGGCTGAATGAGAAAAATCACGTCTTCCTGTTGATCCAAATAGTTTTTGCGCAACAGCAGCATCACCTGCTCAATTTTATGCAAATCAGTGTCGCTGGCAACCTCTAACGCGCCGTCCATCACGGTGTAGCGCGGCCCTTCCAGCACCAGCACCGAGACCGTTTTCAGTTTTGAGGGCGCCGTGACCGCGGCGACGTCGCGCGGCAAATTCATCTGCGTTTTGCGCTCGATATCACTGATGGCGATGAATCCGAATAACATTGTCAGTGCAATATCGATATAGCGGATAACCATTCCCGCATTGCCCATGTCTGATTGCTGGTTGCTCGTTGCTGGTCGATGGTTGGTTCGTGAAAAATTTTAACGAGCTACCAGTTGCCAGCTACAAGCTAACTGCCTTTCATATTTTAACTTTTTTCCCGATGCGCACAACGACACTGCGTGCCACCTCGAGTTGGTCGCAAATATTTACCGCGTGCATTACATAGCGCGTCGGAGTGTCGTAATTGGCGCGCACCCGCACACGCATTTTATATTTATTTTGCGTAAGCTCGTTTTTCTTGTTCAACAAATATTGCGCAACCACGGCGATTTCCGGTGTACGAATCTTTTCGCCGTCGAGCAAATAAATCCCGTTGTTCTGCACGCCGACAAACACCACCATTTCCGCATCCGGGTGGCCGGGCTTCAGTTCCACGGTCGTCGGCAATTCAATTTTGCCGGGCTGGCTCAATTCCGAAAAACAAATAAAACCAAACAGCAGGTTTAGGCAAATATCGATATAACGCATGATCATGGCGCCGTTGCCCATAGGCCGCTACTCCCTTCCCATTGACTCAAAAGAAGTTTCCAGCTTGCGCCCGCCGCGCGGTTTCACTGTGGCTTTAACGATATTGACCCCCGGGGTGTCGCCAAGACGAAATCCGGCTGAGGCAATGCCTTCATCATTTGTTTTAACGTCAAGGCGGGCTTTATCACGGTCCAACCGACCGGAATTATAAGTCACCTCAAAGAGCACGGATTGCTCCGGCACCGGATTGCCGCAGGCATCTTCTAATTTCAATCGCAAGGCTTCCGGCACTTGGGCGCCCGGTTGCGCTGTTTGCAGATGGCCGGAAAGCACAATCAATTTCTCCGGGGCGCCGACCTTGCTCTCGATTTCAAACATTTCACTCAAATCGGTTTCGCCATTAACGCGCGCGACGATCTTGTGCTTGCCCAGCAATTTGCCTAATTTCGCCTGTACTTTGGCGCGGCCGATAACATCGGTATCAATTTGCCGAAGATTTTCGCCGTTGTCAAAGGTGATCATGCTGCCATTCCCCTCGAACGTCACCGTCACATTTTTCATCGGCTTGCCGTTTTGATCTTCAACGGCGACTTCCAACGCTTTCGATAACATCGCGCCGGCATCAGCGACTTGATGATTGCCGGAAATTAGACGGAGTCGCGCCGGAATCCGGCTCGGTGGCGGCGGCGCCATTTTGCCATTCGCGGCGTGCGTGACCTGCAGCGCCGCTTCGGCCGGACGGCTTTCAATTTCTTTAATAACCTGCGACGGTTGGCTTTTGCCAAAACGATTGCGAAACAAATCCGCATGCTCGGCC
>CAYZFF010000318.1:0-5507 GCA_964477305.1 uncultured Cytophagia bacterium
GTCCGGCATCTTCATTTCCTTCGAGGGTATCGATTCCTCCGGTAAAACCGAGCAAGCCCGCCGATTGTTTGAAACGCTACGTGCCGCGGGCTACGAGGCCGAATTGTTGCGCGAGCCGGGCGGCGTAGAGATTGCCGAGGCCATTCGCAATATTGTGCTCGACGCCAAACACAGCAGCATGACTGAGCGCACCGAGATCTTGCTTTATTCCGCCGCGCGCGCGCAAATTACGCGCGAGAAAATTCAGCCGCTGTTGGCCGCTGGAAAAATCATCATCGCGGACCGTTTTGTCGATTCCACCACAGCCTTTCAAGGCTTTGGCCGGCAAATTGATTTGGATTTTGTGCGTCGCGTCAATCGCTTTGCGACGTGGGACATTTTGCCCAAGATAACTTTTTTATTAAACATCTCACTCGCGGTGGCCGCCACACGCCAACGCTTGAGCGGCAAACCGTTGGATCGTCTCGAACGCGAGGATCATGGGTTTCACCAGCGCGTGCAACAAGGTTATTTGCAATTGGCGCAAGCCGAGCCGGAACGTTTCGTCGTCTTAGATGGTACGCAGAGTCTTGAGGCCGTTTCCCAGGAAATTAATGCAACTTTGCGGCAAAGACTGAGTTTTAAAATATAATATCGAGCCGTATTACTTTGTTTCTGCAGCGTAGAATGTCGACCAAAATATAACTTCGAGGATCGAAGCGCAAATAAAAATGAAACACTTTTCGGAGAAAACATCATGTTGAAAAAACGCACCGCCATTTTTGTCGTGTTAAGCGCCGCGGCGCTCACCGTTGCCGGCTGGGCCTTTAATTGGGGAGTCAGCGTCAGCGCCGACTACGTGTATGAAATTCGCAAGAACATGGAAGTGTTCAGCCTGATCTATCAAGAAATTTCCCGCAAGTACGTCGATCCGGTTGATCCCGACAAATTCATGAAAGCCGGCATCAACGGCATGTTGGAAACGCTCGATCCCTACACGGTGTTGATCGAGAAAGAAGATAACACGCAGTTGCAAATCATTACCCACGGCAAATACGGCGGCCTCGGCATGGTCATCAGCACCCGCGAGGGTTGGCCGACCGTGGTCGAGCAACCGTCAGACGGCACGCCCGCATTGAAGTCGGGCATTCGCGAAGGCGACCGCATTGTCGAGGTGGACGGCGCGACGACCAAAGGCATGAAAGTCGACGAAGTCGCGAATCGTTTGCGCGGCGAAATCGGCACGCCGGTGACGCTCAAAATTGCGCGTGAAGGCGAGCCGCTGCCGCTGGAGTTTCACATGGTGCGCGCTGAAATTACCGTACATGACGTCACCTACTCCGGCATGATTCGCGACGGCATCGGCTACATCAAATTGTCGCGCTTCTCGAAAAATGCGGGCTACGAAGTGAGTCAGGCCATTCGCGATCTCAAAGCGCAGGGTTTGAAAGCGGTGATTCTCGATTTGCGCAACAATCCCGGTGGCCTGCTCGAAGCGGCGGTGGAAGTTTCCGAAAATTTTGTCAAAAAAGGCGAGTTAATCGTTTCTACGAAAGGCCGCTCCGATGGCAGCGACAAGGAATATCGCTCCGGTAAAGATCCGCAAGCCGGCGCGCTGCCACTCGTGGTTTTGGTGAATGGCAACAGCGCCTCCGCTTCGGAAATTGTCGCGGGCGCCGTGCAAGATCTGGATCGCGGCGTGCTGATTGGCGAGACGACGTACGGCAAAGGGTTGGTGCAAACCGTGGTTTCGCTCAACCGCGACGCGGCGCTCAAAATCACCACGGCAAAATATTATGACCCCAGTGGTCGCTGCATCCAAAAAGATCGGCCGCGCTCGGAAAATGGCGAAGAATTGCTCGCCGACGTAACCGAGACGGATTTGACTGACGGCAAAGCCTCAAAAGATGAAAAAACCGAACCGGCGCCGCAACCGGCGTTTCGCACAAAAAATGGCCGCATTGTATACGGCGGCGGCGGCATCAAGCCGGATGTCGAGGTGATTGCCGACAAACTGTCGCGTTTTGAAGCCGCCTTGCGCTACAAATCCGCCGCATTTAATTATGCCGTCGCTTATGTTAGCAAGCATCCGAATTTAAAACAACGCGATTTTGTGATTGATGAAAACATACTCGGCGAATTTCGCCAATTTACGCGCGACAAAAAATTCTCCTACACTTCGCAAAGCGAGCTGCAACTCGCCGAGTTGAAAAAAACGGCGGAAAAAGAAGGCTACCTTAAAGATATTCAGGGCAGCCTGACGGCGCTGGAGCAGGCGCTGCAGCGCGAAAAAGAAGACGATTTCACCAAAAGTCAAGATTTTATTCGCCGCGAGTTGGAGCAGGAAATCGCAGCCAAGTTATTCGGCTCGCGCTCGCAGGTGGAAGCCACGTTTGATGATGATCCCGTGATCAAAAAAGCAGTGGAAGTTTTGTCGAATACGCCGGTGTATTCGGCAATTTTAAGCAGTGAAAAAAACAAACCATAACATACCGCGTTTTCACTTAAGTGAAAAGGTTGTCATTTCGAATTCCGCGCGCGGGACGAGAAAGCTGTTGCTCAAAAGATTCCTCGTCGCTTCGCACTTCGTAATGATATCTTCACTCATTCAAAAAACGCTGAAAATCGCCTGTTGTCGCAACGTTCATAAAACTTTTGCCGCGGTGACTGACCGGTCAGGTAGAATGCCCGGTCAGTTTTATTTTAAGCAGCAAAACTGGCGATAACATGCAGGAACACTATTCTGAGGAGCAACACCAGATGGCAGTTGTCAAAACTAAAGCTAAAGCAGCTAAGAAAGTCCCGGTTAAAAAAGCAAGCGTCTCGCGCAATGGCAAGCTCGCGACCAAATACGTTTACACCTTTGGCGGCGGCAAAGCCGAAGGCCGCGCGGAGATGAAAAATTTGCTCGGCGGCAAGGGCGCGAATTTGCACGAAATGGCGAGTCTCGGCTTGCCGGTGCCGGCGGGCTTTACGATTACCACGGAAGTTTGTACTTATTTTTATGCGAACAAGCGGACGTATCCCAAATCGCTGCGCGCCGATGTCGTCAAAGCCATGCAACAAATTGAAAAAGTCATGGGCGCGAAATTCGGCGATTCGAAAAACCCACTGCTGATTTCCGTGCGTTCCGGCGCGCGGGTTTCGATGCCCGGCATGATGGATACCGTGCTCAACCTCGGCTTGAATGACACGACAGTGCAAGGGGTAATTGCGCGAACCGGCAACGAACGTTTTGCTTATGATTGTTACCGCCGCTTCGTGCAAATGTATGGCGATGTCGTGCTCGGCCTCAAGCCGGTGCACAAGGATGAGATCGATCCATTTGAAGAAATTCTCGAAGCGAAGAAACACGCGGCTGGCGTACATTTCGACAATGAGCTTTCCGCCGCAGCGTTGAAAGAGTTGGTCGCGGAATTTAAATCTGCAATTAAAACGCGCACCGGCCATGATTTTCCGGATGATCCGATGGAACAACTCTGGGGCGCGGTCGGCGCGGTTTTTAGTTCGTGGATGAACGATCGCGCGATTGCGTACCGCAAACTCTACGACATTCCCGAAAGCTGGGGCACCGCCGTCAACGTGCAGTCGATGGTGTTCGGCAATATGGGCGATGATTGCGGCACCGGTGTCGCTTTCACGCGCGATCCTTCCACCGGCGAAAATATTTTCTACGGCGAATATCTCATCAACGCGCAGGGCGAAGATGTCGTGGCCGGCACGCGCACGCCGGAACCGATCTCGCGTTTAGAACAAGACATGCCGGCGGTTTACAAACAACTGCTCGGCATTCGCCAGAAACTCGAGCGCCATTATCGCGACATGCAGGACGTGGAATTTACCGTGCAAAACGGCAAACTGTGGATGCTGCAAACGCGCAACGGCAAGCGCACCGGCTTTGCAGCGTTCAAGATTGCGCACGACATGGTAAAAGAAAAACTCATTAAAAAGGAAGCCGGCCTGCGCCGCCTCGATCCGGGCGCGCTCAATCAACTCCTGCGCCCGATTTTTGATACAAAGGAAAAAGAAGCCGCGGTCAATGCGGGACATGTGCTGGCCAAAGGCTTGAATGCCGGCCCCGGCGCTGCCAGCGGTCGTATCGTGTTCAATGCTCCCGACGCCGTCGATTGGAAAAAGAATGGCCAGAAAGTTATTCTTGTTCGTATCGAAACCTCGCCAGAAGATATCAAAGGTATGGATGCGGCAGAGGGCATTCTCACCGCGCGCGGCGGCATGACGTCGCATGCGGCACTGGTGGCCCGCCAGATGGGAAAAGTTTGCGTCGCCGGTTGCAGCACGTTGGAAATTGATTATCGCGCTCGCACGATGACGGCCAAAGGCCAAACACTGCGTGAAGGCGATTGGATTTCCATCGACGGCACCACCGGTGAAGTGATTGCCGGCCAAATTAAAACAAAGCCGTCGGAAATCTTGCAGGTGTTGCTTGACAAAACCATGCATGCCGAAGATTCGGAGACGTACCGGATTTATTCGACGATCATGAGTTGGGCGGATAGCATTCGCAAAATGAATGTGCGCACCAACGCCGACCAACCTGATCAAGCCGCGAATGCGATTGCGTTCGGCGCGGAGGGCATTGGCCTCTGCCGCACCGAACACATGTTCTTCGGCGGCGATCGTATCGATGCCGTTCGTGAAATGATTCTCGCCGATGATAAAAACGGCCGCGAACGCGCGCTCGCCAAATTGCTGCCGATTCAGCGGCAGGATTTTGCCGGCATATTTGAAGCGATGAATGGTTATCCCGTGACGATTCGCACGCTGGATCCGCCATTGCATGAATTTCTCCCGCACACGGCGCATGAACAAGCTGATCTCGCGAATAAAATTGGCGTGTCTGCCGAGAAAGTCAAGGCCAAAGTCGAAGCCCTGCACGAGTTCAACCCAATGTTGGGCCATCGCGGTTGCCGTCTCGGCGTCGTTTATCCGGAAATCACCGAGATGCAAGCGCGCGCCATTCTCGAAGCGGCTTGCGACGTGGCGAAATCCGGCAAAAAAGTGTTGCCGGAAATCATGATTCCGCTCGTGGGCCACATCAACGAATTGAAACTGCAAGCGCAAGTCGTGCGCGAAACCGCCGCTAAAGTTTTCGCGGAAAAAGGCATGAAGATCGACTACATGGTCGGCACGATGATCGAATTGCCGCGCGCTGCGGTGGTGGCGGATCAAATCGCGAAAGAGGCCGAGTTCTTCAGCTTCGGCACCAACGATTTGACGCAAACCGTGTTTGGCCTCTCGCGCGACGACGCCGGCCGTTTCCTGCCGTTTTATGTCGAACACGAAATTCTCGACAACGACCCATTCGAGACGCTCGATCAAGAAGGCGTCGGCGTGCTGATGAAATGGGGCGTCGAACGCGGCCGCGCCACGCGCCCGAAACTCAAAGTCGGCATCTGCGGCGAACACGGCGGCGATCCCTCTACCGTCAAGTTCTGCCACCAGATTGGTCTAAACTACGTGAGTTGTTCACCGTTCCGCGTGCCGATTGCACGATTGGCGGCGGCGCA
>CAYZFF010000319.1:0-2852 GCA_964477305.1 uncultured Cytophagia bacterium
CTGGTGATTTTGGGCGGTCTTTTGGGCGCCATCATTTGGAATCTCATCACCTGGTACTTTGGCATTCCTACCAGTTCTTCCCACGCATTGATCGGCGGCTATGCCGGTTCTGCAATCGCCCAATCCGGTTTTGGGGTAATTATTCCAGGGGGCTGGTACAAAACACTCGCTTTCATTGTACTCGCCCCGGCTATTGGTATGATATTAGGCGTGATATTCCTCATTCTGAGCACCTGGTCGGTCCTTAGAAAATCTCCTGCTTTTGTAAACTTCTGGTCGCGAAAGTTGCAACTGCTCTCCGCGGCTCTATACAGTTTAGGCCACGGCGGGAATGATGCGCAAAAAACGATGGGTATTATCACGGGCGTATTATTTGCCAGTGGGCAGATTCAAACCTTCAATGTTCCACTCTGGGTAGTCATTAGTTGCCACTTCGTGATTGCATTGGGTACCATGCTCGGAGGTTGGAGAATTGTCAAAACCATGGGGCAGAAAATTACGGTTCTCAGGCCGATTGATGGCAGTTGCGCAGAAACAGCAAGCGCCATCAGTATTTTCTTGGCTACTCATTTGGGCGTCCCGGTAAGCACAACCCATGTCATCACTGGAGCAATCACCGGCGTGGGCGCCGCCAAGAGGTTTTCGGCGGTGCGCTGGGGCGTGACTTTCCGGATTGTCTGGGCATGGCTTTTGACCATTCCCTGTTCGGCGATCATCGGGGGAGCTTGCTACCTGATATTTGATGCGGTGAGAAAGTCATTTTAGAGGCGAAAATATTTCTGACCAAGGAAATCGGACTGGAGCGAGGCATTGGGGCGTTAAACTTTCGAACCATTCGCGATGTTATAATTTTCATGTTACACTATTACGACGCCTGAAGGCGTCACTACGAACGTTATGCGTCTCCTCTGCATCACCGACATTCACAGCGACGTTGGCCGTTTTGAAAAAATCCTCGCCAACGAGCCGCGCGCCGATCTGCTCATCATCGGCGGTGATTTCACGAATTTTGGAAAACCTCCCGAAGTCGACCACCTGCTCAATCTCGCACAAGCGCATACGCCAAACGTTCTCGCCGTCGCCGGCAATTGCGATAGCCCCGAAATCGACCAACTTCTGCTCGACCGCAGCGTTTCGTTGCACAAACGCGGGGTACGCATGAACGATATCGGCTTCTTCGGCCTCTCCGCGATGCCGCCGTGGCGCGGTGACATGTATGAATTTTCCGAAAAAGAATTGGACCATTTTCTCGCGACAGGCCACGCGCAAGTCGCCGGTAGCTCGCGCTATCTCATGGTAACGCATTGCCCGCCGCGCGACTCTGAAGTTGATCGCAATGCCTCCGGTGTCAATCTTGGCAGCACCGCAGTTCGCAAGTGGGTTGATCAAGTCAAACCCGTTCTCGTCGTCTGCGGCCACATCCACGAAGCGCGCGGACAAGCAAAAGTCGGCGATACCGTTGTCGTAAATTGTGGCCCGGCGAAAAATGGGAATTATGCCGTGGCGGAGATTGGAACTGCAGTGACGGTGGAGTTGAAACGCGTGTAAAACCTCAGCCCTGTTGTCACCGCGAATCCCGCATTTTCTTTGTTGCTTCTCTCAGCCCTGCGTTTCGGCGCGGGGCTTTTGTTTTCACGGGAAAAATTTCCAGTTGTTTGTGGAGTGACTTTTGTGTATTTTGATCACGATTATAACTTGACAATGTTAAGTTAAAAACTGTCATTTGGAGCGCAGCGAGAAATCTGCTTCCAAAAGATTCCTCCCTGCGGTCGGAATGACATTGCAAGGCTAAGATAACATTGTCAAGATAAATTATACCATCAAAGCCGCTTTTTAAAATTTCACTTAACTATAGAATCACGCAACGACGCCGCGAAGGAAAACCATATGCCGCATCGAGAAGGTTTTGTGTGTGCTGGTAATTGGATCATCGATCACGTTCGCCTCATCGACCATTATCCGCAGGAAGAAGGCCTCGCATTCATCCGTGAAGAGGCGAGCAGTACCGGCGGCTGCGCCTATAATGTAATTTGCAATTTACGCGCGATTGATCCGGAGCTGCCACTGTATGCGCTGGGTTTGGTCGGCGAGGATGAAGACGGCCATTTTATTCTCACCGATTGCCACCGGCGCGATATTGACACGTTCCAACTGGTTGCCACGCCGGAAGCGCCCACGGCGCACACCGAGGTGATGTTCTCGCAAGCGAGCAATCGCCGCACGTTTTTCTATCATCCCGGCACGAATAATTTGCTCGACGTCGCCCATTTCGATTTCGACCACTGTTTGGCAAAATGGTTGCATCTGGGTTATTTGCTTTTGCTCGAAAAACTTGATCAACCGGATGCGGCGTTTGGCACAAGAGCCGGGCGCGTTTTGCAAATGGCGCAGGCCGCCGGACTCATCACCTCGATTGACGTGGTCACGGCGGAGAGTGAAATTTTTCCGCGCGTGATTTTGCCGACTTTGCCTTACGTGGATTATCTGATCATCAACGAAATCGAGGCGGAACGCACAACGGGAATTAGAACGCGGCAGGATGATATTTTATTAAAAGACGGAATTAAAGCAGCGGCCAACAAACTTTTGGAAGCGGGCGTCAATCGCGGGGTGGCGATTCATTTTCCCGAGGGTGGCTTGGCGCTGCGCAAAAACGGCGAGAGTTGTTGGCAGGGCGCGCTCGAACTGCCATCCGAAAAAATCCGCAACACCACCGGCGCCGGCGATGCGTTCTGCGCCGGATTTATTTATGGCTGCCAGAAAGAATGGCCGCTCCCCACCTGCTTGCAAATGGCCATCTGCTGCGCCGCGGGAAATATCGGCGTCGCCACTTCCAGTGGCGGCATGTTGAT
>CAYZFF010000319.1:2952-5496 GCA_964477305.1 uncultured Cytophagia bacterium
TCTGCTGCGCCGCGGGAAATATCGGCGTCGCCACTTCCAGTGGCGGCATGTTGATGAGAGAGGCCAATCTTGTGTTACTTGAGCAGTACAATTGTAGAAAAATTTAAAACGCGCGAATACACTGCAACCGTGATCTAGAAGAGTCGCCCCGAGCGAAGTCGAGAGTGACGTCATGGTTCGACTCCGCTCACCATGACTAAAAATCTCCAATTAAATAACATACTCATTTCATAGCCAGTCATTCCCGCGCGCTTTTGGCGGGAATCCAGCTCTTAAAACGTGGATACCCGATAAAAGCATTCAGGCATGACGAGCACCTGGGTAAATTATTTAATCGGCATTCTTAAAAACTTTGGCAGCAACTTATCCCAGAAGATTTTTTGTTAATGCGCGCTCGGCAAAGTCAAAGCGGGTTGCTGCGTCAATGCTATCTCCAAGCCGGTGGTGGTGTTCGGCTGCACCGCGATGCCAGTGAGAATTTCGGTTTTATAACCAAGCGCGCGAATTTCGAGGGTATAATTTCCGGGAAACAGCAATCGGTCAAAGCGTCCACGCGTGAGGTCGGCGCGCCGGCATTTGACATAATCCGCGTCACAGCCGTTGACGTGAATTTCTGCGGCCACGGGTTTTCCCGTCACCTGATCGCGCACATGGCCCGTAATGCCGCTGCCGAGCATGCGGTCCAGCAAAAATAAGGCGCCCGGCACATTTTCTTGGATAATCCGCGGGATGTCTTCTGCTGCGGCGAAGTAAGACTCGCCGGTTTCGATGATGTAATCCATCGTGCCCAGCTCGCCGTACATCCAAATCGAGCTTTGGCCGACGCGGCCATTCAATGGCAAAACATTATACGCGCCATTGCCGGAGAGCCGGCCAATGCGCTCGGCGCAGCGTTGGGCGATGTCGATAATCAATTCCTGATCCGGGGCGCGATGATAATTTCCCCACGGATACAACACTGACTCGCCGTAGCTGTGATAGGAGACGCCGACCAAAAAATTCTCCCGCCTCGCGAGGTCGCGCAGCGCCTGAATTTCTTTTTCTGAAAACGGGCTGCCGCCGCGATAGAACCAACTCGCCGGATTGCCATCTCCGCCTTCGTCCCAATTAAAATCATAATTGCGATTGAGATCGACGCCGTCAACCAACGGATCGAACACGCCGTCGCCGTTGTTGTCCCGCAAATTTTTTCGCCACCAGGGAAATTGCAGTTGATTCTGCATGATATATTCATAGCCGTCGGGATTAACAATGGGCACCAGCCAGATTTCCAAACTATCGACGAGGCGTGTATGCCGGGCATTTTTATCGTAGTTAACAAGCAGCTCGCGCAGAATTTCGTAACAGATCAAAGCGCCAAGCGGTTCGCGCGCGTGATGGACCCCGGTAAAGAGTATGGCAGGCTCGTCTTCGTCACGCTCGGGGTGATCCGAAAGCCGGATCGCCCACAGCGGCTTTTTCCAAGCCGTGGTTTCGCCGATTTTTTCAAGATGCGCCAGATGCGGATAAGCGCGCACCAGATCGGCAAATTGACGCTCAAGAGCGGCAAGATGAGGGTAGGCGCTCAAGACGCTTGCACTATTTTCAGAATTAAACGAGCGCAGGCTAAACAAGGAAGCGCCGGAAAATTTTTGATCCGGCAGATGCAGTCCCTGCAACCACTGCCAAAGATTCGGCAAGGCCGGATCGTTTGCGGAAGCGCGGCCGTCGTGAGAGGGCCGCGCAAGTTTGTGTTGAAAATGCAACCAAAGCCCACTACAGGCGAAAGTGAAACAGAGCCATCCCAGCAAGCCTGCGATGACAGGGCGTTGGGCGGCCAATCGAGAAAAAAGCAACTTGGCCTCAAGGAGGCCGCGCCGAGTAGAAGCCATGTTCCGGTTCATTGCGTGGTGTCCGTATCGAAGAAAAATAATCCGGCCTGGCCGATTGCCGATAAATCTGCGGCAATCGCGTTGATTGAATGAAATTGAATAAACAGGAAAAAACAGTGTTCAGCATGGACAGCTTGATCGCACGATCTCGCTCTACAGCCAAACGTCATCCATGGGAAGCGGCAAGAATTCAGATCGGCAGCGGCGGCCGATCTGTAATCATATTTAAAAATGATGGTGGGAAGAAACTACGAAAAACTTTCGAAGAGTGCAAGTTAAAATTTTATCATTGTCGCCATATCATTGTCGCCGAAAATAAAAAGTCAATCTGCCAATTGTGGTTTTCCAATCTTCGCAGATTGACTTAAAAAATTTTGCCGGCTAATCGTTTCGCTGCTTTAAACGCCAGTAAAAAACTTCACGGAAGCTGTCGCCCAATCAAATAACGGGCCCCAAAAAACGCCCAACAAAACCGTGGGCACCGCGAAGACGGCCAGCAAAACCGTCGCGGCAAAAGAGACCGGCAGGCGCGTCATGACGGCATCTTCAGTCGACTCCAAGTACATTGCTTTAATAATGCGCGCGTAATAAAACAAAGAGACGACGGTGTTGAGCACAGCGACGACGGCGAGCCAAATATATTGCTCTCCCCCGCGCACCAATGCCGCCAACA
>CAYZFF010000320.1:0-5490 GCA_964477305.1 uncultured Cytophagia bacterium
TTTTTGCATGCGTGAAGATGTCATTCCGAGGAGCGCAGCGACGAGGAATCTTTTTAGCAGCAGATTCCTCGCCAGGCTCGGAATGACAAACCTTTTCGTGCAAGCAAAAAACGCTGTAAAAATTTATTGCACCACAATCATCTTTTTGGTGGCCTGCAAAGCGCCGGCTTTGAGTTGGTAGAAATACGCGCCGGCAGACAATCCTTTGCCGTCAAACGGCACGCGCCATTTGCCGGCATTCATTTGGCGATCAAGCAGTTTGCCGACTTCGCGGCCGCTCATGTCATACAACGTGACCACGACATGCTCCGGTTTTGATAATTCGAACTCAATCGTCGTCGCGGCGTTGAGCACCAACGGGTTCGGATAATTTTGCGATAGTGTGAAAGAACTCGGGGTGGCGAGCGGCGTTTCTTGTACGGCAGTGGCGACGTCACTCTCGAGAACGATCACAATACCTTCATTGGTGCTGGCCACATCAAGATTCGTCAACAAAATATCCATGCGGTTGTCGCCATCCAGATCGGCAATGGCGAGGTTGCGCAGATCGGGAGCGCCGACATTGTCTTCATAAAGCACGGACCAATTGTAACTACTCGAATCTGATACGCTGCCGCTGCCTTTGTATTCGAGACGGATGACTCTGTTTTTGACATCGTTATCATCAGCAACGACAAACAAAAAATCCATTAAGCCGTCGCCATCGATATCGCCAAAAGCCGAGCCGGCGCAATCAGCATAATTGCCGCCCAGTTTCTTGAAACTGGCGGTGGTCAGCGTGGAAACATTTGCCGGGCTTTCAACCACATGCGCGGAAGTTGGCGGCCGGCCATCCCCGCTGATGGTGGAAACCAGCATTTCGAGTTTGCCGTCTTTGTTCATGTCGACAAACCGCACACCCCGGCGTTCGCCTTCGTCATTCGGCTCGGTGGCTTGGTTGACCTCATTGGTGAGGCGGTAAGCATTCGAGGCGGTGGCCTCATAAATCGCCCAACTCACCATGTCCCAGGTAAAAACCCAAATTTCCGGTTTGCCGCTTTTATCGAAATCGGTAACATAGGCGTCATACACGGCGCCGCCTTTTAATACGGCAGAGGAATCGGCAAATTCAATCTCAAAATCTGCCAGACCAAATCCGATCTGCGAGCCGGCGGTGTTTACCACTAACATGGTTCTACCGCCGGTGCTGCCAAGCGCTCCGCCAAAACTGTCGTTGCGCGAGGTCATAATAATTTCATCATCACTATCATTGTCAACATTGGCAACATTGAGGCTGGAAGTGATATATTGAAAACTCGCCGGTCGATCAAGGCCCCAGCTTTCTTGCGGCTCGGTCGGAAAGTTCGTGCCGTCGTGCTCAAAAACATACAGGCGCGGCACGATTTTACCAGGATTGGAAGCCGCATCCGCTGGAGAGCCAAAATAAAGCTCGGTCAAACCATCTTTGTCAACATCTCCCAAAGCTATCGCAGGATACGAACGGTTACCAGTGGCCACATCCGTCGGCCGCCAGGACCAACGCTCCACATACTGGTTGTCGCCATTGCTTTCCCAATAATGCACGCCCCAGGTGACACCGATAGTGGTGGTTCCGCCCGACAAGGTCGGGTCTTCAATCCAAATAAACTCTTTCTTGCCATCTTTATCCAAATCGAAACCGGCGAGAATGTCCCACGCTCCAATCAGCTCCGGACTTGCATTAACCTGGAAGGCTTTATGAAAACCCGTGGCAATGGTTTGGGCAAATAATTTTTCGTTCGTACTGCTTAAAAACAAAACAACGGTAAAGGCGGCTAAACTTTTCGGAAACAGATTCCGCATTAAAATTTCCTTTCGTAAATATTTTGGGGTGTAGAGACGTGTCGGCGACACGTCTCTACTGTGAAAAAACTATTTCGTCAACGTGACGCGACCGGTGGCGGAATAACCGAAGGCTTCAAGGCGATAGAGATAAACGCCTGACGGCACATTCCGCGCGTCCCACAGATATTCATGTTGGCCGGCGGCAAGGCGCGCCTGCACCAGTGTCGCGATTTCCCGACCGCTGACATCGAAGATGCGCAACTGCGCCGGACCCGCTTTCGCGAGATCAAAACGAATTTTGGTGCTGGGATTGAACGGGTTTGGATACGCGGAGTAAAGCGTAAAGGCGTCGGGAATACTCGTGACATTCTTTGCTTCCACCGCCGTCGTGCCGACTTTAATTTCCTGCCCCGGCGGATTCGGCGTGATATATTTGCTCGGCCCCGGCGGAGAATACATGTAGTTGTGCTCATCGCCGTTTTCAAACCAAACAATGTTGCCGGCCGGATCAACCGCAAGATCGGCGCGGCGGTTGGCGTCGCTGCTGGAGTAATCGACCACGCGATGCGCCGTGCCTTGCTGGGTATTCAGTTTAAAAATTCCCGCAGCAACTCCACCGGCGGCGCGACATGAAACATAAATCGAATCATCCGTGGCGCTGGTTAAATTGGCGCCGCGATGAATGGCAATGCCGATGGGGCGGGCCAGCGGAATCGAGAAAAATGAAAATGGCGCTGGAATCGATGAAATATCGTACGCATTCACAAAACCGGTGAGGCCGCCGTCGAGCGAATCGGCCGGGTCGATGGTGCGCAAAGTGACGTACATCATGTCGGCATCATCGACAACGACATCGCGCACGTACGTATCGGCATCGAGAACTTTCTCCGGCGTGCCGGTGAAAACCTCCGCGGTGCCGATCTTCGCGCGAAAGACGGACATGTCGGCGGCGAAATAGATGGTTTTATCCGCACCGGTGCCGCGCACATGCAGGCCGCGCGGCAGTTTAACGCCGCTAATAATGACTTTCAGATTGCTCAAATCAGGGTTGAGCCGGTAAATTCTACGATTGAGAATGTCGGAAAAATAAATAAACCCGTCGTCATCAACGGTCACATGCCAGGGTTGAACGGTTGAACCGACCAATGGCTCAAGCAGCAGCGGTTGCGGGGGATCGGCTGGTCGACCGTCTGCCAACCATTCGCTTATGCCTTGAAAAAAATCACCGCCGCCAATATCGCCGCCAAACCAATGCCCGAAACGCGGCAGAGCCGGGTTGCGCACGACATCGCCGCCGCGCGTAAAAATGCCAATGGCGCCAGAGTCAAAAATTTGCGTCCACGTAGCATAACCGGTGGTCGATGTTTCAATTTCAAACGTGTACGTGCCGTCGCCGGTGTTGCCGGTGCCGTCCCAGTTGACCGTGTTCGCGCCTTTCGCTTTGTTGCCGGCATTGATGGTGTGAATGACGGCATTATTGCGTTTGATGCGCACGATCACATTATCGGCTTTGTCATTCAACGTGAAGCTAATCACCGCCGGGCCGGTGGTAAAGCGCCCGGAGAAGGTAACTTTCAAATCGCTGGCGTAAGTGTGCGCCTGTGCCTGTTGATTTGTAAAAACCAACAGCAACAATATTCCACAACCAATGCGCGTTTTTCGGAAAATCATTTTTATGCCTCCACTTTGGCTCTTACTCTTACTCATTCTCTTACTCGTTTTCAACAAAAAGCCAAAACGAGTAGAAGTAAGAGTATGAGTACGAGAAAGAGTATGGGACGAGTTTTATTTTAGCAAAGTCATGACACGTGATTTCACAAAGTTGCCAAATTCCAAGCGGTAAATATACTGGCCGCTGGAAACGGCTTGGCCGTGGTTATCTTTGCCATCCCACACCACGGCGTGTTTACCGGCGGCATATTCGGCTTGCGCAATCAATGCCCGCACTTCGCGGCCGGTCATGTCGTAAATGCGCAGGTTGATCAGCTTATTGAGCGGCAAGGAAAATTCAATCGTCGTGCTGGGATTAAACGGATTGGGATAATTTTGCGCCAGATCATAATCCTCCGGCGTAATGATTTCCCATTCACGCGATTTAACGCCGGTCGCCAGTTCTTTCAAGTTGACGGATTTTGTCGAATCACCCCATTCAAAAACGAAAAGGTTGAACGAGTTTTTACCCAAACCGATGTTGGGAGCGATGGTATCGGTGGTCGCGCCTTTCCAACTGACAACAAAATCGCGATTGCCATCGGCATCCAAGTCCAAGCCGGGCGTAACATAAAGTTCATTAAACAGGCCGCCGCGCGTTTTGTAGACGTCGTCAATATCAAAAACTTGTTTGATCGTGTAACTCGTCGAGTCGCCGAGGTCGCCGGAGCCTTTGTATTCCAAATCGAGAATCGCATCGGATTTGCTGAGATAAATGTCGAAGCCATCGCTGCCGCTGCCATGATCTTGATCGCCCACGCCCCAGATCGACCAGGTGCCTAAATTTCTCCAAACCAATTTCAAATTGCTGAGATCGACAAATTTGTCATCGACGATGCCGTCGAGCTTCCAGATGCGTTTTTGGCCGATGGCGTTATCGCCAAATAAAAAGACGTTATCCGCGCCATTATGATTAACCACCAGCGGCCGGCCTTTGACCTGGCCAAACCAGTTGATCGCTTCATCGACAATAACGACGGCGCCGTCTTCGTAGCTGTCCGGCCCATTTACTTGAATGAAACCGAGGCCGGCGCCGGTGCTGGCGTTCGTCCAGCCGGTGATAACGATCTCGCGCTGCGGGTCGCCATCGACATTGGCGACATTAATGCCAACCGGAACATAGCCGTCGCCCGTCAATGCTTCTTCCATACCCTTGTATTCGTATTCAAGGTGGAGCACGGCGTTTTTGGCTTCCCACGTGCCGGATTTGACTTGCAAAATATAGACATCCGCAAATTCCGGAACGGCAAATTGGCGCGGCGCGAGGATTAATTCGTTGCGATTATCTCCGTCTACATCTCCCAACCACATGCCGGATTCGGTGCGGCCAAAGCTGCCTTGAGAAAAAGCCGCATCGATTTGCTCGGGCTTGATCCGCGCGACCGGCTCCGTGCCATAATTGTCGCTGCCCACCACGCCGTTGTGCTCGTAAATATATAAGCCGCGGAGTGTATCAGTGGTGGTGTAACCAATGTGAAAAATAATCTCCTGATTTCCGTCATTATCAAGATCACCGGTGATAACGGTGCGCGGGGTCGAACCGGAGCCGGCTCTTCCGGGGGTTAAAATTTTCGAGGCCCAGACAAATTCCACTTTATCGTTTCCGGTCACTTCGAAGACAAACACGCGGCCGCCGTCGGAATATTCCGTCACCAGAATTTCGGGTTTGCCGTCTTTATCAAGATCCGGATTGCGGGCGACCCAAAGTCCGCGCCCGGCATCGGCATCAAGACCGGCACTGCGCGCGTTGACCGCGGACAGACGATATGAATTTCTGCCATCGGGAATCTGCGCCAGCACTTGCACCACAGCCCCTAAAAATAAAACCACGGCCAGCATTAACAATTTTTTCATTACTCGACTCCTTGCTTTGTTAAATTTGGTACAGATTTATTCACTCGCCGGTATGAGGCAATGCCCAAATAATATAAATTCCTGCTGCGCAAAGTCAAGCAAAATGTTTTAGCGTCTATTGAA
>CAYZFF010000321.1:0-5490 GCA_964477305.1 uncultured Cytophagia bacterium
ATGCGCGGTGACACAAAGCAAAATTATAATACCGAGGTGTTTTTTCATGGACACACCTTTTGGCTACTTTTTGTAGTAGCGCCTTTAGGCGCTTCCTATTGATTTTATGATGAACTTGCTGAATTGACATTTTGCCCCTGAAGGGGCTACTACAAAACTATCGCACCACCACAAACTTGATAATCTTGCGCCGGCCTTTGCGCGACGACTCTTCGGTTTTATCCGTCACCACGGCGATGTAGACGCCGCTGACGATAATCTGATCCGACGAGGTTGTGCAATTCCAATACGCGTCGCCGCTGCCGTCGATATGCTCGATGGTTTTAATCAGCTCGCCGCTTTCCGTAAAAATATGGATCGAACACGTGCCGGGAATATTGAAGAAGCCGATTTTGTCCGGCTCGCCAGGGAAGCGCAGCCGATTGGGATCGGCGCCGAGGCTAAACGGATTGGGCACGACACGAATCGAATCCAGCGAAGTCGGATCGGAACGCACGCCTTCCGGGCGTTTGAGCGTGGCCGGATCGTACGCCTGCATGTAATAGCGGCTGCTGCGCAGCGCCACGCGCGGCGTCAAACCGGCGCCGTCATTATTCGCCGCGTCACCGACGGCAACAATATAATAGTAATACGCCACGCCGCGCACCAAAGCGCGATCGTTATAACTCCGTTCGGTCGGGCCGGCGGTGTAAACCAGCTTGTAAGTGCTGTCGTATTTACCGATAGCGCGATAAATTTCAAAGCCGCGCAGATTGGGGTCGGCGGCGTTATAAACGTCCCACGACAACGCGATGCGGTCGCCGCCGCCAGCGACGATAAATGAGCGTGGCGGCAAGGGCGGTTGTGGAATGTTGTATCCCGAGTTGAAGTTCGCAATGGCACGGCGAAAGGTTTGAAACAAAGAATCGCGGCCGGATAACACCAAAACATTTTTCTCACGGGCGGTGATGCGGCGCTGCTTGTATTGCTGGCCGATTTGCACGGCGCGTTCGCGGCTCAAACCGGAAGCGGCTTCGGCCATGACGATGCGCACGCTTTCACCAGGGCGCAGCGTGTACGGGCCGTAGCCGTTGCAAGAGGAATATCCGCCGGTGGTTCCCAGCGAAGGATCACCGGTCGGCTCGGCAAAATTGCCGCTCGGCTCGACGCGGTCGGCGTGGCGCGGCGATACATGCCCCTTTTTCATCCAATCATATTCCTGCGTCATCTTCACGGTGTTGAATGCATCGTTTTGCGAAGTGAGCGGATCGTCGGAATTTTCGTAGCTCGTGGTCGCTGGTTGTTTCGGATCATCAGTTTTATCCGTCGCCGACTTATCCGCGTGCAGCGTCACGACGCCGACAAATTGATACGCGCCGAGCCGGCCGGTGGTATCGGCTTTATCGACAAAGCCCTGGCCGTCCGGCGCCCAAATCGGCGCACCGAGATTGTCGTACGCGGAAAACGTCGGATACTTGCCGTGCCAGGCAAACTGCGCGCGAAAATTCTCATTGGCCGGATCGGGCTTCACGCCGTCGCCGCGCGCATCGTTCATCGTGTTGATGCCCCAGCCGCTGGAGTTGCCGATGACGTAGCGCGTCTGTCGGCAAATCGAGTAGCGATATTGCCAGAAGAAGTAAACGCCTTCGAGCGTTTTGTTGGGCAATTCGATTTCGGCGTCGTCATCGACGTTGCCGGTGTTCGTGAACGTATAATCGTAAATGATGTAGTTGTCGTGAAACTGCTGGCTGAATTGCAGAATCTTGCGCGTCATGGTGATGCCGGTTTGCGTATTGACCACGTTGGTGATCATGCGATCCGGTTTCAAAGTGGGATCGACGGCGTTGTTGTCCACCGGCTTTTCAAAGGACAGCGCGCCTTCGATGGAAACCTCCGGCACCTCAAACCTGCTGGTCATTTCGAATTTGATGGGGAAAAACTCGCGCGCGCCGGAAACGCGCGGTCCGACGTGAACCACTTTGTGGGGAAACACATTGCCCTGCTCATCGGTAAAATCCTTCACGCCGATCCAAAAACCTTTGGCGGCTTCCATGTCTTGATAGGGATGAATCGCCGGCCATTGCAAGCCGTCTTGTTGAACGAGAACCCGGCCTTGTTCGATCTCGCAACCGATGCTCGAATACCAACTGTGCAGCGCCCCGACCGACATCCATTTTATTTCGTATTGCGCTTGCGCGGCGCGTCCGGTTACCAGCAACAGACAGCAAGCAATCGTTGCAATACTTCTTTTATAAGAAACTCTTTTCATCGCTCCCTCGATTAAAACGGATTGACATCAAACGAGATATTGACACCGAAGAAAACATCCCGCGGATTGAGAAAAGTCAAAAATCCCTGATTGGGCATATCGATGTAGGCTTTATCTTTGAGCACTTGATTGACGAACGCAGCATCGGCTTTGCTCAAAGCGCCATTTTGAAATTCCATATACTCGCCGGTGGCGCGCACGTAATAAAGCAGCCGGCGGCCCGTCTCCAGGCTCGGCGGCGTCTTCGGCAGCGCTGCGGCATCATTGACATAGGCAATCGGCACGAACGCCACGCCGTCTTTGCGAAATATGCCGGGACGATCATTGCCCGGAACATTGCCATAACCCAGCGGGTCAGCGATTTCCGCCGGCAAATGCAGCGACTTCATATAGTCATTATAGTCATTCGTATCAATAAACCCGTAACCGACATTCGACGGCGAAGCCGTCATATCCTTTATATTGAAAACATTGTTGACATCCATGAACAACTGAATGTTGGCAGCAAACGCTTTAAAGCTTTTGCTCAGGCGCAGATCGACATTGCGATAATCGCGCCACTGCACGTTGTTCACAATGCCGGGAATGCTGCCGCCGCCCGTCCACGTGAAACGAAATCCCGATTGCCAGTCGGCCAAAAAATTTACCCGAATATCGGCAAGCGGATGTTGCCCGGCGATTTGGGGACCAAATTTTGCCGGTGAAAAAAAGTAAATATTCGCCCGCGCATAAGGCTGCGGCACGGGTTTTTCCTGATAATTCGAGCGGGTTTCGCGTTCATAACGGCGTTGCTCCGCGGGATTCTCAAAATACTGGCTGAAGCCGAAATTGCCCGCCGTCTGCACTTGATAAGTGTAGTTGACAAAACCTTGCAGCCAGTTGCCGCGATTTTTATTAAAGGTCAATTCAAAACCGCGAATGTCCTGATAATTGTTCGGCTCCGTGACGGAATAATTGACTTTGCTATCGCGGCTGAGGTAATTCACCAGACGTGATTGCAAAGCAATATCTTTATAATATCCCGCCAGCCGGACGAGGAATTGATCAGCTAAATTCTGCTCATAACCCAGTTCATACGCCACGGTTTTGGGCAGCGGCAAGTTCGGATTTGCCAACCGCGTCACCGCGTTGTTGTCGGAAAAACGGCGCACCAGGAATAAATTTTCCGGAGTGGGCAACTGGCGAAAATGGCCGTAATTGAAATACAACTTGCTGTTTTCAGTGATGGGGAACGCGACACCCAGGCGGGGACTTACATTAAACAGGCGCTCGGTCGATTCTTTTTCCAACAGGGTGTCGAGGCCGAGTGAACGCTCCGAAGAGAACGCATTGTTATAAACATCATAAACATACCAACTGCCGCCGGCATGCGAATAATCCAAGCGCAGGCCGACATTGGCGATCATGCCTTCGAATTCCAATTTATCCTGCACGTAAAAAGCGCCGCGCAGCGGAAACGTATGCCACTTGGAGCGTGAGCGCCCGCTCGGCAAAAATTCATCCACCGACGCATAGTTGACATTATTGTCCGTGTATACCAACTCAATGCCACTTTTGATTTGATTATAGCGGTCAAATTGGCTGCTGAAATCCACTTTTGCTGAATACACCGCCACATTGCTGCTGTCGCGCGAATTACTCATGCCGACGCCCATACGCATGCCATTGATGGCAACGCTGGATTTGGGTTGAAAGCCAAACGGCCCTTCATCAACCAGATAATTATTACCGAACAAGAAAAGCTCCGAGGTGTTGCGTCCACGTCCGGGAGCCGTACGATATTGTGATTCGAAACGGTGCAGCGTCGCCTCATAAAACGTCGAGGGGCTGATCACGTGCGTGAATTTCGCGCCGAGGCTGGTGCGCGTGATCGCGCTGGGGGCCCAATAATCCGTTGCAAAAATACGCGTCTCGATAAAACTCAGGCGATTGAGTTGCGCGGCAATGCTTTCCGGCGAACGAAAGATCCCGGGCAGTCCAGTATTATTGTCATTCGTACCCACTGAACGCGCCCGCAGCCCTTCGACCACAAGTTTCATTTTAGCGGAAAGATCGGTGGTCATCTTGAGCTGCATGTTAAAATCGCGATAACCGTCTTTGGAAAGCGGAATCACGTACATTTCCTGTGCCGTGCGATAGGAAGCGAGAAAACGCAGGCCGCCCAGTTTCTCGCTGACGAGCGGCACCGGGCCGCCGATGCTGGCGTCAAAATCATAATCGGGATCGACAATATCCAAATTGCGGCGATGCTGCCACAGAAAAACCCGTTGCGCCGCCTCCGGTGTAATATCGTTGCCGGGAATATTGTCTTTTAATAATTGCAGCGCGATCGCGTTCCAGCCGTCGAATTTCGGAAACTGGCGTCGGGTGTAAGCATCCCACGCCCCGCTTTCGGTTCCAGTCCACGCCACGTCCGGATCAACGTATGGGCGAATCCAGTACGAGTCGCGCGCGTTCGGCGAAGCGCCAAAACGTTTTTGGGTTACCGGGCTGTAACGCGAAATTACATTCAGACTGTAACGGTCTTTCTTGCCATCTTTGGTGACAATATTGACCAAACCCGAACGAATATTGCCAAACTCCGCATTGAAGCCGCCGGTTTGAATTTGCACATCTTCCACCGAGGTGTAACTGATCGCGGTGTACGGCGTGTTATCCCGCTCGTCACGCAGCGTGACGCCGTTTAGAACGAACGCTGTCTGGCTCGCACCACCGCCGCGAATTTCCAGGCTGCCATTCGACAACCGCACCCCGGCCTGCAAGCCGATGACTTCCGCCACGCTCACCATCGGTAAAGCTTTGTAATCGACATCGCTCAAATTCGCCAAACTCGCGGAAATATCTTTGACAACAATCGGCCGTTGCGCCACCACCACCACTTCATCGCCGGCCAGCACTTCCGGTTTCAATTTAAAATCAACCGTTGTGGTCAAATCAATTTTCACGCTCAAGCCGGTGAGGCGCTGTGGCGTGTAACCAATGTAGCTGGCTTTAAGCGTGTAGGTTCCCGGCGGCACATTGAGGATGACATAATATCCGTTGAGGTCGGTCACCGCGCCCAGCGTGGTGCCTTCGATAACGACATTAACGCCGGGAAGCGGCTCGCGGTTATCGGCGTCGGTAATCGTGCCGGTAATTTTTCCGGTGGTGCCGGCGAAACCAAACAATGGAGCAAATAAAACGAGGAAAACGAGGGTGAGAAGCAAAGCGTTTTTCATGAGCAATCTCCTCCTTCCTCATGG
>CAYZFF010000322.1:0-5488 GCA_964477305.1 uncultured Cytophagia bacterium
AAAAAAATCACTGTCCCCGCCATTATCGACATGAAAAAACGCGGTGAGAAAATCGCCATGCTCACCGCTTACGATTTTCTCTTTGGCCAAATTTTAGACGGCGCCGGGCTGGATATTCTGCTCGTCGGTGATTCCGGCGCGATGGTATTCTCCGGCTACGACTCGACGTTGCCGATCACGCTGGATGAAATCATTTATCACACGCGGGCCGTGCGTCGCGGCGTGAAACGCGCGTTGCTCGTCGCCGACCTGCCTTTTCTCACCTACCAAGTTTCCGCGGAAGAAGCGGTGCGCAATGCCGGGCGTCTGCTGAAAGAAGGCGGCGCCGAAGCCGTGAAACTTGAAGGCGGTGTGGCCCTCGCAGAAACCATTCGCCGCATGGTCAATGCCGGGATTCCGGTGATGGGTCATCTCGGTCTCACGCCACAATCGGTGAATGCGCTCGGCGGTTATGCGCTACAGGCCGTGGGCGATGCCGCCGCAAAAAAACTTCTTGAAGAAGCGCATCATTTACAAGACGCCGGCGTTTTTGCTGTGGTCTTGGAAAAAATTCCAGCCACGCTCGCCGCCGAGGTGACGCGCGGCCTCGACATTCCCACAATTGGCATCGGCGCCGGCCCGGATTGCGACGGCCAAGTGTTGGTGACGCACGATATGCTCGGCCTGTTTGAAAAATTCAAATTGAAATTCGCGCGGCGCTATGCCGAGATCGGCCAAACCATTCGCGAAGCCGCCGAACAATATGCCCGCGATATAAAAACCAACCAGTTCCCCAATTTGGAGGAAAGTTTTTAGCCTAATTGCTTGTTGCTGGTTTTTGTCAAGCAACGAGCAACCAGCAACCAGCTATGAATCTCCGCGAAATTATTCTCATGGCCATTTTCATTGCGCTTGCCATTGCCGGTGGTTTGGTTTTAGCGCAATTTCCGAATATCGAATTGGTCACCGTTGTTATTTTTCTCAGCGGCTTGATGCTGGGCGCCACCCGCGGTCTCATCGTCGGCGCGGTGGCTGAGTTTCTTTATTCGTTTTTTAATCCCTACGGCGTGGCAGCGCCGCCGCTGCTCATGGCGCAGGTTACCAGCATGGCATTCGCCGGCGTCGCCGGCGGCTTGTTGCGGTTTTTAGTTGACCGCCATCTACCGCCTGTCTGGCTATTGGGGGTAATCGGGTTTAGCCTAACTTTTATTTTTGATCTGCTGACCACCGTCAGCATTACGTTTTTCACCGGCACCGGTATTGCAGGATTTTGGGCGGCTGCCACTTTGGGGCTTTATTTTTATATTGCTCATCAAGTTTCAAACACTTTGATCTTTGCGCTGCTTTTACCGGTGCTGTGGCGTCATTTACGGCAAATACCAGCGCTGCAAACATTTTCATTGAATGCCCCAAGCCTTCACAATCAACCGTTGCAACCATCGCCGAGTTTTATCGTGGAAGAAAAATCGTGAATTGGGTACGCGACTCTTGCCTCGCCTTTTATCCTAAAAAATTTTCCCGGCACATTTGGGGATTGGCAAAATACACCTTGCCCATGTGGGGTTTGTTGTCCGGCGGACTGTTGGCACAAACTTCTAAACCCTTGCCCGCCGCACAGCCGGATTCATCGCGCCGGCACATGATTGATTCTATCCGGGCCTCAAGCGCCGATAGTGCTTACCAAAAAAATCTTACCACTGGGGTCACAACGCCAATTTTTTTTTCGCCGGCTATTGGCTTTCAGATGGACACGACTGCGCCTTCAAAACATTTATTCCAAGATGGTCTTCATCTCGCCGCGCAAACGGTGCCGATCATTCCGCTGCTCGCCGGCGAAGTTGGCCAACCGCGTTATTGGGCCACCGGCGATTTGCCGTCGCGCGCCGTACAAATTATGGTTGACGATGTTCGCTGGATTCCCGGCGTTTACGGAACAATAGATTTAACCGGCCTACCCGATGCGCACATACAAATTTTGCAAACCAGCGACGCTCGATTCTTTTTTTCTCCAGCAACAATTCATCTGGCCAGCGATTCATTGAATTTTAGCGTGCCGTTCTCCAACATTGAATATGCGAAAGGCCCCTTCGGCGCTGACGCCGTGCGCTTTCGTTTCGGGCGCGCCATAGGCAAACGGCTCGCGGCTTATCTCAATGGCACGTTTAGTAATTCGGAGGGACAGTTTGCCGGCCGCCCTTATGAGGGTCATAAAGCCAATTTACAACTCAATTATTTTTTAAACGCCAACTGGCAATTGCGTTATCGCCAACTCAACTCCCGCAACGAAGCCGGGATTGGTGTCCCATTTTTCCCCGAGGAATGGCCCGGAGTAACGGCGGCTTTTCATAAAGAAGAACGTTTGTATCATGCTCTCGAATTAACTTCACAACAAGGGCTGCAATTTCGCAGCTTCATTTGGCAAATCAAAGAAGAGCTGAAAGACCCGGCGCTTAACTATCGGCATCGTCTGCTCGATGGTGGTATAGAATTGAATTGGGAAAGACACCAAAAAAATTGGGCGTTGCAGTTGCAAAGCATTTCAGGCCTCGAGAATATCAAGAGCACCAGCATAAAGGAGCGCCAGCGTTTTTATCAACAAGCCGGCGTAAATTATAGCCGGCGTTTGTCAACAGGAACCTGGCTGCGATTAGGCGGACAGGCGCACGATAAAAGAGATTGGCCGTTTGCCGCCGCGCTGCAAGCGCAGCTTGTCACGCAACCCAACCCTTCACACACTTGGTGGTTAAGCGGCAGCCTCTGGAAAATCGCGCCGGCATTAAGCGAACGCGACAATAACTTGCCGTATCTGAAGATGACTGCCGGATTGCGCGCCGCTAATTTGCAACGCAGCGAGCTTGGGATGAAATGGCAGCATCAAAATCTTGAGGTACAAATTAGCCTGAATGGCAGCCGGTGGAATAAAAGTTTCGTTTATAAAGCTGATACTTCAAAAAGCTCTGGCATGCTTTTCAATAATGCTGAAACCGAGATCGTTCTCGCGACCCAATTAGCCTTTAGTTGGCAATTGGCGCCGCGCTGGCAACTTGGCGCGACTTCAACACAAGTACTTAACGGATTGCCGCCAGATTTCTGGTTCTGGCATCAGCCGGAAGGCTACAGCCGCGTTTATCTCGAAACGCAAAAAAATATTTTCGGTGGCGATCTTGAACTTCTGCCGCGCCTCGCTGCCCGCTTGGTGGGAAAACGCTACTCGCCGGCTTTTGCAACCACGGCGGTGCAAGTGCTTGACGATCATTTGCCTGCAACTGCCGTGTTCGACTTTCAAATCCGCTTGCGCCACGGCGACGGTGCGTTTTTATTCTCGTGGGAAAATGTATTCAATAAACGCTTCAATTGGCGCCACGGCGTCCCCGCGGTGGGCCGCTATCTGCGCTGGGGCTTTTGGTGGAATTTTTTGAATTAATATCCGTCGTCCAGACGACTCGACTGACAACACGGTGATTTTGTTGATACTTTGAATGAGAATGAAATTTTTATTTTCGCGTTATCCAATCTTTTTATTTGCCGCTATAAATTTATTTTCCGCGCCAATCTTTTCCCAATCGCTTGCAAAAATCGAAGGCCGCGCTTATGATCGACAAACTCGCCAGCCGCTCGTGGGCGTGAACGTTTTCTTAGTTGACACGCAACTCGGCGCAGTAACTGACTCCACGGGCCGCTTTGTCATCAACGGAATTGCGCCGGGGCAATATCAATTTCGCGCGACGATCATCGGTTACGAAGCCTTTCAAATCGACGTTTTAAAAATGGCCGCGGGTGAACGCCGCCGGGTTGACTTTATGCTGACGCCCACAGTCATCGCGATGTCTGAAGTCACCATCGAGGCGAGGCGCCAGAAAAGCCGGCAGGATATTCTCAGCACCGGTTTGCACGAGCTGGCGCCGCGCCGGGCCAAAAATCTTGCCGGCGGCGGTGAAGACGTCTTTCGCGCTTTGCAAACGATTCCCGGTGTGCTGGCGCGCGGTGATTTCAATGCGCGGCTGTATATTCGCGGCGGCCGGCCGGATCAAAATCTTGTGCTCATGGATGGCGTCAGCGTTTACGACCCCTATCGTTTGTTTGGGCTGGTCAGCATGTTCAATCCCGAAACTGTTACCGAGGTCAAAATGTTGGCCGGCGGCTTTCCAGCCAATTACGGAGATCGGCTCTCTGCGGTTTTGGACATTACAAATCGCAACGGTACAGATGCAGCGCCGTTTCGCGCCAATATCAACACGAGTCTCACCAATGCCAATTTCGTCGTCGAAGGCCGGCTGCCCGGCCGCAAGGACGGCGCCTGGATTTTTTCCAGCCGGCGCACGTATTACGATTTGATTCTCTCGAATCTCACCGATGCCGGCTCATTTCCGAATTTTTTCGATGTGCAGGGCAAAATCAATTTCGCGACTGGCGCCGCTGGGACACTCGATTTCACCTTTGTGAACAGCCGCGAACGCACCGACATTCTCACCACCGATGACAAGGCCGTGGCGGAAGAACGCAGCCGCCCGGATTCCATTGCCGCGCTGGATCGGCAAGATCAAACGATATTTTCCGTGCGCCATCGCCAGTTATTTGCAAAAAACTTTTTCAGCTCGACGCTGCTGTCGCATTACCGGAACGGCAACGTGAGCAACTTCGGCGCCCGCTTCCCGTTACGCGGTTTCATTTTCTCGGCGCAGGCGGATTTGCAAACCACGGAAACGGCGCTGCGCCAGGATTTTTCATATTCGCCGAATGCGCGCCACGCTATTGATTTCGGCGCCTCGTTTGCGCATCAACGTGCTAAAAATTTTTGGCAGTTCTTCACCGATAACCCTGCTATTATTTTTGCAGAGGCGATTCGTTTCACTGATCATTCGCCGGTATTCACAAAATCCGGTGCGTATGTGCAGGATTTGTGGCAGCTTTCCTCGCGCGTCGCCGTCCAGCCCGGATGGCGTTGGGATTATTCATCTTTTGTTGATCAACACATTGTAAGCCCTCGCTTCAGTTTGCTGTATGACGCCAATATTCTCACGCGCGTGCGTTTTGCGGCCGGCCTTTATAGCCAGTTTCCCGGTTACGAAACATTGCAAGGCGAGGGTTTCCGTGTGTCATTGCAAAATGTTAAAGCCTTGGGCATTCGCGCCGAGCGGGCGGCGCATTTTCTCGCCAGCGTTGAGAGAAAATTGGATACACAATGGACGTTGCGGGTGGACGGTTATTATAAAAATTTAAGCCGCTTGCTCGTACCGCAATTGGGCGATACCACCTGGCTGGTGGTCACCAACCGCGATTCGACTGGCGCGCGCACGGAATTGCAACCAACCCAATATTTCACTTTTGAGCCGCGCAACAATGCCAAGGGTTTTTCCCGCGGTCTCGAAATTTTGCTCGAAAAGCGCGCCGACGGTGCGAGCAAACTCAACGGCTGGGTGGGATATGCGTATGCGTTGGTGCGCGGCACCGAGCCGGATAACGGCCGCTTCTTTTTGCGTTACGATCAACGCCACACGATCACCGCGGT
>CAYZFF010000323.1:0-5447 GCA_964477305.1 uncultured Cytophagia bacterium
TTTTAATCGACTGGACGGCACTTTGTAGGTTTAAGTAAAATTCGCGAATCGGCGGTGGCACTTCCTTGCCCGGCTCCGTGCCTTTCCAGGAAATGGTTGTCGTGTCTTTGCCGCTAATACACCACATCTGCGTCGTCATATTGCCGACGTCTTTATATTTCCATTTTTTAAAGGCGAGGGTATCAAAAACTTTTTGGAGCGGTTGCAGCGTTTTGGGCGCGGCCGCGCCGAGTTTTTCAATTTTACTGCGACGAAAATATAAGCCGGACCATTTTTCCACCTTCCCGTCGCTGTAGATGATATAGCCGTTGGCCATGCCGGTGAAGCCGCCGCCGCTGCCGTAAATCACCGTGAATTTCTTGGACGCCGCTTGTCGAGGCATTGCGGACATGGTCGCCATGAGAAATAGCGGCAGAATAATCAAAAGGGCAAAGGCGTTTTTTGAGTAAACTTGCATTGATTGTCTTGTAAAATAAGGCTTGGCGTCGGCGCAAGATTATAGAATTGCGTGAAGCAAAAACCAACGGCCGCAGACTGCACACTCCGAATTACTGTTGCTGCACCACATGCGGATGCGTATCGACGCCGGAGGGCAACTCGGCGCGCACGAGGTAATCGGCTAACGCGGTGAGCGCGTTGCCGATAGCCTCTAAAATTTGTTCTTCGTCGCCGATCAAACCCAGCGTCAGCGTTTTTTTAAGCTTGGTCTCTTTCCCGGCTTCGCCTTCGGCCCAACCTTTCCAAATGATCTGTCCCGGCGCGGTGACCAGCACGGCGTGAAAATGCGGCAACACGTCCTTGCCACCCCAGATGTATTTGCTCTGTCCAATGGTGGCCTGGGTTGAATAGTTTTCACCGAAGATCACGGCGTCGGCACGCACTTTTTTCGCGACCCGGCGTAATGCGTCAAGGTTGTAGCCTTGCGGCATTTCCTGCACCCCCATATCAAGCACGACCTGTCGCACCGAGTCATCCGGCACGATATAAAACCGGCGAAACTCCGCCAGCTTCTCCTGAAAAATTTGCCGTAACGCAATTCGGCTTTTATCGCGTTTGGCCTCGCCGACAAAACCCATCACCACGACGCGGCGCGTGGCGTTGATGCGGGCGCGGTCGTATTTGAACGTATCGCGCGTTGCCGATTTATTCACCGCGCAGCCGGAGACCAAGAGCAGTAAATGTATTAAAATAACGAAACGTTTCATCGCGTTTTCTCCATTCCTGTTTTTGCAACAATTCATTATTTACCATGTTAAAAATAAGTAAAGTTTTATCAATTCGCCAGTATTTTATTACGATTCTTTCCTTGACTTTCGTGACATTATAATGTAAATTTGTGCAGGAAACTTTTGCTGTCCCCACGCAGTAGGATGAAGTAGTTGCCGCGCGTTATCCCGAATGTTTATAAAGCTTGAGGAAAGTTCGGGATGAAATAGTCTAACAAGGAAGGGAGATTATGAAGAGAGTCTTGTGGTTGCTGCTCTGGTTGCTGCCAGTGGCGGCTATTGGACAAGGGCTGGATGTGCAACCTCGCCGGGTGATTGATACCCCGACCGCCTGGACATTGCCCCGGGCCGGTTTTGATCTCACCATGCGGGCCTTCGGCAATGGCGGCGCGTTTTTGAGTTTAAGCGTCGGCGTTTCCAATCAGTTCATGTTTGGCGCCTCTTATGGCGGCACGCAAATTCTCGGGGAAGATTCGTTGCAATGGAATCGTTCGCCGGGCATCATGGTCCGCTATAATCTCATTCCCGAGAGCTTTGCGCTGCCCTCGGTCAGCCTCGGATTTGAATCGCAGGGTTATGGGCGCTTCATCAAGACGGTTCCTGACCGCACGGTGAAAACCCGGGCCGGCGTTGATTCGACGGTGAGCTTTAAAGAAGTCAATCGTTATGCCAACAAATCGTTGGGATTTTACGCCGTGGCAAGTAAAAGTTATGCTTTCTTCGAACACCTGGATTTTCATGGCGGGGTCAATTTCACCCTGGAGCGTGATGACGGCGATGGCGACATTAACCTGTTTACCGGCGGCGCGTTGGCATTCAATCAAGATTTTGAGTTGTTAGGAGAATATGATTTTGCGCTCAACGACACGCCGAACAAAGTCGGACTGGGGGAAGGCACCGGTTATTTGAATGCCGGCTTGCGATTGAACATCCGGAAGATTGTTTATATCGAATTGTATTTAAAAAATATATTAAAAAATCGTCGCGGCGCGAACAACTTCAACCGCGAGTTTCAAATCACGTACTTTCAGTACATTTTGTAACTAACGCTGCCTCAACTGCGCGTGACACACGGATGAATACGGCGCTTGGCCTGCAAGGAAATGCAAGCGGCGAAGTTGAGTTTTCAGCTTGACTGCGTTAAAGGGATTGGTATGAAATCTCCACGGAATTTTTTTGTAGCGCTTGCCGCCGTTTTATTGATCGGAACCAGTGTCGGCTGTTACACCATGCTGAAGCATCCGCGCGTGCAAACCGACGATCGCACTGCTTCGGCGCACGAGAACGAGATGGTCGGTTTTACGGATGATTGCTCCGGGTGCCACAGTTTGGGGAGTTTACGTACTCATCATGCCGCGGTGCCGCCACCGCGCCGTATGGTTTCACCAGCGTGGGTTAATTATTATGATACGCCATGGTGGATTCCATATTATACTCCGGCTGCCTCCGGCGACGCCACCGCGGATGAACAAAAAAAACGGCCGTTTGATAAACGCCATTTAAGCCGGCAGGATGAATCCAATTCGCCTTCGGTGAATTCACCGGAGCCGGCCTCCAATCCCGGCACGCTGGCGAAGCCCACGGATTCCGGCACCAGCCAGCCCGCGGCGAAACCGCAAGATACCGGCAAGCGCGAAGAAAAACGTTCGGGCGACGGCCAGAGCAGCGAACGCCGAACCCGCAAGCCTCAATAGGAAATTGAATTGCTGGATTGGTGGATGATTGGAGCATTGGAAACCATTACGCCCTCATTGCAACAATCCAGCAATTCCCAACTGCAGCGATCGATTAGTCGAATAATCCACCCACCAATCTGCGAAACGGGAGCGCGTTGATGCCCAAGAGTCTGAGAATCTTTCTGGGGGTTTTAGTGATTTTGCTGGTGATTCTCGGAGCGGTCGCAGTTTTTGGCACCAGGCTAGTGAAGAAATCTTTGCCGCCGACCGGTGGAGAAAAATCACTCGCTGCGCTCTCGCAGCCCGTCACGGTGCAGCGTGACGAATACGGCGTGCCGCATATTTTTGCGCAAAATGAAAATGATCTTTGGCGCGCCGCGGGGTATGTCGCTGCCCAGGATCGCCTATGGCAGATGGATATTACGCGTCGCGCCGTGCGCGGCACCCTCTCCGAAATTTTGGGCGAAGCCACGCTGCCACAGGATAAATTTTTGCGCACGTGGGGTTTTCATCGCCTCGCGAAACGCCTCGCCGAAAATCTCTCTCCCGAGTCCCGCCGCATTCTCGAAGCATACGCCGAAGGCGTCAATGCATTCATTGCGGAAAATAAATCCCGCCTGCCGATTGAATTTAGCATTTTGCAATACAAACCGGAACCCTGGAAAATTGAGGACAGCATCGGTTTCATCCGGCTGCTCGCCTTCAATTTATGTTACGCGTGGTTTTTTGAGCCGGCGCTTGGCAAAATCGCGAACCAATATGGTCTGCCCATGGCGATGGAGATTTTTCCGGCGGTATTAGAAAACTCGCCGAGTATTGTCGCGACGAGATTTTATCAAGGGGCGCTTGATGATTTCATCCAACTGGCCTTTGACACGCGTGCTCAACTCGGCATGCCGCCTGCCGTGCTCGGCAGCAACAGTTGGGCGGTCAATGGCAGCCGGACGGCCAGCGGCAAACCATTACTGGCCAATGACCCGCATCTTGGCCTCGAGCTGCCGGCGGTCTGGTATGAAATGCATCTGGTTGCCGGGCCGGAGTTGGATGTGATTGGCGTTACGCTTCCCGGTGTGCCCGGTGTCGTGCTCGGCCATAATCGTCATATCGCGTGGGGATTCACCCATGGCATGATTGACGATCTTGATTTCTATCTCGAAAAAATCAACCCGGCGAACGCGGAGGAATATTGGCACAACGGCGCCTGGCAAAAGATGGAGGTTATTGAAGAATATATTCCGATTAAAGGCCGCCAACCGCAACGCTTTCTCGTTCGCGCCACCGCGCGCGGCCCGGTCGTGAATGATATTCATGACGCCGCGCGGAATGATTCGCTCGCCGTGAGTTTTCGCTGGACGGGATTTGAACTAACGGATGAAATTCGCGCCACCTATTTGCTGAATCGCGCCAAAACCTGGGAAGAATTTCTGCAGGCCATGCGGCATTTTAAAGTTCCCAACCAGAATGTGATTTACGCCGATATTGCCGGTAACATTGGATATTACTCTTGCGGCCTCGTGCCGATTCGCCGCGACGGCAAAGGTTATCTGCCGTACGCCGGTTGGGAAAACACCGGGGATTGGATCGGCATGGTTCCGTTTGAGCAGATGCCGCATGTTTACAACCCACCGCAAAATTTTGTGGCTACGGCCAATAATTTAATTGTTGGCAAAAACTTCCCTTATTATCTCTCGAATGCCTGGGAACCGTCCAGCCGTATCGAGCGCATTACGGAATTGCTGCAGCAAAACGATCGGGTTAATGTTGAATATTTTCAGCAGATGCAGAACGACGTCGTTTCCATGCACGCGCGCCGGACTTTGCCGCTATTGCTTAAATTGCTCGATGCTGCCGTCGCGCCGGATAGCGTTACGGGTTTGGCGCCGGCATTGAGTGCTGAAGAGAACGACGCGCGCCAATTGTTGAGCACTTGGGATGGCAATGAGACCCCCGACAGCGTCCCTGCAGCGTTGTTTCAAGTCTGGACGCAGGAATTTCTGCTGGCCACCATAAAAGACGAGATGGGCGACACGCTCTTTAAAGCCTACGCGGCGTGGTCAACGCTGGCGATTCGCGCGCTGGAATATTTAGCGCAACATCCGGAGTCGCCGTGGTTTGATGATCGCGCGACGGTTCAGGTCGAAACCGCAGCGCAAATCGCGCTGGCTTCGTATCGTCAAATGCTGCAAGCGCTGCGCAAACAACAAGGCGAGATCATGGGCGATTGGCAGTGGGGAAAAATTCATCAACTGACTCTCACGCACATGCTGGGAACGCATGAGACCCTCAAACAAGTTTTTAATGCCGGCCCTTATCCACTCGGCGGTTCTGCCGATACGATCAACAAAGGCGAATACCGTTTGACGGAACCGTATGCCGTGATGGCCGGCCCGTCGGTGCGCCGCCTCGTTGATTTGGCCAATCCCGAAATCTCTTACTCCGTCATTCCTGGTGGGCAATCCGGCCAGGCTTTTAGCCCGCATCATCACGATCAACTGAAGTTGTGGTTGCAGGGAAAATACCGCACTGTTTCTATGCGCCGCGCGAC
>CAYZFF010000324.1:0-5436 GCA_964477305.1 uncultured Cytophagia bacterium
GCATGGGAGAAATTCAAGTTCCGGAGGATCGTTATTATGGCGCGCAAACGGCGCGCTCGTTGATTCATTTCAAAATTGGCGGCGAGCGCCTGCCGCGCGAGATGATTTGGGCGTTTGGCATGCTCAAAAAAGCCGCCGCGTTAGTCAACAAAGAACTCGGCTTGTTACCGGCGGAAAAAGCCGAACTGATTGTCAAAGCCGCCGACGAGGTGATCTCGGGAAAACTTGACGAGCATTTTCCGCTCGTTGTCTGGCAAACCGGCAGCGGCACGCAATCGAATATGAATGTGAATGAAGTGATTTCGAATCGCGCGATTGAAATGGCCGGCGGCAAAATGGGCAGCAAGAAACCGATTCACCCCAATGACGACGTCAACAAAGCGCAGTCCTCGAATGACACGTTCCCGGCGGCGATGCACATTGCGGCGGTGCATGAGATGCATCGCCGGCTGATTCCGATGGTCGCGCAACTCCGCGACACGCTGGCGGAAAAGTCGGAAAAATTTAAAAACATCATCAAAATCGGTCGCACGCATTTGATGGACGCGGTGCCGCTCACCCTCGGCCAGGAATTTTCCGGCTACGTCACGCAGCTCAATCACGGCTTGCAGCGTCTGGAGATGGTGTTGCCGCATTTATATGAATTGGCGCTCGGCGGCACGGCGGTTGGCACCGGCCTGAACACGCATCCGCATTTTGCCGTGAAATCGGCGGCGAAAATTGCCGAACTCACCGGCTGTCCATTCGTCACGGCAGAAAACAAGTTTGAAGCGCTGGCCGCACACGATGCCTTGGTGATGGCCAGCGGCGCGCTGAAAACACTGGCCTGCTCGTTGATGAAAATCGCTAACGACATCCGCTGGATGGCCTCCGGCCCGCGCTCCGGCATCGGCGAGATCGCCATTCCGGAAAACGAGCCCGGCAGCTCGATTATGCCCGGCAAAGTCAATCCCACGCAATCCGAAGCGATGACGATGGTCGCCGCGCAGGTGATCGGCAACGACACGACGATCAACATTGGCGGCGCTTCCGGCAATTTCGAGCTGAACGTGTTCAAGCCGGTGATCATTTACAACCTGCTGCAATCGATTCGCTTGCTCGCCGACGCCTGCGAAATGTTCAACGAGCATTGCGCTGTGGGCATCGAGCCGCTGACCAACAACATCAAAAAGCACGTCGATAATTCGCTGATGCTGGTGACGGCGCTGAATCCGCACGTGGGCTATGACAACGCGGCGAAGATTGCGAAGAAGGCGCACAAGGAACACACGACGCTGCGCGAGGCGGCCATTGCGCTCGGCATTTTGACCGGCGAAAAGTTTGACGCCCTCGTGCGGCCGGAGAAAATGATCGGGCCGGAAGGAGAATGAAATATCTAATGTGACCAGGGAAAAATATGATCACTTACAAAACCGGCAACGATTTGGACCTCGACGCCGTGATCGAGTTGTATCGCGATTCAACGCTGGGCGAACGGCGTCCGGTTGATGAGCGCGAACGCATGAAGTTGATGCTGCAAAACGCCAATCTCGTCATCACCGCGTGGGACGGCGCTTTGCTCGTTGGGATTTCACGGTCAGTAACGGATTTTGTTTACGCCACGTACCTTGCGGATCTGGCGGTGCGGCTCTCGCATCAACGCACCGGCATCGGCAAAGAGTTGATGCGCCGCACGCAGGCCGCCGCGCCCCAAGCGATGGTGATTTTGCTCGCGGCGCCCGCAGCGGAAAAATATTATTCGCACGTCGGTTTCACGCATCATCCGCAAGCGTGGATTCTGCGTGCACATGAGAAAATTCAATGAACCGCTCTAATTTCATATCGCGGCTGTTTACCCCGGCCGATCAAGATCGCATCGCGGCCGCGGTGGCCGCCGCCGAAGGCCAGTCTGCTGGCGAGATTGTGCCGTATGTCGTTCAGCAAAGCGACATGTATGAAGATGCTTCGTGGCGCGCCGCGCTGCTGGGCGCTTTTCTGGCGCTCGGGGTGATGGTGTTGCTGCGCCAATACACCAATGCCTGGCTGCCGGAATTTATCACCATTGCGTTTATTGTGGTGGTGGCGGCCGGCGCCGGATTTATTTTGACGGATTTGATTCCGGCCATGACCCGTTTGCTCGCCGGCAAAGCGTTGATTGAGTTGCGAATCTCGCAACGCGCTGCCGAGGCCTTTATTGCCGAAGAAATTTTTAACACGCGCGATCGTACCGGCATTCTCATTTTTATCAGCTTGTTGGAACGCCGCGTGCTGGTGATCGGCGACGCCGGCATCAATGCAAAAGTTAAACAAGAAGAATGGGATGCCGTGGCTTCACGCGTGGCGAACGGTTTGCGCCGCGGCAAGCCCGCCGAGGGATTGCTTGCCGCGATCGAACAATGCGGCGTTCTATTGCAAAAACGCGGGGTCGAGCGGCGGGTCGATGATGACAACGAGCTTTCCAATAAATTACGGATTGGGGAATGAAACTGAAAAGTTTTTTATCGGCTGCCGCCGACGCGCATAAAATAATTTTACTCGCGCGGTTTTATTTTGTGCTGGTGGTGATTGGTCTTTGGGGTTTCACGCTGCAAGCACAAACGCTGGAAGTTCCTTTTCTCGCGGGACGGGTGAATGATAACGCCGGTCTGCTTGCGGCGTCAGCGCGCGAGACCATCGAAGCTTTATTAAAAGCGCATGAAGACTCGACCTCGAATCAAGTGGTGGTGTTGATCATCTCGAGTTTGCAAGGTGAGACGCTCGAAGATTATTCCATTAAAGTTGCCGAAACGTGGAAGCTGGGCCAGAAAGATAAAGACAACGGCGTGCTGTTGCTGATTGCCCAGGATGATCGCAAAGTCCGCATAGAAGTGGGCGACGGCCTGGAAGGCAGTTTGCCCGACATTACGTGCGGTCACATCATTCGCCGCGAGATCGTGCCGCGCTTTCGCGACAGCGATTATGCAGGCGGTGTTCGTGCCGGGGTGGAAGCGATTCTCGGGGCCATCGCCGGTTCTTATCAAGCTGAAGCCGAAAGCGGTGATGAACCCGATCTGAAGTTTCGCATTCTTTTCTTTTCTATTTTTCTCGTCGTGGTGGGAACGTTTACGACAATCGGCCTGGTTTCTCCCGGCGCCGTCGGCTGGATGCTTTATTTTTTTCTCATTCCGTTTTGGAGCACCTTTCCGATGATCAGCCTCGGCGTCAAAGCCGGCGTAATGTTGTTGGCCGGCTATCTCGCCGGTTACCCGCTGTTCAAATTTTGGTTTGGTAAAACGAAAAAAGGCAAAGCGCTTGCCGAAAAAATGAAGGCCGCGGCCAAGACCAAATCGGCCAGCGGACGGTCTTATCGCAGTGGCGGCGCCTCAGGCGGTTGGTCGTGGAGCAGCGGCAGTTCGTCGGGCGGTGGGTTCTCCGGAGGTGGCGGTAGTTTTTCCGGTGGCGGGTCATCCGGGAGTTGGTGAGATGAAATGCCTCTGCACGACGTGTTGCAAGCGCAAACGCCGTGACGCGCAACCGCTGCCGGCGCGGAAAAGATACCTGAGCCGCCGCATCCGTTTCGTTTTACAGGAAAGCCGCCGTTTAAAAACACCGCTGCTGATTTTATCCGGCAAATACGGCTTGCTGACGCCGGAGCAAAAAATTCCCTGGTATGATCGGGCGCTTTTAGCAAACGAGGTCGAAAGCCTGTCACGAAAATTGGTACAACAACTTTCGCGACGGGAGGTGTCCAGCGTGGTATTTTACGCGCGGCCCCGAAAAACCGCCGGCTGGCAACCTTATTATGCTGCCCTCGAAACCGCTTGTGATCGCTTAAAAATTTCGCTCAGATTTAAAAAGGTGTGAGTTTTTTCTCGCGCAATGAATGGCTGATTCCAATCAACAAACTCACGGGGTTTCGCGGCTTAAAGCTATTTTACACGGGCGTTGTCCGCGCTGCCGGCAGGGAAAAATTTATCGCACGCTGTTTTCAATGCACGGCCATTGCACGGTGTGCCGGTTAAAATTTCAGCGCGAGCAGGGTTACTTTTTAGGCGCGCTTTATGTTTATTACGGCCTCAGTCTCCCCATTTTTTTGAGCCTGGTTTTTTGGGTGTCAACCTGGAGATCGTGGTCGGAATATTTCATTGTCTTCCCGGCGCTGCTCATGTATGTGCCGTTTATTCCGTTTACCTATCGCACGGCGCGCATTATTTGGATTCACTTTGATCGTTTTGTTGATCCGGAATAAATTTAGATCGTTACACGTTTCACGATGCGAATATGCAAACTTTAGAAGCCTACGGCTGGAACGAATTTTTTGCCAACAGTTTCGCGCCCTTTGCCGCGCAGGGCTATGGCGTTGGGCGCGTTGCCGTGCAGCATAAAACGCAATACGAGCTTTACACGGCGCACGGCGAAATCCGCGCCGAAACCACCGGCAAAATGCAATACGAAGCGCGCAGCAAAGATGATCTTCCCGTCGTTGGCGATTGGGTCGTGACCCGTCCGCGCGACAAAGAGGTGGTGACGATTTTTGATATTCTGCCGCGCAAAAGCAAGTTCTCGCGCAAGGCCGCGGGCAAGAAAACCGAAGAACAAATCGTGGCCACGAATATCGACGCGGTGTTTTTGGTGATGGGGCTGGACGGCGATTATAATTTGCGCCGCCTCGAGCGCTATCTTGTGGTCGCCTGGGAAAGCGGCGCGGCGCCGGTGGTCTTGTTGAACAAAGTTGATCTTTGCGCTGATATTGCGGGTGTCATGCAGGAAGTCGATTCCATCGCGCTCGGCGTGCCCATCATCGTGATGAGCGCGCTCAACGATCAGGGGCTTGGTGAGTTATTGGCGCATATTAAAAAAGGCACAACCGGCGCGTTGCTGGGCTCTTCCGGCGTCGGCAAATCGACGATCATCAATCATTTGCTCGGCACGGAAATGCAAAAAACCCGTACGGTCCGTGAAAATGATGCTCGTGGCCGCCACACCACGACGCGGCGCGAGCTGATTCTGTTGCCTGCGGGCGGCCTGTTAATGGATACCCCGGGCATGCGCGAACTGCAAATTTGGGGCGGCGATGAAGGCCTTAAAGACGCGTTTGACGACATCGCCGCCTTTGCACAACAGTGCCGCTTCCGCGATTGCCAGCACGGCGTGGAGCCGGATTGCGCCGTGCAGCAAGCCATTGCCGGCGGTGCGCTCACCGCCGACCGTTTTGAAAGCTATTTGAAGCTGCAAAAGGAAGTTGCCTATTTACACCGGAAAGAAAATAAAGTTGCCGAACTGCAGGAAAAAGAAAGATGGAAAAAAATTCATGCGGCGCAGAAGAAGTTTTATAAGAAACGATGAAGCGGCGTTAAGAAGCACCGATTAAATAACTTGCTCATTTCATGGGCCTGTCATTCCCGCGCGCTTTTGGCGGGAATCCAGCTTTTAAAGCCGTGGATGCCCGATTAAAGCGTTCGGGCATGACGATTACTT
>CAYZFF010000325.1:0-5424 GCA_964477305.1 uncultured Cytophagia bacterium
TAATAATGTGAAGACCTGATGGTTGCAAAGCTTTTCTCAAACCACTGCAACAAATTATGGAACACCAAAATTTTATTTAAAAAATCCCGCCGGCCAGTTCCATCCGTGAAATGTTAAAATCGAGAATTGCACACGAGGCGGACTCCGTTCAGCTAAAACAAGCAAATCGGTGAATGGCGCGCGCCGCAGGACGCGGCGGCGCACAAGCTGATGAAAACAGGAGGCATGACAAATGAAAAACTCACTCGCTTTTATAGAAATTATGCTGGCGCAAAGCGCTCTACAACAAAGCGGTTATTACCATGGTCCGGTCGATGGAAAACTGAGCGAATCGGCGCGCCAGGCGCTGCGGGGTTTTCAGAAAGATGAGGGCCGCGAAGTGACGGGCGAATTGAATGACGAACTCTTCCGCCGATTTCTGGCTTTGCGACAAGCGCGGATGTATGTTTTAAAAAGTTGATGGTACCAGTACTCTCATCTATAAAAATAATTTACAGTACCAGTACCATGCGTAGGCCTTTTTTGTACCTGCCGGTCTATGGAATCCTAACTCAAGTTTGCCTATCTTAATAGATTGATTTCACGGCGAAAACCATACATGCAAAAAATTAAAGTTTTGTTAGCGAGCCGGCCCAAGATGCTATCCGATGTGGTGCGAAACATGCTTGAGCGGCAGCCGGACATGGAAGTGATTGGCGAGGTGCTGGACCCCATCGAACTCCTTCTCACCGCCAAAGCGCGACCGGTGGATGTCGTTATTGTCACGCCGCTTGATGCGGAAGGGGAACCCGGGATATGTCGCCATTTACTGGCAGAACAACCGCGGCTAAAAATCATTACGTTACCAGCCAATGGTGAAATCGCCTGTTTGTACGAATCCGGCTCGCGCAAAAAACGCATCGACGAACCTGGCGAGGCATCGATTCTCGGCGCGATTCGGGAATCCATGCGTTAAAGCGCGCGTCATGACCACGGAACAATTTCGCGGGTTAGCTTTATTTCCAAGAAAGAAGAAATTATTATGAACACCGTATTTCGTAACGATCCGATCAAACTGCATCCCGGCGTGCAGGAAGATGATTTTGAAAAGTTCATTACCACTGAACTTTTCCCGTTTTTCGTCAAAAAGTATGCGGCGTCTACCGAAAACGCGCAGGCTTTGCTGACAAGCCAAAGTCTCCTCAAAGGCACCAAAGAACGGCGGAAATATCAATGGTTAACCGTATGGAACGGGACGGCGGAACGCGTGCAGGGCTTTGCTTTTGAGTCGGCCCTTATTGATGACGATAACTTTGCCGAGACTGATCAAGTGCTGAAAAAATTGGAATCGTACGGCATGCGCTTTTCGGCCAGCATTTTGACTGAGGTAGCCAAGCAATCTACGGCGCCGGAACCTTCAATGCTGTAAATCACCTCGCTATGATCGTTGGTTAATATAAACGCTTCAAGGAGATAAAATGACACCCAATTCCTGCACCAATCTGAACCATCGCCGCTCGGAAGCGCCGGTCCGCTGTTGTCCACAATGCGGCATCGTGGTCAATGCGCACATTGCGACGCGACGATGCAGCGAGGGCAACCATGCCCGCAGCCGGCGCAATCAGAATCTCTTTTGTGTTGATTGTGGCGATATGCTCCGACGCGCCTCAGCCACAACAACGCCGTTGCGCCATTGACGTTGAGAGCCGCGACTGACTTGTACAAAAAATCCCGGAGCGCGATGGCAAATTTTGAATTGCCAAGCTCCGCTAAAAATTTCATTGCTTTGCCAGGAGACAATCCTTATGCCAACCACGACGAGAACTAAATGCTATGTGCACGAAGTGCGCCAGCCTTTAGACCTGCCTTACGAGCCGCATAAATACCATCTTTGTTTAATTTGTCAAATCCGCTTGTTGGAAATAGCGAAAACCGATTATCGCTTCGAGTGCAGCAAACAAGTGGTCAAGATCTCCCTCCAACCCGAACTTCAGAAAAAAGTTGCTTAGAGGAAAATATGCAAAGTAAGGACAACACGATTTTTGTTGGGGTCAGGGTTAATGAACGGCTGCGCGACCAACTTGATTCCAGCCTGGCTTCGATGAAAACGTTTTTCAATGAGAAGAATCCCGAGTATTTGCAGATCATGCAAATCGACGATGAGGAGTATATCGGCAAGGTTACAGCGAGCGGCGCGGCTTTGGAAACGTTAAGCAATATGCTGCAGAACGTGAAAACCATGCTGCAGATGATTTGTCCGAAGTTTGTCGTGGCGGATGGCGCCATTAAAATTTTTGCGCTTACTCCTCCACCAACGCGAACCTATCATTAAAGCACAACCCTTTTGCGATTCAACCTAATAATCTTTATCGAAAACTCGCGGCCCGGCTGGCCAAGAGTGCTGAGGAAAAAATGCAGGACGATTTTCTTTTTCAATTTTAGCGAAATTGGAGAATGTTCTGGGCGAGGATTGACATATCGGCAATGGCCATCTTTATCGGGAAGATCGCGAACAGTTTCTGCTGATGTTTGTGCTCTCCGTCCGTAAAAACCGTCAATCCGGAAAGCTCGGTGCATTGGATGGCGAAGTTCTGATCAGAAAGCGTACAGGCCAAATTTTTCTAGAGGGGATTTACGATACTTGCCGATCAAGCCAAGTGATAAGACAATATTATCGCTGCCGCACCGCCCGAACTTGGTTACTGCTGGATTTGATCCGGTTCAATCTGCTGTAGCCATAGTTGAAATTAACATACCACGCCGAATCCGCTTCCCCTCTATCCGCCGTCCACATCCACGCGCGCTGTTTAGAATTAAAAATCGGATCAATATACAATCCCGCACTATTCGGCGCGTGCTCCATCAGTGTCATCGCCTCATCCAATGTCGGTAACCGCCAATCATTGTAGCCGGCAAAACCGCGCTTGTTCAGATTATTGATCCACTGCGTGGCCAGGTTGTAGAGCATATGTTCCGGCGAAGCGGCTTGTTGCCACATCAGTCCCGTCTCCCGGTCAACCACCACTTCATCACGAGATAGAATTTTGGTCATATACCGGTTCATCAAATTGCGATCTTTAAATCTAGCGAGCGTATTATCTTCTGCAAGCATGAATTCTCCTTGGTCGGTTTAATCGAGTTTCCCTCCAGAAGCGGCCGGCATAGCACTGCTACGAATGTAATATACGGCAAAATAATTTAACAAAGAAGGGATATTTGAGAAATAACCACCGGGCTGGTGCGTCGAAAGTGTAAAGTTACTTCAGAAACGTTAAAGGGCGGAATAATTTAAAAATTATTCCGCCCTTTAGCTGCGTCTGTAAAATTGCTGCGCTACCCGAACTGCGAATAGGCAAGAGCTGCTTTAAAAACTCACATAGTTTCATCAAAATCATTCTGCCCGCCGGCATCTGCTTTTACCCCTCGTTTTCCCATTCCACATGATATTTCGCGCCGCGCTCCGGCTCAACCTCCACGACGTATTCGCGGGAGTTTTCATCTGCACCGGCAATCGGAATTTCTTCGCGTTTCAACAACTCGCGGGTAGCGCTGTATTTCGTCAGATAAACCCGTTCGGGCAACAGCGATTGATAAAACTGCAAGCGCAGGCTCAATTTACTGCAGCCCGCCACATGCGCGAATGAAACCTCCTGATAGGGAAAAGACCGATGATTTTCGTCAATCAACTCATAAGTCAGCGTCAGCGGTTTGGTCTCGCGTTTGTGTAACGGCTCGGCAAACAGCAATACATAGCGCCGCCATTTCGGAATGTTATTCGGATCGGGAATTGGCGCGAGCGCATCGTTCGGCGCGGCTTCGCAAACCACGCGCGCTTCGCCCGTGCCGGACCAGAAGAACTTGAACAGATAACGGTCAACCGTGCGGAGGGCGCGAAAATGATATTGATGCCTCACCACGCGCCGGTCTTTATAAACGCGCACCTGCATCTGATCTTCATCAATCCACAGATGCGGATTGGACAGCGCTACCCCTTTTTCCTGCAAATTCTGTTTATAAAAATGGAGAATGGCAAAACACAGGACGGCAATCGCAATTGCCATCAGCCCGAACTGCAATTCGTTGCGATAGGCAAAAACCAGCCCCCCGCCGGCCGCCACAATGGCGATGACGTTAATGACATTATAAACCAGCTGAAATGTATTCCTTCCAACCTCGATCCAGTGCTCCCCGCGCCGAGATTTTTGACTGGCCATGTTTTTCCTAAGAAGATTATCAAGGTTGTTTCTCATTGCGGTTAAGTCAATTTAATTAAGTAGACATAACAATGCAAGGAAAAGTTGGAGCCGTTTGATCAAATTTAGTTAACATTTGAACACCTGCGCCGCAGATTTCGTCTTTACCACATGCCGCATTGCAGTTTTTTAATCATGAAAAGCGTTGCTTTTTCTGGCGGCAATGGTTACTTTAATAACTTGAGCTGTAAAATTTTTATCCGCATCCGCTCTTCTAAATACCCGTGAAAGGATCCAATATTCCCATGAGTACCGCAGCAAAGGATTTGTCGATTATACAGGAAATGAAAGAGGCGCACGACACGATTGTGCAGGAAGTGAGCAAAGTCATTGTCGGGCAGCGCCAGGTGATTAACGAGTTGTTGATCTCGTTGCTGGCGCGCGGGCATTGTTTGCTCGTCGGCGTGCCCGGCCTGGCAAAAACGTTGCTGATCAGCACGCTCGCACGGGTGTTGCAACTCAAATTTAGCCGCATTCAGTTTACGCCGGATTTGATGCCCTCCGATATCACCGGCACCGAAATCATCGAAGAAGACATGGGCACCGGCCGCAAATCTTTCAAGTTTGTGCGCGGGCCGGTGTTTGCGAATATCGTACTGGCCGATGAAATCAACCGCACGCCACCGAAGACGCAAGCGGCCTTGTTGCAAGCGATGCAAGAACACGAAGTCACTGCGGCGGGCGAAACCTTCAAACTCGAGGAGCCGTTTTTTGTTTTGGCCACGCAAAATCCGATTGAACAGGAAGGCACGTATCCATTGCCCGAAGCGCAACTGGATCGTTTCATGTTCAATCTGTGGGTTAACTATCCGAGTCTCGAAGAAGAAAAGCAAATCGTGAAAACCACCACCAGCGGCCGCGAGGCCTCGCTGAAAATCGTTCTCGATGCGGCGCGCATTATGCAACTACAAAAATTGGTGCGCGAAGTTCCCGTCGCCGATCATGTGATTGACTTTGCCGTCAACCTCGCGCGCCAAACCCGGCCCAATGAAAGCAGCGCGCCGAAGTTCATCAAAGACTGGATTACCTGGGGCGCCGGACCACGCGCTTCGCAATATCTCGTGCTCGGCGCGAAAACCCGCGCGATTCTTGACGGCCGGCCCACACCGGACATCGACGATGTCCGCGCCATGGCCACGCCGGTATTGCGCCATCGGTTGGTAACCAATTTCAACGCCGACGCTGAAGGCGT
>CAYZFF010000326.1:0-5422 GCA_964477305.1 uncultured Cytophagia bacterium
GAGAAAGAGTCAGAGTAATTGCTGAGTGATGAGGATGATGGATCCAAATGGGGCAGCGCGCGAAAGTAAGGCTGCCCCATTTTACTCAGCGTGTGCCGGTTCTTCTTTGGCTGGTGGTGACGAAAAGGTTGTTTTTTTCAAAAAAGACATTATATTGTTGTCATTCTACCGAAATTATAAATTCGACCAACTTATTAAACCAAGCCCAGGCAGCGTATGTTGATACGACACAAATTTTTGCTGGCTTTGCTTTTTTGCGGAGTTCTGCGGGCGCAAACTTTTTCCGGCCGCGTGACCAGCGGGTTTTATGCGTATGAGCGCAGCGATACGGTTAATGTGACTTCCACCCACGCGCGCGGTTATCAGGCTTTTCAATTTGATTATGGCAATGAAAGCATCGCTTTTCATACGTTCGGCCAGCTTGATAATGATTTTAGCACGCGGCTCGCGGGCGACGGCAAGGTGCGGATGTACAATTTCCATCTCGCCCTCAAAAACATTGCGCAGCGCGCCGAAATCAAGCTCGGACGGCAGCCGGTATTTGCCGGCGCCGGTGTTGGCACCGTTGACGGCGCCCAAATTAAATTACGCGCGACAAAGTGGCTGCGCTTGAAAGCCTTTGGCGGCGGCTTGTTGCCGGTCGATCAACGTTTTCAAGTCATCGATGATTTTAAGAAAAATTATATGGCCGGCGGGCAAGCCGTTTTTGAGCCTAATGGAGAATGGAAGCTTGGTCTCAGTTATTTCAACAAACAACAATTGCGCTCGGGATATTACGCGCTCCGCGCCGATTCTATTGGCAATGTTTTTTCGCTTTTTGTCGAGCCAACCAATCGCGCCTACGAATTTACCTCGCTGGATGCCTCGTATAACGTCAAACGCACATCGTTCTACGGCCGCGGTGATTACGATTTAAATGGCGAACAAATTTCCCGCGCGGAATTATCCGTGCGCGCCGAAGCCTCGTCGAATCTCGTGCTCAACGGCAGCTACACGTTTCGTTCGCCGCGCCTGCCGTGGAATTCGATTTTTTCAGCCTTTGATGTCGAGAACAATCATGAAGTCGAAGGCGGCGTTTATTATCGCTACAGCCCGACGCTGCGTTTTTATGGCAATGCCGCCGGGATCTTTTACTCGGATGATGAATCTTTTCGGTTTACGCTGGGCACGGAGTGCAATTACGGCGCGCTTAGTTTTGTCAATCGCAGCGGCTATGCCGGCAGCTTGAACGGCGTGAATGCTTCATTATACTATCCACTGCAACAGGGAACAATCATGCCGAGCGCGCAGCTTTCGTGGGCTTCGTATAAATTGGACGGCAATGCAAGCGACCGCGAGTCGCTTTTCTCCGGCGCCGCGGGCCTGCTCGTGCGCCCGTGGAATGTTTTAACGATAGATTCGCAGGTGCAGTATTTGCACAATCGCTTTTATTCGAACGACATGCGTTTTCTCGCGCGATTGCAATATTGGTTTTTCAAGAAAACGGGAGACTGAAAGCGTCCGTAGTGATGCCTTTAGGCATTCACGCTTTATTGAGAGCACGGCGCCTACCCCGCTCCGCCTTTCATTGTTTTATTAGGATGCGGGGCGGAGAAGGCGTAACTACAAACCTAAGAGAAAACTATGCAACGACGTTGGCTCATCATTTCGCTCATGGTGTCAATAACGGCATTGGGATTGGCGATGATTGTTACTGGCGGCTCCGATAAACAATCGTCATGGAACGATCCCGTCAAGCAATGGGCGACTATCAAATTTTCTCACAAAAAGCATGTCGGCGAATTGGGGGCGGAGTGCAGTTCGTGTCATGCCGCGGCACAGACCAGCGAGAACGCGAATGATTTGATGTTTCCCAAACACGAACAGTGCAGCGAATGCCACAGCGCTGAAGTTGAAAGCAACTGCCTCTACTGCCACACCCAAGAAGATAAATATGAGGCCTTCGCCGCACCCCAACGGGAGGTTCGTTTCAGCCACAAACAGCATGTCGAAACGAACAAGCTCGAATGTTCCACGTGTCATGCCGGCATTGAAAATTCCGAGAAGCCAAGCGTTGCCAACTTGCCGGTGATGTCGAGTTGCAATACCTGTCATAACGACGTTAAAGTTACCAACGCCTGCGAATCTTGCCACACGCAATCCGAAACCCTGCTGCCGATTTCGCATCAACAGGCGAATTGGGCAAAAGAGCACAAACGGTTGGTGCGTATTGAAGGCGTATCTAATGATTGCGCGGTTTGCCATTCTGAAAATTTCTGCCAGGCCTGCCATGCCGACGTGACCACGCAATTCACGCGCGGCGCGCGCAGCCGCAGTGTCGCGGAAAATCGGCCAGCGATGAGCGGCAAACCAATGTGGGTGAAAGCGCGGGTACATGAGTTGAATTTTGTTTTCACGCATGCATTGGATTTGCGGTCGAAGCAATCAGATTGTTTTTCCTGCCACAATCAACAGACGTTTTGCACGGATTGCCACGCGCGGAATCAAGACGCTGGATTTGCTTCGCCGCTGCCAATGTCGCATCGCGCCGTGGATTTTATTCGCATTGGCAAAGGCAGTGGCGGCGGCCAACATGCGATTCTCGCGCGCCGCGATATGGAATCGTGCGCTTCGTGCCACGATGTCGAAGGCCGCGATCCGGTGTGCGTGACCTGCCATGCGGATTTAGCGCCGAAAGGCAAGAGATAATAAATTAGAATCGATGCAAGCAAAACGAGGCTGCAAAGTAATTTTCTGGCGAGATGATGAAGAGTCGTTACCGGAGTTGCCACAATTATCTTGTGAATCGTTTCAGGTCCGGATGGTGTTTCACGATATGAAATTTATAAGAAAAGAGAACCCGCAGGTGAGCACGATGAGCAAAAAAATACAAGCAATTTTGTTTTGCATTTCCGGAATGCCGTTGCTGTTTCTGGCTGCGTGCAGTGATCCACAAATGGCGCCCACGGGCGTGAGCGAAAAAGTAAGCGTGCATCAACCCGGCTGGACGATGCCCGCTTCGACCAGTTTTCACGGCGCGGCTTTGGCGAACAAACAATTCGATGCGAGCGAATGCCGGCAGTGTCACGGCAGCCAGTTTGACGGCGGCATCGCTAACCTCTCGTGCAAAACCTGTCATGCGAGTTATCCGCATCCGGAAAATTTTGTGCCGGCACACAGCGGCTACATCAAGAGTATCAATTACAATCTGGCTTCGTGCAAAGGCTGCCACGGCCAGGATTACAGCACGAAAAAAGTCGACAATGCCTGCGTGACCTGCCACACGAAACAAAACGGCCCGGAAGCCTGCAACACCTGCCACGGAAATTTCGGCGGTGATGCCGCCGATTTAAAAAACGCGGCCCCGCCGCGCGGCCTGAAAGGCGAGACGAATACAACCTCGCCCGCCGTCGGCGCGCATCAAGCACATTTCGCTTATTTTGATAAATCGCCGGTCGCGACCACCTGCCAGGAATGCCATGCTTTGCCGCAAAACTTTTCTGCCGCCGGCCACATCGACGCCGATGGTCGCGCCGAAGCGATCTTCAACGGCGCATTGGCAACAGTGAAAACCGAAGATGGGGTGCGCGTGCCGAATGTGGTTTATAATGCCAACAGCAATACTTGCGCGGGCAGTTACTGTCATGGCAACTGGGGGTTATTAAAATCGAAATCAAAATATAATTTTATTTATGCCGCGGATAAAATAACCGGCCTCAATGCGTCACCCAAATGGACCGACGCGGCGTCGGCCGCTTGCGGAACCTGTCACGCTCTGCCGCCGGCAGGCCATAACCCCTTTGATCTTAGCGCCTGTGCGACTTGCCATCAAGGTGTGATCGATGCTTTTGGAAAAATCATCGATAAAACGAAACATATAAACGGCAAAGTCAACGTCTTTAACGAAGAATATCCGATGTTTTAGAAGGCGGGTATTGGGTACAAGCAGTTGAAGGGTGAGTTAAGCGTGTAATCTTATTCTACCGGCAATATTCCAGCGCGGTTTCCGATAAAATTTGCGCCAAATCCACCAGCGATTGTAACTCGACCCATTCTTCATCCGCGTGCGCGCCGGCGCCAATCGGGCCTATGACTACGGTCTCGATGCCGGCCGCTGCAAGCAGCGCCGAATCCATCCAGAACGTTTGGCCGATATGGCGCGGCGAGATGCCGCGTATCCGTACCGCTGCTTTTTCCACCGCTCGCACAATCTCCGCGTTCTCCGCGACTTCAAACGGTTCACGAGTACAAAGGGCGTTGACCAGCGCTTTAAAATTTGAATCCGCGGCCGTCAACTGTTCAATAATTTTTTGCAATTCTCCCACCACCTGCGCTTCCGTCTCGCCAGGAATCGTGCGCCGCTCAATTTTCAATTTACAATTTGCCGCATAAGTGCTCAATCCCGAGCCGCCGTTGAGCAACGCCGCATGCAATGACGGCGGTCCGACCAGCGGATGCGGAGAACGCGCGCGCAAATCTTTTTCCAATTTGTCCAGCTCTGCCAGAAAACGGCCCATCATCATATTCGCATCTACGCCTTCGTTAAAGCGGCTGCCGTGTGCGGCACGGCCAAATGTTTCAACTTCCAACCAGACAAAACCTTTGTGCGCGCAGCAAAGATTCATTTCCGTCGCTTCAGTAACAATCGCGCCATCGACTTTGTAGCGCGACACGATATCCGCGGTGCCGAGGCTAAAATATTCTTCATCGGCAACCGCGGCCAACAAAACTTCGCCATTGAAAACAGCCTTCGAATCGACGAGTGCCTTGAGGGCTGTCATGCAGGCCGCAAGGCTTCCCTTCATATCATACGCGCCGCGTCCGTACATTTTGCCGTTGCGAATTGTGGCGGCAAACGGCTCCGTCATGCCATCGATGCCGACGGTGTCGAGGTGGCCGTTGAACATCAGCGAACGGCCGTTTCCTTTTCCTTGCATGCGCCCAACCACACTGACCCGACCGGGTTGCGGCTCGTGAGTCATCACATCGAGATGAAGACGGCGTAACGCTTCGGCAATGTACGCCCCAATCTCCGCCTCGCCTCGGCCGCCGGGCACGAGTTGCGGATTGATGGAATTGATGCCGATGAGATCGGCTAAAGTTTGGATGAGATATTCGCGATCAATGTTGATGGGCATCGTTCTTTACCTCGATTCTTTTGTACTCAGCACACTTTTCTCAAATTTTAAGCTTTAACGTTTTGGTTTTGGGAAGAAAATTTCTGGCGAGTCTTAGGAAGTGATGGCGATTTTGCGATGGGCATATTGGTTTAAAAACCTTCGCGAACAAAACCAATAAAATCGGTATTCACCGGCTCATCACCGCCAGCGCGCATTGCGGCGGCAATTTGGCCGCGATGATACGCGCCGTGCAGCGCCACATGCGTGAGCAAATCTTTGATCGGTGTGTGAAATTCGGCGCCTTTGCTGTTGCGATATTTTAC
>CAYZFF010000327.1:0-2176 GCA_964477305.1 uncultured Cytophagia bacterium
CCCTCAATTAATGTGGCAACTTCCCGCCCCAGTGAATCCAATATTTTTAGCACGACCTGTTCTCGTCGCGCCAGCGTAAAGCGAATCGTCGTCGCCGGATTGAATGGATTGGGATAATTTTGCGCCAACGAAAACACCACTGGCAATGAAACGCCTCCGGTGTTTTCGTTCACCTCGGTTGTCGTCCCCAGCCGCAGGTGCGGCACGGAATTGTATTTGGCTTTCCACTCGTCAAGTAATTGGCCGAACGTCACGATTTTGATCTCGCCGCGATTTTGCATTTCCAGCAGCGGCTTGAGCGTGGCGTTCTCATAGTTTGCGATATTCTGCGAATTTAATGTCGCCTGCCCAATGACGATTGTCGCCGTCAAAATTTTGTCCGGTGCAACCGCGCCGGTTTTATACAAATCAATTAGCGTTTGAATTCCCGCCACCGAGCCTTGATGCTGGCCGATGCCGTGAACTGTGCTCGCCGGATCGTCACTCCAAAAATCATATTTGCCTTTCGGACGCCATACGCCTGAAGGCTCCGGATCGTTGCGATGCAGTCCGGTCGCGCTGCCCATCAAAATATCCCCTTTCCACTGCGACCACGGAAAACGGCTGCCTTTAAGCGGTTGCTTGAAACGCTCCCAATTTTGATAAAGCGTTTCATTCGGATCCCAAATGTGACCGCCTACCACATTCGTCGGCTGCACGCCCAACGAGTCGATGAGATGCGCGACATCGGCATAATTGTAGCCTTGATTTTCATGCGAATGTGGATCGATGCTGATGCCGAGATCTTCTTTCAAATAGCGCACAATATTTTTGCCGTTCGTCGCTGCCATAACCGCGGGCGTGTCCCACTGAAAAACGCCGTTGAGAAAACGCCAATCCGATTCCCAATTGAATGGCACATTGTTGCGCTGCAACATTTTGCCAAATTCGATGAGATTGTTTCGCGACGTGAGATATACTTGTTGGGTGGCGGGAAAATTATCTTCGTTGTGCATGGCCAGCGTCACATACACGACGCCCGTTGCCGGCGGCGTTGCAGAAATGAGTCGTGCCGAAGCTGTGCTAAAATCGCGTCCGGTTTTGCCCGCCAGCTTTTCCACCGCTGTGGAGAAATCGACGATCTGCGGATTTTTCCATTCTGCATCGAACGTCGTGTAAAGCAAACGCGTCAGCGCCACGCCGAGATTGGTGTTATTTCCCGTTACACTGTGAAAGAGCGAGCGTTCATCCGCGCCCCAGGCTTGATATGCGTAGCTGCACACTGGCACGTTCGCATAACGATTATCATACACGCTCAAATCCCGGCCAAAAGGCGAAAGCGGCAGATAGCTGAACAACACCGTATCCGTTTTAACTTCAAGTAACACCGCTTTGCCGGTTTGTGAATTACTCGAGGCCACAAAGCGCCCATCGGCAGTCACCACGCCATGTCCCGAGCCGTTCCAATCCGTGAGCCGCCGATAGCCGGAGCCGTCCGCGTTGATCAGCGCCATTGCCGCGCCTTCCTGCCGATTCGGGCGCAAAACATGAAACACCAATTTACTGCCATTCGCAAACGGATAAGCATCGCTGCCAATTGAGGTGCCCGCGCACCGCGTGCGATCAGTAATTTGCTGCCGGCTCAAGACTTTTGGTGCGGCTCCGCTCAAATCCAGTTTGAGCAAAAACACATCCTGCGTATCACGCGAGGCATAAGTGACCAACAGCTCATTCGCCGTCACCCATTCCGGAAAGCGCCCGCCGGTGAAAATATTGGTTTGGATATTCGTTTCGAGATGGAGAAGGCGAATTTCATTTCTGCTGCCTCTTTGATAATTGTAAGCCACCCATTTCCGATCCGGGGAGAGTGAGGGAAAAAATTCGACCTCGGTGCTCGTCGCGGTGAGGCGCTGCAAATCTATAACAGTTTTTGTTGCGGGGTTGAAACGCACACTGTACAAATCCGCGCCGCTGTTGTCGTTGCCATTTACCCCGCCGGTGGTTTCGAGATTGGAAGCGAAGATTACATGAAGCTCTTGCGCGTTTAATGGCAGCGTCGTTGTCATTATGATCACCGTAAACGCTGGCAATAAATTCCTGAAAGAAAGCATGTTCAACTCCTTTTTCATGCGAATTGTATTGAGAATTGTTTGTCTTTAGGCAAGCTCAAGCCGTGCCGTTTTAATCAATCAACGGT
>CAYZFF010000327.1:2276-5399 GCA_964477305.1 uncultured Cytophagia bacterium
TTAATCGCAAGCACCTGCTTATCCACGCTCGCCTCAACTTTTCCACCCAATTTTTCTGTCAGCTCTTTCACGATGGCGAGGCCCAATCCCGAGCCGGTGGTTTTGTCCGCATCGCTCGGCTGGCGATAAAATGGCTCGAAGAGTCTCTCCGCTGGAACGGTTAATTTATTTCTTAAATCATTCGAAATCGTGATACTCGCGCCGCCGTTCTCCACGAAGAGACGTGTTTGAATTGGTTGGCCGAGGTCGCCATATTTTAAACTATTGCTCCACAGATTATCGAGAATCTGCGAGAGCCGATCCGGATCGATGTTGAGGGTGAGCCGGCCGACTACGGGGCATTCAAATGTTGCCGTTGCGTTGTTGGACGCGGCGCGTTGCGCAAAAAATCGGTGCTCTTCGCGCAGCAACGCCACCAGATCAGTTTCTTTCAGATCAAACTTATATTGTGGATCGCGCACGCGCGCGAGCTGCAGCAAATCGTTGGCGATTTTGATTACCCGCTGCAAATCTTTTTTTGCCGCGGGCAAAATCTGCCTTTGCTGTGCTTCCGGCAAAACATTCATGTATTCGATAATATCGACGAAGCCTTTAATCGACGTGAGTGGTGATTTGATCTCATGCGAGGCGTGCGCAAACAGGCGTTGCCGCGCCGCGTTGCTTTCTTCAAGATTTTCGATGAGCCGCTGGAGGCGGCTTGACATCAGGTTGAAACTTTTTGCCAAAAACGCAATCTCATCTTCGCCCCGCTCATCCAGTCGCATGCTGAAATCGCCTTCCGCAATTTTGCTCACGCCAATTTTTAAACGTTCGAGGCGGCGATTGAGATAGGCAATCAATTTCCAACCGACGAAAAAGGACACCGCCACAATAAAGAAACCGGAGATAATTAACAGAATCAACATTTTGCGAAACACCGGTGCGTGTGGCGGTTGCAAATAAATCTGTATCACGGCGAACCGCGAGGCGGAGTTGGGATTGCGATACGTCTGCGCAAAAGTATTGAAGGCAGTTTTATCTTGCCCCGCCTCGTTTAATAGCGCGGGAACATGGCTGGCCAGCCGCTGGCCTTGCGGATTATAAACTTCAAGATTGTATTCGAAATAAATAGAGTCGATATAGGCAGCGACGCTTGCCGATGAGGCGTCTGTGGCAAAGCGCTGATCAAGTTTGACGAACAAACGATTGATACGTTCGGTTTGTAAGTCCGTCATCAGTTTCCCGATGGTGATCTTAAAATAATAGGCATTGACAACCGTTAGAATGACGAACAAACCGAGGGTCACCACGGCCAGAACCAGAACCAGCCGGGGATACAGCGATTTAAAAATCATGTCACGTTCCGAATTTATAGCCGACACCGAAAACGGTTTTGAGGTATTGTGGCGATTTCGGATCCGGCTCGATTTTGCTCCGCAGCCGCGCGATGTGTGAATCTAAAGTCCGCCCATAGCCCTCATACGCATAGCCCATCACTAACTCGATGAGTTTATCGCGGCTAAAAACCATTCCCGGCGCTTGCATGAGAATTTCGAGAATTTTGAATTCCGTCGGCGTCAATTCAACTTCTTCGTTATCAACTTGCACGCGGCGTGTTTCCAAATCCATGCACAGTGCCTCAAAACGCAGCGGCACACTTTTCGATTTTGGCGACGCCGGCGTCTGGCGCCGCAGCAACGCTTTGATGCGTGCAATCAATTCCATCATGTCGAACGGCTTGGTGAGATAATCATCCGCGCCGGCCTCGAACCCCACCAGCTTGTCGACAATTTCTGAACGCGCGGTGAGCATCAAGATGGGCGCGTTGGATTGTTTTCGAATTTGCGGAATGACTTTCGGGCCTTCGCCGTCGGGGAGCATCCAGTCGAGGATGATCACCTCGGCGTTGGGTAAATGCTCCGATTTTAAAGCCGACTGCATATCAGCCGCGGTATTGACCCTGTAGCCAACAAGTTGTAATTGCACGCTGATCATTTGCGCAATCCCGGCTTCGTCTTCGATCAACAAAATTTGTTGCATACTTTTCTCCATCATCCAGTGCTCGTCAATTTACAAAAATCGTTGCGCCAAATCCAGCAAATTCATGGCGGCCATCGAATCGCAAGAAGACCGCAACACTTTCGCAACAAGTTAATCAAACTTCGGTGGCATTTGTACACACTTGCAGTAAATAGAACCTCTTTGGTCCTTCAGCTTTGCCAAATTCGGCGAAACAGGAACGACAAAATACTTTTTGAAACCATTTCGTCGAGGCTTTGATGAATGTTTGCAACGCAATCGCAAGATGGCTGCAACACTTTCCGGTTCTTCTTTTCGTATATTTTAACATGGCAAAAATAAATTAACCAAATCTTCTTCTGGGAAAATCAGGAAGATTTAAGGTAATCGAAATTTTATCAAAAGGAGCTTTACCATGAAATGGCAAAATTGGTTGTGCGGATTACTGGCAGCAAGTTTGATCACAATCGGATGCTCGGAAAATGCCACCGGCCCCGAGGAAACGGTTGCCGACCTTTCTGAGACGGAACAGATGGCGATGGTGGCCAGTGAAGTGGCCGAGGTTGATGGCGGCTTGATGACGGACTTGAAGATGACGTCGTCCAATTCTAACGGTAGTTATTCGGCGCTGGGGAAATCGGCGGGTTTCGACACGACGATTACGAAAAACTGGGTGACTTACAAGTTGAGCCTCAAATTTTTTAATGAACGCGGCGTCGAACAAAATCGCTATATCGTTGGCGTTACCGATAGCATAACTTATCAGAGCACGTTGTCTGGCAGTCGCTCCGATAATGCGCGGGGCAGCAGCATCAATTTAAAAAGCGGCGCGTCGCTAAATGCGACCGACCTCAAAACCGGCATGATTCTCGTGAACGGCGCCGGCGCGAATAATTCCACGTATGGCTTCGCCGGCAAAAATCGGCAGTTGAGCGTTGCGGCCGCGAGTTCTTATATCGTTCGTAATGTGGTGATCAATGCGAAAAATGGCGGCTACGTTCCAACCTCCGGAACGGTGGACGGCACAATCAAAGGCACGTTCACCGTCGTGGGCGGAAAAAACAGCACGTCCAAAGATTATTCGTTCACCTTCACGCTGACTTTTAATGGAAACAATCAGGTGAC
>CAYZFF010000328.1:0-3782 GCA_964477305.1 uncultured Cytophagia bacterium
GTGAGCAATAAAAGTTGTTGTTGTCCCATGATGCAGTGCTCCGAATAATGTTATGAGGGTAATGAATTAATTTGGGCGACCGGCTGTAAAATTTTTCCCGCGTCCCTGGGAGGAACGGCCGATCGACCGTTACGATAAAGGGTTTGCTGATTTCCCGAGGTACTGGCTTGCGTCTATCAGAAAAAAGCGCGCATCAACGAAGCTGCCATCACTCCATTGATGCGCGCCTTTAAACTGCGAAACTAAAGCAGGGCGGCGGCCGTCGCATTTAATTTGCGGTTAAATGCGACGTGACCGGCGCCAAAAACTTAACCAACACAGTTGCAGCTCATCCGTGGGTTGCACTCAAATCCTTTGAGTTTCGTCCGAAAACCGTGTCAGATTCGTCCTGAATGATTCCACATCCTTGAACGAGAAATCAAAACTACTTTAACACCTACGTCTCTTTCTTTTACAAAGTCCGTGCCAGCTTCGCTGTTTGTTTGCATTGGCTCGCACGCTACATCTCACTTCCATTCAACCATTCAGATAATCAACAGGTTAATCTCAAACTGCTTGTCACCGTGCAATTGGCGCCGCCATTTTTTGTTCGCGGCCCTCGTCGTGGCCGTAAAAATTTTTCGCAGCCGATGCGAGAATTTTTAGCGGATTACAATTGAGTTGCACAAAATTACGGTTTGGTCAGATCGACGCTTTGGCGCAAGGTATCACCGCGCGCGATCTGCACGGAAAACTCACGTTCCCCCAAACGTGGGTGCTGAACCAACACGACGTACGTTCCCACCGGCAATTCCAGCGGCTGCGCCAGCGGGGTTTTGCCCAGCGTTTCCCCATCGATCCGCACCACGCCCCACGGTTTGACCTGCAAATCGAGATAGCCGAGCGCCTCGTTTACCGGCGAATATTGCAAAGGCGCTGAGACAATATTGCCGGTGGCGGTGCGGCTCGTTTTTTCCTCCATGCGGTCTTTTAAAATTTTGATATAAACCACGCCGGCCAAAAACATCAAACCGCTGACCACCGCGGCCATGCCCCAGCTCAAACTCGGCGTTCTGGAACGTTTCATTGCAATCGCCGGCATCTCGCCTGCAATGTTTTGTTGCAATGTCACTTTGCGATACGCCGCCGGCGCTTCGATGAACTCGGCTAAATTTTTCGCGGTGGTCGCCAAACCGTAACGCCGCTCCAAACGGCGCAAATGTTCGAGCACCGTCTTCGCATCGCGAAACCGTTCGGCGGAATTTTTTGCCAACAATTTCTGGCAGGCGGATATCACGTCCGCCGGCACCTCCGGCCGCAACAACGCAATCGGCACCGGCTCCCAGTTGACCACGTGATGCAGCGTCGCCGCCAGCGTGCGATCCGCAAACGCCGGCTCGCCGGTGAGCATTTCATACAACACCGCGCCGAACGAAAAGAGATCGCTGGCTTCGCTGATTTCCTGGCCCAACACCTGCTCCGGCGCCATGTATGCCGGCGTGCCGGCAATGGAGGCCGTTTCTTCTTTGCGATCCTGCGCCAAACCGAGATCGCCCAATTTAATCTCGCCGCCGAAGGAGAGAAAAACATTCTGCGGCTTGATGTCGCGATGCAAAACTTTATTTTGATGCACCGCCACGACGCCCTGCGCCAATTCGCGCGCGATGAACAGGCAAATATCCAGCGGCAGTTTTTTATTGGCTTTGATCAGCTCAAACAGCGTCGGGCCTTCGACAAACTCCAGCACGATGTACGGCTCGTCCTCCTGCATGCCGGCTTGAAAAATCCGCCGCAAATTCGGATGGGCCAGCCGGGCGCTGATCTTGCTTTCCTTGCGCAACTGCTCGCGCCACTGCGGCTCGGCGACGGCATCGGCCGGCAGCCGCTTGATGAGGACGAGGCGGTTATTTTGAAAATCCCACGCTTTGTAAATCGTCGATCCCGGGCCGCGCGTCAACTCCGCAAAAATTTGATAGCCGTCAATTTTTTGCATGCGCCCATTGCTTCTGCTTGTATTGAATCCAGCGGCGCGACACGCCCAACCGCTCGGCGGCGTGCGTCACATTGCCCTGCAGCTCGCGCAGGGTTTGTTCGACGAGCTGTTTGGCCATTTGTTCGAGCGTCATCCCGGAAGGAAACGACGCCTCGAGATGGCCGTTGGTTTCGGGCAGCCGCAATTCCGCCGGGCCGATCAAGGCCCCTTTCGCCAGCACCACGGCGCGCTCAATGGTATTTTCCAATTCGCGCACATTTCCCGGCCAGCCGTGGCGCGTCAACATATTCAGCGCGTCGGCGGTAAACCCGTGAATGTTCTTTTTATATTTGGCGGAAAACTTCGTGAGAAAATGCTGAATCAACAACGGCAAATCTTCGGTGCGCTCGCGCAGCGAAGGCAAAACCACATTGATCACATTCAACCGATAAAACAAATCCTCGCGAAACGAGCCGTCTTTGATTTTTTCCTGCAAATTTTTATTGGTGGCCGCAATGATGCGAACATCGACCTGGCGCACGTGGTTCTCGCCGACGCGTTTGATTTCACCTTCCTGCAACACGCGCAGCAATTGGGTTTGCAGCCGCGGGCTGATATCGCCGATCTCATCGAGAAAAAAAGTGCCGGTGTCGGCGGTTTCAAACAGGCCTTTTTTGTCGCTGATCGCGCCGGTGAACGCGCCTTTTTTATGGCCGAACAATTCGCTTTCCAACAGCGACTCCGGCAGCGAGCCGCAGAACAGCGCCACAAAAGATTTATCGCGGCGCGCCCCGTGATAATGAATCGCCCGCGCCACCAGCTCTTTGCCGGTGCCGCTCTCGCCTTGAATCAACACCGTCGCATCCGAGTCGGCGACACTGCTCATGATGTCGAACACCTGTTTCATTTTCCAGCTTTGCCCGACGATGTCGGAGAAGCCGTGCACTTTTTGCGCTTCTTTGCGAAGCTGCTGGTTCTCTTCGCGCAACTGCTGATAAAGCTGGGCGTTCTCCAGCGCAATCGCCGCCTGGTTGGCGAACGTCGAGAGAAACTGCGTGCTGCTTTCCGTAAAGCCGCTGCGGCGATTGATGCTGTCGAGATAAATCGCGCCGATCGGCCGCTCTTTGATTTTCAGCGGCGCGCACACAATCGCCTGAATCTGGTGCATGACGATGCTTTGCATCTCGCGAAAGCGCGCGTCGCTTTGCGCATCGTAAGACAGCAGCGTTTCGCCGGTTTGCAAAACCTCGCGCACGACGCTGTTGGAAAAATTGGTGAGATGCTCGATGTTCTGCTCGGAGATATTGCGCGCGGTTTGCACGGTGAGCGCGCCGGCCGTGTCGTTGCTCAAAATCAGAAAGCCGCGCTCGGCGCCCACTGTCTCCACCGCAATATCCATGATGCGCTCCAACAGCACACCCGGCTCCTGCAGGGTGTTGATCGTATGGCTGATGCGCAAGAGCGCGTCCAACATCGAGCCGCCGTTATGATTCGTTTCCGGGGCCATGGGCTTCGGAGCTATTTCGGCCTCACGGCCATTTGCATATGGAGGCGTGCTGCGATCTGGTATGGTCACCCGAGCGCCCGATCGGGAAAGTGTCGTTTGCATAAAATTAAACTGCGTTTGGCCGATGACCGCTCAGAGATTTTTCGATACATAAAAAAAGGCCCAACCGCTCCCCTCTCTTGTGCCAAAAGAGATTCAACGATTGCGCCTTCGACTTGCAGGCCTGTTATCCCACACGACAAGACAGCATTTTGCTAATTTTTTAATTTAATCATCACCCCATACGTTCGCGATATCAACATCTATAATTACGAACGCCGGTTT
>CAYZFF010000328.1:3882-5382 GCA_964477305.1 uncultured Cytophagia bacterium
GGAATGGGATGTCGCCGTTTAGGAATGCCGGCTAAATAATTTACCCATTTGATCGTCATGCCCGAACGCTTTAGTCGGGCATCCACGCTTTTAAAAGCTGGATTCCCGCCAAAAGCACGCGGGAATGACAAGCCCATTAAATAAGTAAGTTGTTTACTCGGTGATCTTTATATACTCCCGGCAGGCATTACGGCACGAGGTTGTGCAGCGCCACCGAATCCGGATAGACCCGGAGCGTCACTTGCAGAGAGTCTTCGCCATTGGCCGTTCCGAGCACGCGAAAACTCTTGGGTTGGCGATCGACCAACGTAAAAGTGCCATTCACATTGACGGAATCGAAATTGAGCGCCGCAAAGGACAAATTGGTAAACGAGCGATTACCGCCGCTCAATTCATCCGGCCGGCGAAACCACGCTTGCGCCAAATTGGCAATCGTTAATAAATCCTGCGCAATAATGGATTGCTGGGCCTGCTCGGCGCTTTGCTGAAACATATCCAGGCCAACAAGCAGCGCCACGGCGACCAAGATTGCGGCAAGCACGAGTAAAAGCAGTTGTTGCATAGGCTGCGCGCCAGGTTCCTAAAGATTCACTTGTTGATATTGAATTACCGTTAATAATTCACTGTTGCGGAAAACTTTTCGCATGGGCAGCAAACCATTGTGGCAAATTGGTAATGGCGCAATATAATGCGTATCATCATTAGCAACCGGCCAACGTTTCCCTAAATTAGCGAGCGCGACTGGCAGCCATCGACATTGATGCACGCGCCGGTGACGAGACTCGCGCGTTCCGAAGCGAGAAAGACGGCAACGTTCGTCACTTCTTCCACGGTGCCAAATCTCCCCAGCGGCATTTCTCTCGCCACAAACGCTTTCATGCCTTCCGGATCTTCTAAACAACGCTTGTCCCAACTTCCGCCCGGAAAACGAATCGACCCCGGCGCAATGCTGTTGACGCGAATATTGTGCGGCGCCAATTCCACCGCCAGCACTTTCGCGAGACTGATGAGCGCGGATTTCGTCGTGTTATAAATGGAAAGATTTGCGCCGCCGGATTCTCTGCCGAAGATCGACGAGATAAACAAAATCACGCCGCTCTTTTGCTCGCGCAGGTGCGGAATCACCGCGCGGCTGACGCGAACGTGCGCGGTCAAATTGAGATTGATCACCGCGTCCCAATCCGCATCGGTGGTTTTCTCAAACAGGTTGCGCCGATTGCCGCCGACGTTATTGACGAGAATATCGATTTTGCCAAATTTTTCTTTAGTCTGTTGCACAAGTTGCTCGACATGCTCGGGCCGCGTCACATCCAACGGCAGCGCCAACACCTCGACTTTCTTCACGCGAATTTCTTTGGCGGCCATTTCGAGTTGTTCCGCATTGCGCGCGCAGATCGCGAGGTGGCATCCTTCCGCCGCCAAGCCGAGCGCAATGCCTTTGCCAATGCCGCGGCTCGCGCCGGTGATGAGGGCGATTTTGTTATTCAAACCTAAATCCAT
>CAYZFF010000329.1:0-3186 GCA_964477305.1 uncultured Cytophagia bacterium
CTATTTTTTGAATCCCAATTTCTTCTCTGCTTCATCTCCGGCTTCTTCCACGCTGATATGCTTGCGCTCCAGCCTGCCATACATTTGCGTCGGCACGGTTCCCACCGGATTGTGGCGATATTCATCGACGCCACGGCATAAATACGTTTTAAAGTGCGGATTGACCGACAAATCGCATTTCACTTTTGTACGCGAATAACGCGCCGTCAATCCGGCGCGGCGACGATTGGAGTGATTCGCCGGCGAGCCATGCACGACATTATCATGGTGAATCGAAATCTGCCCGGCTTTTAAATTCAGTGAAATCGCGCTGTCCTCGCGAAACTGGCCTTTTTCACATTCCAGCGTTAGCACTGAATCGGTTGCTTGCGAGCGCGCATGTTTCAAAAGCCCGACGCTATGCGAGCCGGGAATGATTTGCATCGCCGCATTTTCTGCATCGGTGTCATCAAAAGCCATCCACACCGTCAACGACTCATGCGGCTCCAGCGGCCAGTAATAAGCATCCTGATGCCAGCCCACGGTGGATTTGCTGTGCGGCTCTTTGATAAAAAAATTCGACGCCCACAAATAAAACGGCCCCAGCAAATCTTCGACATAATCCAAAATCGTTGCATTCATGCAAAGATTGTAGAGAAAACGGCTGCTCTCATGCCATTCGCGAATCTCCTTCGCATCCTCGCCGGGGCGTAATAGCTTCAATAATTCCGGTAAGCCCGCATTCATTTGTTGCACTTCGATAGAACTAAACACCGGTGGCAGGCCCATTAAATAACCGTTTGTTTCGAAAAATTCTTTTTGCGCGGCGGTGAGACGATTATTGGCCATGTCATGCCTCCTTTTGCTTAATCTGCGATAATTTTTCCGCTTCCGGCCTCTCTTTATAATATTCATCCAGCGGATAACATCCCGAAATCAATCCATTGCGCGGGGCGGTGGTGCAATCGCTGAACGTGCGGCAAAAATGTTTGCGTTGCAGAGGTTTGCCCGCCAAAACCTCGGCGGCAAAATCGGGATAACTCAAAACCAAACGCCCGTAGCCGACGAAATCAACCTGCTGGGTGCGAACAAAATATTGCGCCACGTGCGGCAGCCATTCCTGCAAATATGTGTAACCGGTGCCGACAAAAGTGAGTTCGGGGCGATGCTGCTTGAGTCGAGCCGTCGCGTGAATTTGGCGCGCCACGCCGACGAGCGGATCTTCCGGCGGCTGATAACCATCCGACGGCGGAAAGAGCGCCGGCCGTTGAACATGCGGATTGTAATAAGGACTGCCGGCGGTAATGCACACAAGTTGAATTTGTAATTCTGCAAGCAAGTCGAGAAATTGATACGGCTCGCTCAAATCGATACCAACCCCAGAGCCGTCGCCGCCAAAGGCGTAGCGATATTTTTCGCCAAACGGTTCCGGTTCGCCAATTTGTTCAGGGCCCGGATGAAATGGAATAAAATCAAAAGCGCTGAGCCGCACCCCAAGATCGAGTCCCGGAACATTGGCGCGAATGCCCGCAACAATTTCGCGCAGAAAAAGCGTGCGATTTTTAAAACTGCCGCCGTAGCGGCCCTCGCGATCAACCGCGCTGAGAAATTCGTGGCCGAGGTAACCGTGACAATGCTTGATATCGACAAACGCAAAACCAGCACGCTGCGCCAGTTTCGCGGCGTCAATGAAATCATCAATGAGCCGCGAAATTTCATCATCCGTCAGGATGGGCGCGTCGCTCGTTTTAAACTTGCGATCAAGAATCGGATGATGATAAAGAATCTTCGACTCGAGGCTTTTCGAGGTTGGCCGCGCGAAACGGCCGGAATGCGTGAGCTGCAAGCCGATCAGCAAATCATCGCTGCGGCCATATAGTGCTTCATGAACTTTGACCAACGTTTCGCGCAGCGCCGCGAGATCGCTGAGATTTTTTTCATTAATTAAAAGCTGGTTGGGATTCGCACGTCCATCTTGGCGCACCGCCACCGCTTCGCCGCCCCAAATCAGCTTCGCGCCGCTCATGCCGAAACGCTGCCAGCGGCGAATCGTCGGCTCCGTCGGCTTGCCGTCCGTTGTGCCGTCCCAGCCTTCCATTGGCAAAACGGAAAAACGATTGCCAATTGTAAAACCATTGGCTAAATGATACGGTTGGGCGAGCGGTGCGTCCGGCCCGCTTCGAACTGGCTCGTCAAAAGGCAAATCAATTTGCAACTGCGCGAGATAGCTGCGAAAGTCGCTGGCAGTTTTAAGCGTAGCGATACGTCGATAAGTCATTTTTACTTGAACACTGAAAACTGATCACTGGTTACTTTCTTTCATCGGACATCTGGCGGCACAGTTTCGGGATGCACGCCCGGCACGACTTGCAAAGCGTATTTGTGCCAGTAGTATTTATGCGCGTCGGATTTCCAATTGGAATAGATCGTTTCCCAACTGTGTAGCTGCATGTGCGGGCGAACGGTGTCCCACACAATCGGCTCGCTGGCGAGTTGATAGCGAAAATCGCAGGAGAGCCGCAGCGTTTCGGGCGTGGTATTGTGATAGGCTTTGTGCACCAACAAGGCATGAAAAATAATCACATCACCGAGCTTGAAATCACTGGCATGCCATTCTAATTTATTCTCATCAACGTCGGTGCACAGGCCGCCGGTACCAGCAGCTTTTTTAATCGGCAGCACGCCGAGGCGATGCGAACCGGCGGCAATGCCAAGCCCACCGAGCGGGCGCGGGCAATCGCTCAAGGGAAACCACACGGTATAAACGCGGCGCGTGCCCTGGATAAAAACATAATCCTGATGTGGTGGGGTGGTCATTTTCAAACTGCCAGGCAACGTGATGCGCGAAATGTTACGCGGATGGGGAAAGATATTTCCGCCCAAAACCGCGGCGAGGGTATTAACAATTTTCGGATGATGCGGTAGCGCGTGAAAATCTTCCAACAATTGCATATCGCGATAAACCGGCGTGAATTCAAAATAGCCGGAATAGGCATCGGCGCGGCCGCGACCTTCCATGAGAATGCCGCCGTTGAGCAACCAGCCGTGTTTTTGGCAAATCTCCAAAAATTGCCGCCGCACGTTGAGCAGCGTTTCGGGTTCCAACAAATTCCGCAAAAAAAGATAGCCGTCCGCTTCAAGACGTTGGCGCAAAATTTCAGGTTGATTGAGGATATTTTGAGACTCGATGAGAGGATGTTCAGCCAT
>CAYZFF010000329.1:3286-5359 GCA_964477305.1 uncultured Cytophagia bacterium
ATTTCCACTTCATATTTTTTTTGATTGTGCTCAATCAGCGCTTTCCACAGCGAGCCGCTGGTGACGATCACGCGTTTGCCAAAAGCTTTGCCGGTTTCCTGCGCCGTGCAAACGGTGAGCAGCAGATGTTCCCGCGCCGCTTTCGATTCGGCTTCGACATACGGATAGACGCCGATATCTTGCGGCACGTTGTGCAGGCCGGTGCGCAACGCAATTTCACTGTTCGCATAAACGGAACCGGCGAGACTCGCTAGCGGGCGCTCGATGCGAAACGCGCTCTTTTCAAGCTTCGCCAAGCCTTTGCCGTCTTCATTGTAAATTTGATAACGCAGTTGCACTTTTGCCGAGGTGGATTTCAAGCGCACGCGATCAAATAGGAACAGAATATTCGGCTTGACAAAAATTACCGAACGCCGTACCAACTCAACGTCGGGATTCACGAGGTGGTATGCCTCTGTGGCGTCGCTGGTGACGACGAGATGTTGCGGCGTGGGCTGGTAATCAATAATTTTCGCTTCCGCCCATGAGGCATTTGTGCCTTCGTGGCCGTCGTGATATTGATGGCCTTTGCCGTCGATGAGAACGGCGGTGTGCGCTTCGGTTAATCGCAGAACCCAATGCGGCAGCGTATATGGATAAGCGGCTTTGAACGGATCGTGCAACAACCTTTCACCATACGCTTTGAAGACGACGCTGTTGCGATCCGCATGTTCGTGATTGGCCGGGGTGCCGCTGCGCAAAGCCACAACGCTGCTGCGCTCATCCCAACCGGTGCGCGACACCACCCAATCATTGGCGAAGCGCACATCGTACAAATCCGGCCCCGGTGTTTGCGGTGACACCGTGGGATCGTACCACATAATCGCATACTGACTGCGAATTTCGCCAACCGAAGTGACGACATATTGCGCAATCGGATCGCGGTACTGTCGTGCTACCCACGCCGCCATCGAAGTGTCGCCGATAATCGAAGCATCGCCGAAGTTGACCGCGTCGTTCGGCTTGCCAACCGTCGGCATGGACATTTGTAAGGCAAAGCGCACCGTGCCGGTGTTGTTGAGCAACTTGCGTTCATCAATGCCGAGTTTGCGATACAACACTTCGAGGAAAAGCGTCAGATGCAGCGCGGTGTAGCCCCAATAGCTAATACCTTCCTCATAACTGCCGTCGGTTCCGAACATCGGCGCGAAAGCGCGCGCGCTGCGCAAAGCCAGATCGACCCAACTCTTTGCCTGCGGATGTTGGTCGTAAAGCATGCATCCCGCGAGACCGAGCCCCGCAATGGGAATGACTTTAAGATTGGTGGAATTGAGAATGATCGGCCAGCGGCTGAGATCGACGCGGAAAGGATATTCGCTCTCCGGATCAAAACCCCAACCGCGCACGCGATCGGGATGCAACATGCCGTAGAGCGTGCGATAACACGCCGGCGCGCCTTTTTCGGCAATTTGTTTTTCGATTTCCGCAATCGTGCCGGCGCTCAACGCCTCGCGCAGCCATTCGCGGGCAAAACACATCGCGATAGTCGTCTCCGGCGCGCGCTGTAGACCGATGGTATGCTCGCCGCCCTCAAGAAAATAATCCCATTTTTTATATTGCAACATGCGCTCAATCGCCAGCTTGGCGACTTCGAGATGCTTTTCGTCTTTGGTCAACAGATAGACGAACGAACTGCGTTCCAGCATAATACGGGCATCCAAAAAATGTTTAACGTGATTGGTCAAGCTCAGTTCATCACGCAAAAATTTTTTATCTTTTTCAAAATCGGCATTTTGCAGCGAACGCCAATATGCGGCAAAGCGCGGATGCTTGATGGTTTCTTGCAGACGGGGCAAGTCTTCGGCATCAAACAGCAGGCCGCGTTCGGTTTTGGGCAATGAGGCTTTCGCCTCCAACAACGACCACGGACTGACCGCAAGGCTTGCCGCCGTCAACGTGGTCTGTTGCAAAAATTCTCGACGGGTAGTTTTCATGGCGGAAAAAGATATATAAATGTTATGGGAAAGTCAAGTTGCAAATAACAAATAAATTATTGCCTTGACTGGGAGAGGTTGATCGCCTATATTTTGAACA
>CAYZFF010000330.1:0-3210 GCA_964477305.1 uncultured Cytophagia bacterium
TCCGGCGGCAAATCCGTGGGCAGAATCGTCGCTTGCGGCGCGGTGACGACGAGGCGCTCGATCAGGTTTTCCAATTCGCGCACGTTGCCGGGCCAGTGATGTTTTTCAAGTCGCGCCACAGCCTCCGGTGAAAAGCGAATCTCTCTGTTCTTTTCGCGGCGGAATTTTTCAACAAAATGATTGACCAACAGGGGAATATCTTCTTGGCGCTCTCGCAACGGCGGAACCCAAATCGGAATGACGTTGAGGCGATAAAACAAGTCGGCGCGAAAGCGGCCCTGTTGCACCTCTTCAGCAAGTCGTTTGTTCGTCGCGGCGATGATCCGAACATCGACGGTGATCGGCTGATTGCCACCGACGCGCTCAAACGTGCGATCTTGCGTGAAGCGCAGCAATTCGACTTGCACTTTCGGGCTGATGTCGCCGATTTCATCGAGAAAAATCGTGCCGCCCTCGACGACTTCAAACTTGCCCGGCTTGTCGCGCAACGCGCCGGTGAACGCGCCTTTCTCGTAGCCGAACAATTCGCTTTCGAGCAAATGTTCCGGCAGCGCCGCGCAGTTGACGATGACAAAGGGCTTGTTTTGGCGCGGGCCATTGTAATGAATCGCCCGCGCCACCAATTCCTTGCCGGTGCCGCTTTCACCCTGCAGCAGAACCGTCGTATCGCGATCATCAACAACGCGTGCAAGCAATTGCAACAAATCACGCATGGCCTTGCTGTTGCCGATGATTTGCTCGAAACGATAACGGCTTTCGATCTCTTGCCGCAAATGATTGTAGTTTTCGGCTAACTGTCGATTCTCTTCCCGCAGCCGTTTTTGCTCCAGCAATTTTTCGAGCCGGAGCTTGAGTTCTTCCATCACGAAGCCTTTGGCAATAAAATCATCCGCGCCGGCTTTCACGGCCTCGACGGCGCGTTCGATGGAGCCGTGTGCGGTCATGATGATGACCATTGTTTCAGGTTGGCCGGCTTTGCACGTTTTCAGAATTTCAAGGCCGTCGGTTTCGACGGGAAGAAACAGGTCGGTAATCACCAAATCAAAATTTTGTTCGCGCAGCCGCTCGCGCGCCGATGATTTTGAGTCAGCTTCGGTGACAGAATAGCCGTCACCACTCAATGAAAACGTGAGCGCTTTGCGGATGGAAAGCTCGTCGTCAACGATTAAGATTTTGGCCATGAAAATCCTCGAAACTTTGGTAGTCCCCGCCCATTGTGGGCGGCTTTGAGAGTCAGAGCGTGTTTGAAAAGTTGGAAATCGCGACTGACCGGTCGCTTAAAGTCGTGGAAATGCCGAAATTTTACGCACAAAAAGCGACCGGTCAGTGACTTTCCCAATGTGCTCTCAGAAAATTTGATTTTTCAAAAATGCCCCACAAGGGGCAGGACTACAACTTTTGTGCAATCGGCAGCTCAACAACAAACCGCGTTCCTTGTCCAATTTCGCTGGTGAATGTGATCGTCCCGCCGTGATTAGCGATAATCTGCCGGGCCAAAGCGAGGCCGAGGCCGTGGCCGGTGGGCTTGGTAGAGAAAAACGGCTCGAAAATTTTTTCGCGGATCTCCTGCGGAATGCCCGGGCCGGTGTCGGCGATTTCGAGATGGATTTTTTCTTCGACAAGTTGCAACGTCAAACTGAGTCAGCACGGCGCCGCGGTTCTTTGGCTCCGGCACGCTTCCAGAGCATTGCGAATCAAATTGGCCAGCACGCGCTTGATTTGCGCCGCGTCGGCATGAACGCGCGGCAGCTTAGGCGCAAAATCTTTTTTCAATGCCACGCCGTCGAAACGGAAATCTTGCAGAACTTCATCCGTCAGCGCCGCGAGATCAACGGCCGCAAAAACCGGCTGGTTGAGCCGGGCAAAATCCAACGATTGATTGACCAGCGCTGACAACCGATCAGCCGATTGCACGATGGTGTCGGCAATGTCGTATTCTTGTTTGTCCGGCCCGACACGTTTACACAACTCGCGCGACAGGAGTTTCAAGCCTTCGACCGGATTGCGCAGATCGTGCGCCAACGCCGCAGAAAATTTCCCGATCGCCAGCAAGGTCTCATTGGCCCGCCGTTCGCTGAGCAACTGCTTGAGATCAACGGCCATGTGATTAAAATCAGCCGCCAGCTCGCCGATTTCATCGCCTCCGGCAGCTTCGACGCGGGATTCGAGATGGCCTTGCGCCAATTTCTGCGCCGCGAGGGTGAGCCGGCTGATGGGCGCGGTTATTTTTTGGGAAATAAAAAATGCGCCGACAATGGCCATGGCCAGGCCTGAAGCTAAAATAACGAAAAAAAGTATTTGGCTCCGGCGAAAGGCAATGAATAAAGGCGTTTCCGCGCGCACGAGGCCGAGATACCATCGTTCTTCCGGTATCGGCTCCCGAAACGCAATATATTCCTTCACCGGACGCGAGCTGATAAAAAAACGTTTGCCGGCCATGCGGTAAGCTCGATGAGAAAACGCCGGCTTCGGGTTGGCGCGAATCTGCTGCAAAAGAGCCTGATAATTTTCCGTTTGCAGCTCAGTCTCAAATAACGGGGCTTCACCTCCATCCGCCAAAATTCTGCCGCTGCCATCGAACAGGAAATAATAGCCCGGTGTCGCCGCCGCTGCGCGCAGGATTTTGGAAATTGCTTCCAGATCGAGGTCGAGGAAAACGAAACCTAAAAGCGTCTGGTCGTGCGCGGTCCGGTTATGAAGCAAACGCTCGGAGAAAGTCGTCACCCCTCGCCCATCACGATCTTGCGCATGAGGGGGAAACTGCCCGGAGACGCTCACCGCTTGCAGGAAAATCGGCTCGTCAAGCGCACTGCCAAGCTCGAAATTTCTGACGAGGCCTCGTGCGATAAATAACTCTTTTCCTTCCGGAGCGAGAAGACGTATTTGCAAATAGGGACTGCGGCGCAGCGCCAGGCTTTGGGCGAACTCTGCAATTGGATTCTTCCGAGCGATCATCTGCTCGAGGCGTCGCCCATCCGGCTGGCTCAGCCAGGTCGATAACATGGACGAGAGCAAATTCAGATTGTCATGACATTCATCCAAAACCTGCTCGATGCCGGCAGCAGTGCTTAGACATAACTGCTGGTCAGCGAGATAGGCTTGCTCCTCAAATCCCTTGAGCAAAGACTGATAAGCATACAGCCCAACCAAAAGCAGCGGCAGCATCGCCAGTGGAATGACGAAGAGAAAAAGCTTGTTACGTATCCGCAT
>CAYZFF010000330.1:3310-5352 GCA_964477305.1 uncultured Cytophagia bacterium
CTCTGAAATAAGCTGGAGCGAAAAAAGCGCCAATGCCGATTCGACCCCGGGAAAGATGGATGAGTTTATCGGTTGCAATGAGCAAAGAGTCGTTGATGAAATGGTTCAACGTGCCATCCTTTATCTCAGTTCGGAATTCATACCACCTATCTTTTTGAAAAGGATAAGACGCCTCGGCTATTGGCAGCCGCGCCTTTCCATCAAAGTATTCCAGCGTAACACCGGTGCGAAAATAATTGCTGAGACGGTAATAGTGTAACCGCCCTTCTTTGTCTTTGGTGGCCCGCAAATAGATGTATGCCGAGCGATGATCGATCGGATCCAACTTGAACCGGCCCTGGAAAATATAATTCTGCCAAAATTCGCTGCCGGCAAAGCTTCGTGCTTCCGTTGTGCCATACCCGATATAAGTCTGATCTTGACAAATCCACGTGCCGGACTCGACTTCCCATCGCGAGGAGGAATTTGCAGAAAAATCATCTTGAAAAAGCGTTTTACCCGGTTTGGCGAACAGCCCTGGTTTCCTTTCATGGCTGGTGCTATTGCGCTGCGGCTTTCTCTCCACACGGGCCGGATCGGGATGTGCGAGCGACTCGGTTAGATAAATCGCAAGTTGTCCTTCGCGCCAATCGAGCAAGCCCAAAACCATGTTTCCCTCGGCATCCGGGCCAAGCCCTCCAATCAATCGCTGTGGCACGCGTTCGAGATTGTCATTCACTTGCACCGGCTCGCTCCAGTGATTGCCGCCGTCGCGGGAGTATGAATGAAATATATCCGAGCGAATATAATCCTCCGTGCTCGTCCATAGACAATGCAATTGCCCGTTTTCAGCAAGAGCCAAAACCGGCGTTAAATTATGCTGATCATTTGCCGTGCTGATCCGAATGTTCGGACTCCACGATTTTCCGCCGTTGGCGGAACGGGCAAAATAAATAGTGGGAAGAATATCTCCGCTTGCTCCCTTGTCGCGGTAATCACTCCAAACGGCATAAAGGGTTCCATGTTCATCGACAATCGCAAAGGGAAAAGATTGAAAGGTACGTGTCGTGTCATCGTTCACTTTAGTGCCGGGGTTCCAGTTTTTTCCGCCATCCGGAGATGATGAACAATAAATGTCGAACAAGGTTTTGGGATCGCGGTTATCCGCCCAAAAGGCATAGAGCGTGCCAGCCGCTGTCGCTATCAAACGGCAGTCAGTTTGTTCCTGTCCGGTTTGATCGTCATCAAGGCGTACATTGGCATTCCAGGTTTTGCCGCTGTCGAATGAAGATGAAAAATACATGTCCGGATTGCCTTCGCGCCAATCGCTCCAAGCGCAATAGAAGTTGCCGAGGGAATCTGCGGCCATCGCCCACAAACTGAAATCACCCCAGTTGGTGTCACGAATGGGGCTCGTTTCAGACCAGTCCTCCCCTTTTCGTGCATGAAAATAAAATTGTCCGCCGTTGCCGATTTTCTCGGAAGTGATTGCACCGTAAAGCCGCCCGGCTAAAAATATGGGAACGGCTGTTCGATCAGCAGTAAACTTCGATTCCAGTGGTGACCAAGTTAGGCCTTTGTCGTGTGAGACGGATTGCAAAAAGCCATGGTCAGTGGATAAAAAAGCAACGAGATTGCCGTTGTCTCCAGGAACAATCCAACACCTGCCATTCAATTCAGCGCCGGCGGGAAAATCAATTTCGGCCTTCCAGTTCTTCGAGAAATAAACCGGCGGCGGTGGCGGCGTGTCGGGTTTGGGTTTACAGGCAAAAGTGAGAATCGCCCATAAAAAAATGAACTTGCTCAGGCGGCGCCGAGGCGGTGGCTGAAGAAATCGTGTCAACATATACCGATTTCGGATTGCAGCTTGCGAAATTTTTAAAATTGACGACGCAATAAATAAATTTTTTAAGCGGATTGAAGAAGCCAACTCATAGATCTGGATTTGTTGAGTTTTCTATCTGCTGGAAATTAAAATCTGAATTGCGGTCTAATAGTCGGGTAATGGTCTACGCCAGGTTTTTAGATAAGCTGAAAACTGAAGTCCCGAAACGGGACAGCAT
>CAYZFF010000331.1:0-1629 GCA_964477305.1 uncultured Cytophagia bacterium
TATCGAGTTTTCTGGATAATGCCCCCACTTACTTGACTTTTTTGAACACGGCGCTCGGCCGCTTTTCCCCCGGCCAGCCGGAGTTGGAAGCGGTGCACGCGCTGATTGCGCAAAACGCCATTTATCTCAAAGCGATTTCCTGCGGCGCGGTGTTCATGGGCGCCAACACCTACATCGGCAACGCCCCGAATTTTATGGTCAAATCCATCGCCGAAGAAAACGGCATTAAAATGCCGAGCTTCTTCGGCTACATGATTTACTCGTTGCTGATTTTGATTCCAAGTTTCATTCTGGTGACGTTCATCTTTTTTTAAGGAGGAGCAGATGGCGGCAGAATCGACATCCGGCCGTGGCCTGGCGCGGCACACGAAAATTTTTCTCGGCCTCGTCTTTGGCGTGGTGGCCGGCGTGCTGTGCAATAAATTCTTTACCGGCGCGCCGGCGCTGGCGTTCGTGCAAAAATATCTCAGCGATCCGCTCGGCCGGATTTTTCTCAACATGCTGATCATGGTCGTCATTCCGCTGGTGTTCTCCAGCCTCGCGCTCGGCGTGGCGCAAATCGGCGATCTGAAGCAACTCGGCCGCATCGGCATTCGCACCGCGCTTTATTTCCTGCTGGTCACCGCCATCGCCGTGGTCCTCGGTCTCGTGCTGGTCAACACCATCCGCCCCGGCGATTATCTGCCCGCCGAAACCAAAGACAAGTTGATGGCCACCTACAGCAAAGAAGCCAGCGAAAAAATGGGCATGGCGGAACAGGCTGGCGCCGAGTTTGGCATTCAGACGCTCGTGAATATTGTGCCGCGCAATCCGATTGCCGTGGTCGCCCGGCCCAATCCCGACATGCTCGCGCTTATTTTCGTGGCGTTGATGACGGGCGTCGCACTGACGTTAATTCACAGCGACAAAGGCCAGCCGGTGATTCGTGTCTTGGAAGGCGTCAATGAAATCGCGGTGAAGATCATCAATATCGCGATGAAACTTGCGCCGTACGGCGTCGCCGCGTTGATCTTCAGCGTCACCTCGCGCTTCGGATTTGATCTCATTGTCGCGCTCGGCATGTATGTGATCACGGTTCTGATCGGTCTCGCCTTGCATCAATTCGGGGTTTTTTCCATTCTCGTTCGCGTGTTCGCGCGTTATAATCCGATTAAATTTTTTAAAAAGGTCGAAACCGTGATGCTCACCGCGTTTTCAACGAGCTCGAGCAACGCGACGCTGCCGACGACGATCATGGTCTCACAGGAGAATCTCGGCATTCCGCCGAAAATTGCCGGCTTCGTGATTCCGCTCGGCGCCACGATGAACATGAACGGTACAGCGCTTTTCGAGGGCGTGACGATTTTGTTTTTGGCGCAAGTTTTTGGCGTTGATTTGAATCTTGGCGCGCAACTGATTGTCGTGCTGATGAGCGTGCTCACTGCCGTTGGCGCCGCCGGTGTGCCCTCCGGCTCGATTCCGCTGCTTATCGTTGTTCTGCAAATGGTCAACGTGCCAGCGGAAGGGATCGCCATTATTCTCGGCGTCGACCGCCTTCTCGACATGTGCCGCACCGTGCTCAATGTCACCGGCGACATCACTTGCGCCGCGTACATCGCCCGCTCGGAAGGTGTGGCGTTGAAAGAATAA
>CAYZFF010000331.1:1729-5345 GCA_964477305.1 uncultured Cytophagia bacterium
CTCGGTTGCGCGAAATCTGAAAAAGAAAAATCGCAACCGCGAATTTTAGTCAGCCCCAAAGGGTTGGTGCATAATTTTTGGGTGACGGTAAAATCGGGTGCGGACTCGGCGGGGAAAGAATTGGGCGTGGAAATTATTTGGAAAGGCCCAGCGCAGGAAACCGACATCGCCAGCCAGATCGCCATTGTCGAAGATTACATCAACAAAAAAGTCGATGCGATTGTGCTGGCGGCGTGTGACACTAAAGCGCTCAATGCGCTCATTGGCCGCGCCATCGACAACGGCATTCCGGTGGTGACGATTGATTCCGGAGTCGATGATGAGCGGCCGCTTTCATTTATCGCCACGGATAATCTCAAAGCCGCGGAATTGGCGGCGGATGAGTTGGCGCGGTTGATTGACCACCAAGGCGAAGTTGCGTTGATGCCACATGTACCCGGCGCCGCCACGACGATTATGCGCGAGGAGGGCTTTAAGAAAGGTATTGCGAAATACCCTGGCATTCATTTGGTGACGGTGCAATATTCCAACAGTGATGTCGCCACCGCGATGAGTGTGATGGAGAATATGCTGTCGGCGCATCCGAACCTTGCAGGCGTTTTTCCAACGAATGAGGCTGGCGTTTTAGGCGTGGTGCAGGCGTTAACCGCGCGCGGAAAAATCGGCCAAATCAAAGTTGTCGGTTTTGACGCTGCAGATGATGAAATCAAAGCCCTCGAGAATGGCAGCGTCCACGCGCTGATCGTGCAAGACCCGTTTAAAATGGGTTACCTCGGCGTCAAAGCCGCACTGGAGGCGATGGCCAAAAAGCCGATTGCGAAACGAATCGATACCGGCGTGTATGTGATTACGAAAGATAATATGGCAACGCCGGAGATGCAGCGCGTGTTGTATCCGCTCGGTAAAAAATAGACCCGCATTTGCATGAGTTGAAAAAGAAACCCCGGCGTTTGATACTGCGTCGGGGTTTCTTTTTGACCTTATTTTTTCTTGCGAGTATCAATCACAATGCGCGGGGTGTTACCGATGCGTTCCGGCGGTTTGGGCTTCTCGAACTTGCGTTCGCGTTGATCGCGCGGGCGTTTATCATCACGCGGTGGACGCCGCTCTCCCTGTGGCGGGTGTTCGGCTTTTGCTTCCGGTTTCGGACGATCACCTTCTAACAACATACTCAAAGCGATGCGGCCCTTTTCGGTGTCGACTTTGAGAATACGCACATCCACCACGTCACCGACGGCTGCGACTTCCAGCGGTGTTTTCACATACTTGTACGACATCTGCGAGAGATGCACGAGGCCGTCCTGCTTCACGCCGATATCCACGAACGCGCCGAAATCGACGACGTTGCGCACCGTGCCTTTGAGAATCATCCCTTCCTTCAAATCTTCCATCTTCAAAACATCCTGCCGGAAAATCGGCTTCGGCATTTCATCGCGCGGGTCGCGGTCGGGCTTCTCAATGGCGGCGATAATGTCTTCGAGCGTTGGGACGCCAACTTGGCACTCTTGCGCCAATTCCGTAAGTGATTTCTTCAAGGCCTGCAAACGCTCGCGCAAGAGTTTGCTATTGCCGCGAACTTCCTGCGGTTTGATTGTCGTAATCGTCAGAAAACGCTCGGCGGCTTGATACGATTCCGGATGAATCGCCGTCGAATCGAAGAAAATGTCAGAGTCCGGAATGCGCAGAAAGCCCGCGGATTGCGTGAACGCTTTCGGGCCCATGCCTTTCACTTCGTGCAATTCCTCGCGCGATTTGAAGCGCCCGTTTTCATCGCGGTAGCGCACAATATTGTCGGCCACCGAACGCGTGACGCCGGCGACATGCCGCAGCAGCGCCGCCGAGGCCGTATTCAAATTCACGCCGACGTTGTTGACGCAAGACTCCACCACGCGGTCGAGCATTTCACCAAGCCGGGTTTGATTGACATCGTGCTGATACAAGCCGACGCCGATGGCTTTCGGATCGATCTTCACCAGTTCGGCGAGCGGATCGAGCAGGCGTCGCGCAATTGAAATGTTGCCGCGCTGCGAGGCCTCGAGATCGGGAAATTCTTCCCCGGCGATTTTCGAGGCTGAATAAACCGAGGCGCCGGCTTCGCTCACAATGGCATATTTTAAATCGAGCGCCGTGCCGTTCTGTTGCGCTTCCGCCTCCATTTGTTGAATCAACTCGGCGGCCAGTTGCTCGGTCTCGCGGCTCGCCGTGCCGTTGCCAATCGCAATCACCGTCACTTGGTATTTTTGAATGAGCGCCTTGAGCTGGTCTTTGGAATAATCCCAGCGGTTCTTCGGCTCGTGCGGATAGATCGTATCGCCTTCGAGATATTTGCCGGTCTCGTCGATCACCGCCACTTTGCAACCCGTGCGCAGGCCCGGATCAATGCCCATGATAATGTGCCCCTTGGTTGGCGGCTGCAAAAGCAGATTGCGCAAATTCGTCGCGAAGATATTGATTGCATGCGCGTCGGCGACTTCGGTGAGCTGATTGCGCAATTCGCGCTCAATCGCCGGCGACACCAGCCGCTCGTAACTGTCTTTGATGGCAAGTTGCAACTGCTCGCGATAAATGGATTTCGGATTCGTGATGAATTTGTGCTCCAAATCCGCCAGCAATTCCGGCACCGGCGCTTCGACAAGAACTTTGAGAAAGCCCTCGGTTTCGCCGCGATTGATGGCCAGCGTGCGATGCGGCACCACTTTTTTCAGCGGCTCGCGAAAATCTTTGTACATTTCAAATACATCGAGATTTTTCTCGTCTTTCGCTTCGGAGCGCAACGTGCCGGCGTCCCAGGTGCGCTCGCGCACGAGCTTGCGCACTTCGGCGTCATCGCTCACCCATTCGGCGATGATATCGCGCGCTCCGGCCAGCGCTTCATCCGCGGTGTTCACGCCTTTTTCGGCGTTAATATAAGCCGCGGCGATTGCTTCGAGGTTGCCGGAATTTTCCTTTTGTGCCCACATCTGTTGCGCCAGCGGCTCCAGCCCTTTCTCTTTCGCAATCGTGGCGCGCGTGCGTTTCTTCGGCTTGTAGGGCAAGTACAAATCTTCCACTTCCTGCAGTTTCACCGCCGCGGTAATTTGCGCGCGCAATTCCTCGGTGAGCTTGCCCTGCTCTTCGATGGATTTGAGCACGGTCTCTTTGCGCTCTTCCAGCGCGCGCAGATAACGCACGCGATCTTGAATGGCGATGATCTGGTTTTCATCCAAACCGCCCGTCACCTCTTTGCGATAGCGCGCGATGAACGGCACGGTGTTCTCGTCGTCGAGCAGCGCAATCGTTGCTTGCACCTGTTCGAGGCGTATTTTTTCCTCGGTGGAAATTAATTTGAAAAAATCCTGTTCGGTCACGATTCAACCTCGTAAGTTTGTAGCCGCCCCTTCAGAAGCAAACGTTGACGCCTGAAGGCGTTACTACGAACGATTAAATGGGAATATTTATCTTTGGAAGGAAATGCCAGCGGGCCATTTAACTGCTGGTAAAGAGAAATAAATTTTCACGATACATGTTCACGGTATTATTTCTACAACGCGCGCCAATACAAATTTTGCTTTCACTTCAAGCGAAAATATAATACGAACTTTTTGCATGACAGGCAAGAGGTATTTGGAGAATTTTT
>CAYZFF010000332.1:0-5333 GCA_964477305.1 uncultured Cytophagia bacterium
ATGCTCCACCTTCAATCTTTCGCCATTCGCAAATGGCCGGCGAGCTTGCAACATGAATTTCCCTTTGCGCTGGCCGTTCTACAATCCCTGCGGAAACTTGAATTCACGGCCCCCGTGACGTTTTTCGTTGGTGAAAATGGCTCCGGCAAATCGACGTTGCTGGAGGCCATCGCTTGTGCGACCGGCGCGATCACCGTCGGCAGCGAAAATGTAAAAACGGATAAAACGCTGGCCGCGGTTCGAAAACTCGCCACGTATTTCAAACTTACTTGGCAGCAACGCACTCACAAAGGCTTTTTTCTGCGCGCGGAAGATTTTTTCGGTTATGCCAAAACCCTGGCTCACTCTCGCGCCGAAATGGAGCAGGAAATGCAAGCGATTGACGCCGAATATCAGGGCCGCTCCGAGTCGGCGAAAGGGCTTGCAAAAATGGCTTATACGCGCGAACTGAATGACATGCGCCAACGCTATGGCGAAGGCTTGCTCGACGGCGCTTCGCACGGCGAAAGTTTTTTGTCGCTGTTCCAATCGCGCTTCGTGCCGAATGGGCTGTATTTGCTGGATGAACCGGAAGCGCCGCTCTCGCCCATTCGCCAACTTGCTTTTATCGCCGCGCTCAAACCAATGGTCGCGCAAAATGCGCAATTTATTATCGCTACCCACTCACCGATCATCATGGCTTTTCCGGAAGCGACAATTCTGAGTTTTGACCAGGCGCGGATTCGACCTGTGAAATATGCGAGCCTGGAACATGTCACGTTGACGCGCGATTTTTTAAACAATCCGGAAGCCTTTTTGAAACATCTTTGAAGATTCGAGCATGGATCTTTCTGAGCAAAAAATTATTCATTCCTGGCATAAGAATGCCGGCCCGTGGATTCGTGCCGTGCAGGATGAACAAATTGAAAGCCGCAAGCTTTCCACCAATCAGGCGATCATGGCAACGATTTTGCGTTATCAGCCGCAAACGCTGCTCGACCTCGGCTGCGGTGAAGGCTGGCTGACCCGCAAGCTGACCGCGCATGGCGTGCGCGTGCTGGGAGTTGATGCGATTCCAACGCTAATTGAAAATGCCAAGCAATTGGGCGGCGGTGAATTTGCTGTTTATGCTTATGAACAAATCGCGAACGGCGATTTAACGCAGCAATTCGACGCCGTTGTCTGTAATTTTTCTCTGCTCGGCAAAGAGTCGGTTGACCAGCTTATGCACTGCATTCCGGCGTTACTAAATGCAGAGGGGCATCTGTTCATTCAAACACTGCATCCCGTAATGAGCTGCGGCGACGCGCCCTATCAAGACGGTTGGCGCTCCGGCTCGTGGGTGGGATTCAGCGCGGATTTCTCCGACCCGGCGCCGTGGTATTTTCGGACAATCGCTTCGTGGACAAAACTATTGCATGAAAGCAATTTGGCGCTGGCGGAAATGTTCGAGCCGCTGCACCCCAACACCGGGAAGCCGGCTTCGCTTTTGCTGGTCGGAAAAAAATAATAGCCGCCAGCCGCCGATTCCCGCCGCCAATCACCGAGAGGGTGTACTTCATTATTATGTTTTTCGTATTTTAGAAAAGTGAAAATTAACCACCACTCCCAATTGTTGAAGAAAGGAAAACATGCTGCGCGAAACTCTCAGCAAGAAAAATCACGTTGAAAAAAACGGTTTTCGTTGGCGTGGCGCCGGCGAAATTGCCCGTATCGAAGGCTTCAGCGATGCAGTTTTTGCGTTCGCGGTCACCTTGCTCGTGGTCTCATTGGAAGTGCCGGAAACTTTCACCGAGTTGTGGGAAAAGATGCACGGCTTTGTCGCGTTCATGATTTGTTTCGCACTGCTATTTCTGGTGTGGCACGATCAGTATATTTTTTTCCGGCGCTACGGTTTGCATGACGGCGTGACCAACTGGCTGAACGGCGCTTTGTTGTTTGTCGTGCTGTTTTTTGTTTATCCGCTCAAATTTCTATTTAGTTTTCTGTTCAAAGCCTTTACCGGGGGCGACCTGCAAGTGCACCTGCCCGATGGCCGCGTCGAGCCAATTATTGAACTCGAGCAAATGCCGCAGTTGATGATTATTTATGCGTTGGGTTATATTGCCGTCGGGCTGATTTTTGTTTTGCTCTATCGCCGCGCCCACAATAAACGCGTCGAACTGGAATTGAATGACGGCGAAGTGCTCGAGACGCGCGCGAGTATCCAATCGCATGCGCTCAACATTGGGATCGGGCTGTTATCGCTGCTGATTGTTTTAATCGGCGGGGAATACTCGTCGTTCTTCGCCGGAATTGTTTACTCCTTGATCGGTCCAGTACAGGGACTGAATGGATGGATCATGGGGAAGAAAAAAAAGGCGCTGTTAGAAGCACGGCCGGCATGAGTTTCTGACGCGCCATAACGAAAATCTTTTATGTCGTATTTTCCCTCAACACCAACCATTTGGCGGCGCAGTGTGCTTATTGGCTGGCTCGGCTGGACGGCGTATGCGGTTTTGTATGCCGTAATTTTGAGCCTGCAATCGAACGTGTTCTTTCCGTATGCTCTTTCCGGCTCGCTGGTGTCGCATTATTTGATGGCATTTTACAGCGTTCCCATTTGGTTTTGGACGACGCGCGTGTTGGCGGAAAAACGTTGGCCCGTGCATTTATTTGGCCACCTGCTTGGTGCGGCAATTTATGCGAGCCTTTGGCTCTGGAGTTTGCTGGGTTTATTTCGAAGCTTGTTCGGCGAAGCCGTCTGGCAAGCCGCACAGTTGTTCACGATCAAATACTGGTTAATCCACGAAGCGGTAATTGTTTACGCCGTCTTCGTTGGTATTTTTTATTTGCGGCACTCGCAGCAGCAACTGCGGGAAAAAGAACAGCGCGAAGCCGAGCTGCGGCTGCACGCCAATCAAATGGAACTCGCCATTTTGAAAGCGCAGCTCAATCCGCATTTTCTTTTTAACACGCTCAATTCCATCAACGCGCTCGTTAGCAGCGATCCGGAAGCAGCACGCCGTGTGCTCGCGCAACTCGCCGAAGTCCTGCGCTATTCGCTGGAAAGCGATCGCCGGCCGTTCGTGCCGCTGGCAGAAGAATTGCGTTTTGTCGAAACTTATTTAACGATTGAAAAAGCCCGTTTTGGCCGGCGGTTGCAAGTTAAAATGGAAATAGATGAAACCGCCCGACCGCTGCTCGTGCCGCCGATGATTCTGCAGCCCCTCGCGGAAAATGCCGTGAAACACGGCCTCGCCCCGAAAGAAGACGGCGGCCAACTCGTATTGCGCGTGCAACGGCAAAACAATCATCTCGATTTTGAAGTCGCCGATAATGGCGCTGGAACAAATGGAACCCCATCTCATGACTTGCTCAATCAAGGCCGCGGTTTGCACAACACTGATTTACGCCTGCGTAAAATGTTTGGCGATTCCTCGGCATTGCAATTCAGCGAGGGAGATGAAGGGTTCTGCGTTAAATTTCGCATGCCGATCACGATGAACCAATGACCGCGGACGCAAGGCTTCGGGCCAATATGCAGATCAAAACCATCATTATCGACGACGAGCCACTGGCGCGGCAAGTGATACGCGAATTTTTGCAGGCCTTTCGGCAAGTCGAGATCATCGCCGAATGCGAGAACGGCCGGCAGGCGGTGACCGCGATCAATCAGCAGCAACCGGATTTAATTTTTCTCGATGTGCAAATGCCCGGGCTTAACGGTTTTCAGGTTTTAGAAAAAATTGACCACCTGCCCGCGGTTATTTTTTCAACGGCGTATGACGAGTATGCGATTCGCGCGTTTGAAGTGAATGCCGTGGATTATTTGCTGAAGCCGTTTGACCGGGAGCGCTTTGCCGCGGCCGTGCAGCGTGCGCTCGAACGCCGCGCCGGGATCGGAACGGAGATGGAACGGCTGTTGCGATTGCTGCAGCATGCCCAACCGGCTGGGAATTTTTCCGACCGGCTGCTGGTGCGCAGCGGCGAAAAAATTGTGCCGGTGCGTGTCGCCGATATCGAATGGCTTGAGGCGGCCGATGATTATACCCTGTTGCATACCGGCAGCGCCAAACATCTGTGCAGCCTCGGCCTCGGTGAGATCGAGAAACGTCTGAGTGTCCGGCAATTTATGCGCGTGCATCGCTCCGCGATCATCAATGTCTCGCGCATCCGCCATCTCGAAAAAGACGGCGAAGGCGGCATGATCGCCACCATGACGAGCGGAGAAGAAGTGAAGGTGAGCCGAAGATACGCGGCGGCGCTGCGCGATTTGGTGGTGTGACCCCTGCGGACACAGCCAGACCGCCGGCCTGGAAAACGGCAATGCTTTACTTGCAAACAGAGTGAAATGTCATCCCGTAGGGATCTTGTTAATATCTAACACAGTGCTTGAGACAAACAAGTTCCCTGCGGAATGACATGGTGGTTGCTTATGACTAAATGAAGGATTTCGGAAAACGCCGACTCCAGCCTTGACTTTTATTTCAAAATATCCTACCCTTTTAAATGACGCCTCAATGCAACCTCTGTGGTTATCAGGGAAAATTTCTCAATCCGGAGCAGGAACGCGAAGGCTATCATTGCGCCAATTGTTCGGCCTCGAGCCGTAATCGCACGGTGATGTTCGCGCTCGGCCGTATGTTGGGTTATGGAGACACCCCGACTTATTTGTGGCCGCAGCGCCGCGAGTTGAAAGTGCTGGAACCCTGCCCGCGCGGCCCGCAGGCCATGTTTCTCCGCGATAAATTCGATTATTACGCGCCGGAGTTTGACGCCGAGAAAATCAAGGCCGGCGCCGATCCCCGAGAATTTGCCGATCTGCAGAATCTCGCTTTTGCCGACGAGACGTTCGACCTCATCATTACTTCGGATGTTTTCGAGCATGTGCGCGAAGACTTGAAAGGGTATCAGGAAGTTTATCGCACGCTGAAAAAAGGCGGGACGTTTGTCTTGACCGTTCCTTATGATCATTACCGTGAAAAAACAATTGTGCGTGTCGCCGTCGAAGGCGATAAAGATATTTTTTTGTTGGAACCGCGTTATCACGGCGGCGGCGGTTCGACGCTGGCCTATCGTGAATACGGGCGTGATTTGCTTGACTTGTTACGCGCAGTCGGATTTGCCGTCGGCCATGTGGAAACAGCGATACCGCGTTTTCAAATGCAAAAATCCAGTGTGATCATTGGTCAGAAATTGCCTTATTTTGATTTGGAAAAACTTTGGCCAGCGGCAGAAGAAAATATATTGAAATCGGCGGGCCCACTCTTGCCGTTTCGTTTGTTCGTTTTTTTAAAATACAATCTTAAAAGTTTTGTGCAACTTTTGGGGGAAACGAAGCGGAAGATTAACGGTTGATGGCATGCTATAGT
>CAYZFF010000333.1:0-3537 GCA_964477305.1 uncultured Cytophagia bacterium
TCCTCCGGCGAGTTCGGCACCCACGCGCAGATGAAGGGCGATATCGCCGCAGAAATTTGCGCATTGCTCGCGTTTTCGGCAATCAAAAATAATGACAAAGTCGGGTTGATTATTTTCACCGACCGCATCGAGAAATTTGTGCCGCCGAAAAAGGGGCGCAAACACGTTTATCGTGTGCTGCGTGAAATTCTTTATAACAAGCCCGAAGGCCGCGGCACCAACATCAGCGCCGCGCTGGAATATATGAATCGGGTGATCACCCGGCGCGCCGTGGTGTTTCTCGTTTCCGACTTTTTTTCCGAAGGCTATGAGAAAGCGTTGAGCATTGCCAGCAAGCGCCATGACTTGGTGGCAATTCCGATCACCGACCCGCGCGAAATGGAAATTCCGAATGTCGGTTTGGTGGAATTGGAAGATGCCGAAACCGGCGAAATTTATTTGCTGGATACGACCAACGCCGCCAATCGCAAAAAATTTGCGCTGGAAGCTTCACGCCGCGGCCTGCTGCGCGAGAAAACCTTGCGGTCGATGAATGTCGATCCCGTTAATATCCGCACGGATCAACCTTATATCGATCCGTTGGTGAAATTTTTTCATACCCGGGCAAAGCGGTTTCGGTGATTTTGACTTTATCTTTATCTTGTTATGATTAGAGCATTTTTTATTTATATAGTTTTGCTTTTATTGGCGGCTTGTAATCAAGCTCCGCAAAATTTGCCCGCCGAGCGCGTGCGCGGATTTGCCAACGTGCTTTATAATCGCGAATTATACACGCAAGCGATTGCCGAGTACGAACGCTATTTGCACAACTATTCGCTGGACGAGCGCGAGCAGGCGAGCATCAGTTACACCATCGGCAATATCTATTTTGATCGCGTGCGTGATTACGAGTCGGCCCTGTCTTATTATCTGCGTGTGCAGGAATTGTATCCCAAAAGCGAATTGGGGCCAGAAGCTGGCAAGCGCATTGTCGAATGCCTCGAGCGTTTGCAACGTTCTGCCGATGCGCAACAAGCGTTGGAAGAAAGCACATTTTTGGATACGACCCAGATCGCGAAAAAACGGCCGGGCGCCGTCGTTGCCAAAATCGGCAGCCGCGAAGTCACCACCGGAGATTTGGATTATGAAATGAAACGCCTGCCGCCGTATGTGCAGGCGCAGATTAAAGACAAAAGCAAGCGGGTTGAGTTTTTGCGCCAGTATGTCGCCACCGAATTGTTTTATGACACCGCCAAACGCAAAGGTTTGGAAAAAAACGCCGAAGTTCTTGAAGCTGCGTTTCAGGCGAAGAAAAATTTGATGGTGCAAAAACTGCTGGAAGAAGAGATTGCCAGTAAAGTTGATTACAATGAAAATGATCTCGATTTATATTATCGGGCCAATTTGGCGCGCTACACCAAGACGGACTCTTCGAGCAAAAAGCCGCAGCAACTTTCGTTGGCGGAAGCGAAATCGCAAGTGATGCAGGATTTCATTCGCGAGAAGCAACAGCAGAAGTATAACGAGTTGATCGAGCGCATGATGCGTGCCGAAGCCGTGCAGATTTACGACGACAGGGTGCAATGAGCAGAGCTTTTGTGAAAATGAAAAAAAACCTTCATTGCGGCATCGCGTTCGGCACTTTACTCTTTGCCCTCTATCTGCACGCGCAAGAGTCTCCGGTGACGGTTGAATCGCGCATCGATAAAAGCGCGATCACCATTGGCGACACGGTTCATTACACGGTGCGACTCACGTATGATGAGAAGGTGCAAGTTAATTGGCCGACGCTGGGCGCCAATCTTGGCGCGTTTGAAATTCGTGATTATCACAAGCCGGAACCGCGCCGCATTAAAGGCCGGATGGTCGAAGAGATTTCCTATACGATCTCGACTTTTGACACCGGGCGTTTTGAAATTCCAGCCCTGGCACTCGACTACCAGGTACCGCCGGATACCTTGCGCCATCGTTTGCAAACCGAAAAACTGGAAATCTACGTGGCGTCGATGCGGCCGAGCCAGGACGGCGACATTCGCGATATCAAAACTCCGTGGGAATTGCCGCGCGATTGGAAGTTAATTGCGCTGCTTGCCGGTGGCGTTGCCCTGCTATTATTGCTCGCCGGTTTGGGTTATTATTTCTGGCGCAAGCGGCAAGGCAAAACGTTGTTGCCGGTGAAAACCGAGCCGGTGCGACCGGCCCATGAGATTGCGCTCGAAGCGTTACGCCGGTTGCGCGAAAGCGATGTGCTTGCCACCGGCAAGATAAAAACGTATTATGTCGAGCTTTCGGAAATTGTCCGGCGTTACATTGAGAATCGTTATTTTGTGCCGGCGCTGGAACAAACGACCGGTGAACTCATGGATAATTTAAAAACCGTCGCGCTGGAAGCGAGTCCGCGTGCCACGTTGCAAGATTTATTGGAACGCAGTGATTTGGTCAAATTCGCCAAATATGAACCAACGCCGAATGACCATGATTACGCCTGGCAACTGGCCGAGTCCTTTGTGGAAATGACGAAATTAGTGATGACGGCGCCGGTGGAATCGTCCAACGGGCAAGCGGTGACCACTGTGGCGGAGGTGGCATAAGATGCCGAATTTCGCTGATCCCCAATTTTTATTCTTGTTGCTGCTGTTGCCGCTGTTCGGCTGGCGCTATTGGCAGCGGCACAAAAAACTCGGCGGCACGATTCGCTATTCAAATCTCGAACTGCTCAAAAATTTGCCGAAGCCGTCGAGTTATTTTTCGCGGCATTTGCTCTTGGCGCTGCGGATGTTGGCGCTAACGCTGATCATCATCGCGCTGGCCCGGCCGCAAAGCGGGCACACGGAAGAAGAGGTGACGACGGAAGGCATCGACATCGTGCTGTCGCTCGATATTTCCGGCAGCATGCTCGCGGAAGATTTTAAGCCCCACAATCGCGTGGAAGCGGCGAAGCTGGTGGCCGAGCAATTTATCACTGGCCGGCGCAGCGATCGCATCGGCCTGGTGGTGTTTTCGGCGCGGAGTTTTACGCAATGCCCGCTTACGCTCGATTACGGCGTGCTGATCAATTTTCTCAAAAAAGTCCAAACCGGCATGATCAAGGAAGACGGCACCGCGATTGGGCTGGGCATCGCCACGGCCGTCGATCGTTTGCGCAACAGCAAAGCGAAAAGCAAGGTGATTATTTTGCTCACGGATGGCAGCAACAACGCCGGTGAGATCGACCCGCTCACCGCGGCGCGCGTGGCGCAGGCTTTTAACGTGCGCATTTACACGGTCGGCGTCGGCACGCGCGGCGAGGCGATGTATCCGGTGCAGGATCCATTTTTCGGTAAACGTTACGTGCGGATGCCCGTCGATATTGATGAGGAGACGCTGACGCAAATTGCCGATGTGACCGACGGCCAATATTTTCGCGCCACCGACCGGCAGAGCCTGGAAAAAATTTTTGCCGAGATCGACAAGCTTGAAAAGACGAAGATCGAAGTCAAACAATTCACGCGGTACCGCGAGCTGTTTGTCGGCTGGCTCGTGGCGGCGCTGGGGCTGATTTTTGTCGAGACGGTGCTG
>CAYZFF010000333.1:3637-5304 GCA_964477305.1 uncultured Cytophagia bacterium
GTAAATCCGCGTATTCTGCGTCATCCGTGTTCAAGGCTTTTGACTTAAAAATTTTATTATGATTCGCTTTGCCAATAGTTTTGCATTATATTTTTTGTTGCTGATTCCAATCCTGCTCGTTTTTTTCTATTGGGTTTTTCGCTGGAAGCGGCAGGCGATGCAGCGTTTCGGCAGCTTGCTTTTGTTGCAGCAATTGACGCCGGCACTGAGTAAGAAACGGCAGATATGGAAGATTGTGCTGCTTACGGGGGCGTTGCTCTTTTTAATTTTAGCGCTGGCGCGGCCGCAACTCGGCACTAAGCTGGAAGAAGTTAAACGCGAAGGCGTGGATATCTTAGTAGCCATCGACGTGTCGGAGTCGATGAATGCGCAGGATATTAAGCCGAGCCGCATTGCCAAAGCGCGCCACGAAGTCGTGTCGCTGATGGAAAAGCTCGAAGGTGATCGCATCGGCATCATCGCATTTGCCGGCGAGGCGTTTGTGCAATGTCCGTTGACGCTCGATTACGGCGCCGCTAAAATTTTTCTCGATGTGCTGGAGCCGGGATTGATTCCGACGCCGGGAACGAATCTTGTTGCGGCGCTTCAAACGGCGATGACCAGCTTTGAATCGGCGGAGCGCAAACATAAAGTTTTGGTGCTCATTACGGACGGCGAAGACACCGGCGGCGAAGATGTGATGAAAATGGTGGAGAACGCCGAACGCGAGGGCGTGGTCATTTATCCGGTCGGCATCGGTTCGCCGCAGGGCGTGCCCATTCCAATGATTGACGAGCGCGGCATGCAAGTTGGATTCAAAAAGAACCGCGATGGCGAAGTGGTGGTCACCAAGCTTGATGAATTGACGCTGGAAAAAATTGCTTTGCAAACCGGCGGCAAATATTATCGCGCCTCGTCCGCAGAAACCGAGTTGGAGCGGATTTATGAGGCGATTGCAGGGATGGACAAAAAGGAACTGGCGTCGTTGAAATTTTCCCAGTACGAAGAGCGCTTTCAATATCTGCTGGGTTTCGCCTTGTTTTTGCTCATCGGTGAAATGCTGTTAAGTGAAAGACGAAAGGTTACAGCGGAGGTCCGCCGGCGTTTTGCCGCAGAGACCACGGAGTAAATTTTGCGATGAAAATAAAAAATAAAAGTTGCACTGTTCTGCTGCTGTTTTTACTTTTAAGCGTGGCTCCTCACGCGGTCTTGGCGCAAGGCGCCGGCCGGCGGCAAATCGCCGAGGGCAATAAGCATTACGCCGAAAACAAATTTGACGAGGCGAATGATAAGTATCGTGATGCGGAAGTCGCCAATCCGGAGTCGCCAATCGTGCATTTTAATATTGGCGATGCGCTGTATAAAAAGCGCAAGTATGAAGAGGCATTGCAAGCCTATCAAAAGACGCTGCAAAAAAGCGACGATCCGCAGTTGCAAGCGCAGGCTTATTACAATAGCGGCAACACATATTTTCGCTTAAATAAATGGCAGGAGAGCCTGCAGTCTTATCAGGAAGCCTTGAAGCTGAACCCGAATGATCAAGATGCAAAATATAATTTGGAGTATGTGCGGGCCAAAATAAAAGAGAACGCGCAAAAGCAGCCGCAGGATCAACAGCAGCAGAAACAACAGAACCAGCAAGATCAACAACAGCAGAATCAGCAGCAACAAGACCAGCAACAGAAACA
>CAYZFF010000334.1:0-5300 GCA_964477305.1 uncultured Cytophagia bacterium
ACCGCCGATACCGAAGAGGGAAAAAGCGTACGCGAAAATTTGGCACAACGCGCCGAACGCGAAGGCCCGGTTGCTGTGGCCGAGCAGATGCTGCCGAAAATGTTGGCGGCCTCCGCTGCCACGCGTCCTGATTTGGTTGAACAGGTTCGGCAAATGATTCTTTCGACTTCACTCAACGGATTGACCGGCTCGCTGCGCGGCATGGCAGCGCGGCCGAGTTCGTTGGAGTTGCTTCCTAAAATAAATGTTCCCACTTTAGTTGTCGCCGGCGAATATGATGCCATCATTCCAACCGCAGAATCTGCAGCGCTGGCCGCGGCGATTCCCCACGCCGAACTCGCGGTGATTCCCGGAGCGGGACATCTGGCGAGCCTGGAAAATCCTGATGCGGTGATTGCAACGCTGCGCGCGTTTCTCGCAAAAATCTGATTGACATTGCAACAAATTTTTGTTATTCTACTATGTCAAAATGCTTGGCTGTCTAATTCCCGCAATGGAATGACAAAGGGGAATAGATTATGCGTGAAATCCGCGCCGGAGACATTCGCGCGCCGGCAGTGGCCGGTATATTTTATTCCGATGAGGCCACACCGTTACGTCGCGAAGTCGAAACTCTTTTAGCGGCGGCCAGCCCGCCGCCGATGGCGAATCCAATTATCGCCGCCATTGCTCCGCACGCCGGCTATATGTATTCCGGCGGCGTTGCCGCGCACACCTTCAAAGCGCTACAGGCTTGTTTTTCTCCACCCACCGCCAACAGTTCCCCAACGGTTTTTCTCATCGCCCCCAGCCATCGCGAAGCCTTCCCCTTTATTTCGGTTTTTACCGGAAAAGCTTATTACACGCCGCTGGGTGAAGTTCCCATTGCTCGCGAACTTGCGCTGGCGTTGGTTGATGCGGATCCGATGATTCATGCCGACTGGCGCGGACACCGCGCCGAACATGCGCTGGAAGTGGAACTGCCGTTTTTGCAGGTGATTTGGCCGCAATTTCAACTGGTGCCGGTGGTGATGGGCGAACAGCATTGGGAACTTTGCCAACTGCTCGGCGAACTGATAGCAAAGTTTTGCCGCACGTCTCCCGTGGTGATTTTGGCGAGTTCTGATCTCTCGCATTATTTTTCTTATCAAGAAGCGATCCAATTTGACACGTGTTTCATGCGGCATTTAAAAAGATTTGACCCGGAAATGTTGCTGCGCGCGTTAGAAAATGAAGAATGTCATGCTTGCGGCGGCGGTCCGGTGACAGCGGCGATGGTTGCGGCACAGGCGCTCGGCGCGGATACGGTAGATATTTTGCGCTATCAAAATTCCGGCGAGGTGACTGGCGATCACCACATGGTGGTGGGCTATTTGGCGGCGACGTTTGGTAAAAGCGGCTTATAAAGCGTAAAATGTAATTTGTATTTTGTTCGTTTTGAACATGATGGATTCCGCCGAGACAAGATTAACGCTGACGCAGCAGTGCGCGCTACTGCAACTGGCTCGAAGCGCGATTGTCGCGCATCTTGCCGGGTTGTCGATGCCGGCTGTGGAAGAGCCGGAGTTAAAATTGGTCCATGCCGGAGCCTTTGTGAGTTTGCATCTCGGCGAGCTATTGCGCGGCTGCATCGGTTACGTTGACGATTCGCGTTCATTGCCGGAAGCGTTGGCCGAAACCGCCATTGCCGCCGCTTCGCGCGATCCCCGGTTTCCGCCAATAACGATCGAAGAGCTTGAGCAAGTTAATATCGAAATTTCTATACTCTCGCCGTTACAAAAAACCGCCTCACCTACGGCGATTACACTCGGCCGGCACGGGGTAATGATTAAACTCGGTACGCACTGCGGTTTGCTTTTGCCGCAGGTGGCGTTGCGGCGAAATTGGGACGTGGAGTTTTTCTTAGAACAGGTTTGCCGCAAAGCCGATTTACCCGCCGACGCGTGGAAAGATGCGAATGCCGCGATTTTTATTTTTACCGCGGAAGTTTTTTCAGAAAATCAATTTCGCGTCAATCGCTGAATCTGAAAACGTACGGCATGCAAAGCCACAGCTTTACGGCTTGTTATTTGACCGGCCAAAACGGTTCCACTTATTTAGAAAGATCGCCCAAGCATGGGAGAAAGGTTCGCCCTTATCGGCGCTGGCCGCGTGGGCCGCGCGCTGGCTGAAGCGTTGTTTCATCGCGGCTGGAAGTGCGCTGCCGTAATTAGCCGGCACCGGGAACAAGCTTATGCCGTGGCCGCCTGTGTTGAAGCTGCCGTGTCGGGAGAGACATTGAGTTTGCTGCCGGAAAATTTTTCGCATCTTTTTATTTGCACACCTGATGGCCAATTGTCCGCGATCTCAGACCAGTTGCGCCAATTACACCGGCGATGGGATCATATTTTCATCGCGCATACTTCGGGAACTTGCAGTTCGCTTATTCTGCAACCTTTAGCCGAGCGGGGCGCCAGCGTTGCATCGTTGCATCCCGCCATGAGTTTCACCGGCGCTGCCGGAGAGTGGGAGAAAATAATTGGTGGTTGGTTTGCCCTGGAAGGCGATACCGCTGCTCAGACAATTGGCCGCGAAGTTCTCGCTGTGCTTGAGGCGAAATACATTTTGCTTTTACCGGAACAAAAAATTTTGTATCATGTGGCCTGCGTATTGGTGGCAAATTATTTGGTGACACTGCACGCCCAAGCGGAAGCGCTGTTGCAGCGCGCTGGAGTAACCGAAGGCCGCGCGCTGTTGCAAAATCTGTCGCGCACGGTGTTGGATAATTTAGCCGTGCAGCCCACCGCCGTCGCGCTCACCGGCCCGATAGCGCGCGGAGAAGCCAGTGTGATTGAAGCGCATTTGCGATTATTAATGGAACAATTTCCACCAATGTTGCCGCTGTATCGCGAGCTTGGCAGAACCACACTGGCGTTGGCGAGAAAGGGCGGTAATCTCGCTCTTGAAGCGGATCAAAAAATTTCTGAACTTTTGACGAATCTAAAGGAGCAAAGGTGATTGCAAAAAAGCTATTATCCACGATTCGGACGCTGGCCGCAATTGCATTCTTTCTCGTGGCCGGATTGATCGTTTTGAAGAAATTAGACTTGGACATTTGGGGAGCAAAGACCACCGTGACCTCTTACACGATTATTGAGCAAGTCAAGTTGGTGGCCAAGCTCCAAACGGTTGAATACTATGGCGCCACCATGGTTAAATGGGAAAAGGAAGATTGGGCCAAAGCTAAAAGCCAGATTCTTTTCCTGGGACAGGGCAAAGTCATCGCGAACATCGATCTGGAAAAAATGGGTATTGAAGTTTCGAGCGAAGGAGAGAAGAAAACGGTGACGCTAAAATTGCCGGAAGTCGCGGTCGAAAACCCGATTATCGATAAATTTGAGATCATCATGTCGTGCAAGTCATTTATCACCGCGCCGGAAATTTCTGATGCTGAGCGCAACAATGCTTACCAACAAGTTCTGCGGAACTTGAGGAATGCTGCGGAAAAAAACAAGATTCGGTTGCAAGCGACGGAAAAAGCGCAGGACTATCTCCGGACGTTCATTGCTGCGCTTGGCCATGATGTCAAGTTTATTTAAATTTAAAACGGAATTTGCCGCATCCAGGATGAAGCCAAACAATTTGAACGATTTATGCCGGCATCGAATTTAGCGCGACCATTTAATGCGCTGACTTGGCGGAAACGAGCCAGCCACTTTCTTATTTATGCCTGCCTGCTAACATTGGCGCTTTCCATGCTGATTCCATTTCTTTGGATGGTGGCAACCTCATTGATGGATGATCTCGAAGTTTATCGTTTTCCGCCCCAATTCATCCCGAAAAAATTTTTGTGGAGTAACTATCGCGAGGCGTTGCAGCTTCTGCCGTTTGATAGATTTTTTCTCAACACCCTCATCGTCGCGTTAGGCTCCGTGCTCGGCCAACTCCTCACTTGTTCGCTGGCGGCATACGCCTTTGCCCGGCTGCAATTCAAATGGCGGGACAAAATTTTTGCCTTATATTTAGCCACCATGATGATCCCGGCGATTGTCACTTTAATTCCGACTTTTTTAATTGTCAATGCGTTTGGCGGGATGAACACGTATTGGGGCCTCGTGACGCCGGCGCTTACCAGCGTGTGGGGCATTTTTTTGCTGCGCCAATTTTTTCTCACCATCCCGCGCGATTATGAAGACGGTGCGCGGCTCGATGGCGCCTCGGATTTTACCATTTTCTACAAAATCATTTTGCCGCTTTCCAAACCGGCGCTCGCCACCCTCGCCATTTTTGCATTCCTTAATTCATGGAAAGATTTTCTCTGGCCGCTGATCATCACCAACCGCAACGACAAGCGCACCGTTGAAGTCGGCATCGCCATGTTTCACTCGTTGCACGCGGTTAATTGGCCGTTTCAAATGGCCGCCGCGGTGGTGGTGATGCTGCCGATTGTGGTGATTTTTTTTCTGGCCCAACGGTATTTTATCAAAGGGATTACCATGACCGGATTGAAAGGATAACGCATGCACGTCTTGTTCGCATTATTCGTTTGGTATTTATTGCCACAACCGACTTCGGCAATTATTGCTTATGAGATGACTGCTGAGACGAAGCCGATTGTTTGCATCGACCCCGGCCATCCGTCCGAAGTGAGCAGCGGCGCCGAGTTGCAAAATGGTACCACGGAAGTTCACATTGCCTGGATGGTCAGCTTGAAATTGCAAAAAGCGCTGCAAGCCCAAGGGTGCAAAGTTATTTTGACGAAATCAAAAGAGGGTGAGTTGGTTAAAAACAAAGAGCGGGCGCAAATTGCCAACGCCGCGGGCGCGGCCCTGATGATCCGGCTGCACTGCGATGCGACTGCGGACAGCGGCTATGCGCTTTATTATCCCGACCGGCAAGGCACGAAGGAGGGAGTGACCGGGCCAACACCGGAGGTGATGCAACGCAGCCAACAAGCGGCCGAGGCTATTCACGCCGCGATGACAACCTTGCTCAACGGTGTGTTGAAAGACGGTGGCGTGCGCGGCGATTCCAAGACGTTGATCGGCTCCAAACAGGGCGCGCTCACCGGCTCGATTTTTTCACAGGTGCCGGTGGTGACGATTGAGATGGTGGTACTCAGCAACAAAACCGACGCGGCATTCATCAAATCCGAAGCCGGTCAGAAAAAGATGGCGCAGGCGTTGGCTGCTGGCGTGATGAACTTTGTCAGTGGGAATAACCAAAAGTGACAGACTGCGCACCGCCGCGACCGAACGCAACCCGATTTTACCAACTAAGGATCAACATTTGAATAACTTTCCCATTTCACGTGGCTGTCATTCCCGCATGCTTTTGGCGGG
>CAYZFF010000335.1:0-5284 GCA_964477305.1 uncultured Cytophagia bacterium
GTGGGAAATAAAAATGTGACCGGGCATGCAACCTCCAAAATATTTGTCGCGCAAGTTACGTTTGCGCAACGAGAAAAAGATAAACAGAATCACGGACGATTGCAAGCGTTTTTCCGGCGGCGTTGCAATCGCGCCGTTAATCAAAAATCGCCCTGGTGCAGCGCATAAAAAATTTTCGTTCAGAGCACAACTTCCTTTAGCCATAAAATGACTTTTGTGGCGCCCCCATTCTCATGTAGCCCCCGCCTACATTTTCATGGAGTTGAGCGCGAAGCCGGATTTATGTAATTTGTGAGCGGCGAACGCCATCGGTTTTTCACCACGAATTATTTTAGGAGATAAAGTTATGAAGAAAATTTTAACTGTCGCCGCGCTGGCGATTTTCGGGACGCTCTCTTTGCGCGCGCAGGATACGGGTGGGCGCAGTCTCGCTTTGACGGCGGGAACCAACCAGTCAAGATTTTCCGAAGACGGCAATGACGAGGCCGATTGCCTCATGGCCCTCTTTTTCGGCGCCGACGTGGTTTTATGCGATCACGGTCCGCTGCGTTTTTCCACCGGCATGAATTATACCGGCACGGGCAGCAGATATAAATCCGGCGAAGAAGGCGGCGAAGGCGGCAGCTATTCTTTTGAAAATAAAGAAACGCTCACTTATCTCAACTTTCCAGTGGAAGCACGTTATGAATTTGGCGCCGGAAAAATAAAACCGTTCGTGCGCGGCGGCGGCACGTTCGGGCTTTTGCTTTCCGCCCAAAGCAAAACGACAACAAATTTCAACGGCCAAAAAAATGAGGATGAAACCGACATTAAAAATCGCAAGAAGTCCACGAACCTCGGCTTGAATCTCGGCGGCGGCGTGTCGTTTCCGCTGGGGAAATTTCGCGGCGTCGCGAGTGTGCGCTACATGCTGGGCTTGACGAATATCGTGAAGGACGGCAATGCGCCGGCCGCGAAGACCAGAGAGGTGAGCGTGGCGGTTGGTCTTCTCATTCCGGTGCTCTGAAACAGCGCCAAAAGCATTGCAAATTTTAACGCAAAAATTTTAACGCCTCAAAAAAGTCATTTATATTCAGGAGAAAATTCCGATGTCACAACGCACGATATTTCGCAGTTGGTTGCTGGCCGGCGTCGCCCTCGCAGTCGCGGCCGTGCTGGAAAGTTGTTGTTGCGGGCCGTTATTAATCAAACGCGATCATGCGGCAACTGAAAAATCCGCTTCCGTGGAAAAAAGGACAACGCATAAATAGGGTAATCGCAAAGCCCTCAAAGGAAGATTATCCATGTCAAGCCGTAGGGCGTTTCTAAAAAAGAGCGGCCATCTGAGTGCTGCCGCGATTGTCGGCAGCGCCGCCGATTTGGTTGCTGCAACCAGGGTCGAGGTTCCCGGCATGCAAAAATTTCTTCTCATCGGTCTCGTCGGCTCCGAGAATCCGACGCGCGCTAACTTTCCATTCGTTTGGGCGGCGGCATTGCAAGAAGCGGGAAACGAGGTGCGCCTCGAGCTGGCCGGCGATGCCGTTGTTCTGATGCGAAGTTCCGTGTCGAATAGTGTGACCCCGGTCGGATGGCCGCCCTTCAAAGACGCTTTGGCAAAAGTCATCGCGTTAAAAATTCCCATCTATGTCTGAAGAGCGTGTGCGACTGCCCGTGGGGTAGTTGAAGAAGATTTTACCGGCAAGAACGCGCAATTTACGAACCCGCAGCTCACCGCCGAGACGATGAGTTGGGCAACCAAAATTCTCGTGGTTTGAGGTCAGCATCAAGGCGAAGAGCCGACGATGTTACCTTAATTGTCATGGTGAGCGGAGTCGAACCATCCCTCGACTTCGCTCGGGATGACACTTTTATAAAAGAAAGAACATGAAATCCCATATCAAAATTTACCTCATCATTGCTGCGATCGGCGTGTTCGGAATAACGAGCGCGCCGGCGCAGCTCACGGGTCGCCGCGATGCGTTTTGGCAAAAATATCTCACCGGCAACGCCGGTCCGGTGGAATACGGTGCGAACGCGGCTTGCGTCGATGCGCAGGGCCATGTTTATATCGCCGGCAATTTTCAAGATGACGGCTTCCAATCTTTGCGCGTCGCAAAATGGAGCGGCAGTCAATGGCAGATTCTCGGCGACCGTTTTTCCGGCGGCCGGGCGGAAGCGATTGCCGTCGATGCACAGGGCAACGTCTATGTCGGCGGCGTGTTTGAAATCGTTCGCAACAGCGACGGCACCGAAGTCGATGTGCTGAACATTGCGAGGTGGAATCAAGCTGCGGGCAAATGGGAAGCATTGGGTGGCGGCGTCGATGACGACGTGTTCGCGCTCGCGATTGATGCGAATAACAATGTTTACGTCGGCGGCAATTTGACGCGCGGCTTCAATCCCAATGGTTCGCAAGTTACCATTTGGCGAATCGGCAAATGGAACGCGGCGCAATCGGCATGGGAGCCGCTCGGCGAAGGTATCTACAACTTTGCAGACGGCCCGGTGACCGCGCTCGCCGTTGCCGCGAATAACGACGTGATCGTGGGCGGCGATTTCACCGGCGTCTATAATCCCGGCCGCGTGCCCGTCTTAACAGAGCATATCGCGCGCTGGAACGGCTCGAGTTGGTCCGCGCTCGGGCAGGGCTTGACGCCGAACACGCGCGGGGGCGAACGTGTGGCCGGCATCGTGATCGACAACGCGAATCGCATTTACGTCGCGGGCGCGATCGCCACGGCCGTCAATGCCAACGGCACGAGCGTCAACGGCCCGGTGGTTTATTGGGACGGCGCGCAGTGGCGGCGCATTGCCACGGCTGCGACGCCGTTTATCATTAACGCGCTTGCGCTTGACGGCGCGGGAAAAATTTATATGCTCTACGTCGTGGATGTTTCGATCAAACTCGTTGATGCGTGGAACGGCGCAACGTGGACGACTTTGGTTTATAAAAATCGCGCGCCTTATCCTTCGGTCATTGCCGCGAGCCCAAAATATGCGACGGAGTATCTTTATCTCGGCGGCGCGTATACGGATTTCTACAGCCCGGCGATCATCAACAACGTGCAAGTCGCAAACAACGCGCTGTGGAATGGCATGCGTTGGTCTGACATGCTCGCGTATGGCGCGGCCGGCGAAGTGTTTGCGATTGCTGCGGACAATCGCGGTTATCCTGCGTCGCTTTATCTCGGCGGCAGTTTCACCGGCGTGGAGGGCACGCCCGCGAGCAACATCGCGCGCTTCGACGGCACGAATTGGGACGCGCTCGGCGGCGGCGTTGACGGACCGGTGTATGCGATTGCGCCGGTGAGTCACAATCAACCCGGCGCGTTTGTCGGCGGCGCATTCTCGTTTGCAATCAATCCCGACGGCACTCCGGTGCGCACGACGAATATTGCGTTTTGGGATCACACGCAAAAACGTTGGTTCCCGGTGGGCTTGGGTTTGAACGGCGCCGTGTATGCGTTGGAAGTTTCCGGTTATGATCTTTACGCCGGCGGCGCTTTTACGCAAGAAGTTTTCGGCGCAACGTTGAATCGCATTGCGCGCTGGAGTTTTTCATTGCAACGCTGGGAAGCGTTCGGCGGCGGTGTGAATGATGAAGTGCGCGCGCTCGCAGTGGGTCAAGGCGGAAGCGTGTCTTCGCCGCGTTTTTGGCGCAGCGTTTTTGTCGGCGGCAAATTCACCGAAGCGACAAATCGCGACGGCAGCAAAACGTTTTGCCGCAATATTATCATGTGGGATGGTTATGATAATCGCTGGCGCGCATTGGGTACAGGCGTTGATGACGAAGTGCGCGCGCTGGCGTTAGCGGGCCGCGATGATTATTCACCGCTCTACGTCGGCGGCCGCTTTCGCACCGGTGTGAATGACAACGGCGCACTCGTCAACATTGATCGCATCGCGATGTGGTATTTTGGCGAATGGCGACCCCTTGGACGCGGCGTGAACGGCGCGGTGACGACGATGGTGCCCGCCTATGATCACACGCAACTTTATCTCGGCGGCGAATTTACCGAAGCCGTCAACAGCAATGGCACGGTCAAGCCGGCAAATCATCTCGCCGTGTTCGAGCGCACATTTTATGCCGGTGTGATTTCAGAATGGGACGCGCTCGGCAGTGGCACGAATGATGTGGTCAATGCTATCGCTTCGGTATGGCCCTGCCCGCGCAGCAGTAAAACCGAAGTTTTATTTGTCGGCGGCAAATTCAATATCGCCGGCAACAAAGAAGCGCGGGCGCTGGCGAAGTGGAAATATGAGCGGCCGATTTCCAATCGCGGCACCAGCGTGGTGGTATCGAGTTCGAGTAGCCGCAATCGCTCCGGCAGCGGCCGCAGTACACGCGGCGTGGTTTTGACCTCCGGCGGCTACGGGCCATGCAATCCCAGCCTCGGCAAAAGCTCCAGCCTCACGAGTGATTTGATTTTCGACAATCTGAGTTTTCGCGAATCCGCGGCATTGCCGAGGCTGCCGTATCTCGAACCGTTTTCTTTGAGTCTCTACGATGTGGAAAATGCCAACGCGCCGACGGCGAAATTCGACAGCTTGATCGTGAGCAGTGAGAATCCGCAGGCGCTTATTCTCTTCGGCTTGAATGATACGACGGCGTATGCGCCGAATCCCGAAGGCTATTCGATTCGTGAAAATGCGCTGCTGCTGGATTTGCCGATTCTCGCCGCGAGTTCGAATGAAGTGCGCGCAATGTTTGTGCATGCGGTGACGGATGCGCCCGCCGTTGATCTCGTCGCCGGCAACGGCAACAAGCTCGCGGTGAATTTGAATTACGGCGCCGCCAGTCCGCCGCTCAACCTCGCGGCGGGCGCCTATACGGTTGATCTCTTGCGCAGCCGCGATAAACAAAAACTCGGCACGTATACGTTCAATGTTTCGAACAATGCGAGCGGCTATGCGGTGATTACGCTCTCCGGTTTTCTCAATCCCGCGGCGAATCAAAACGGCCCGGCGCTTGATCTTGGCGTTTACGATGTCAAGCTCACACCCACCACGGCGGTTGCCGAACGCGAGGAAATTATGCCGGCTTCTTTTGAGTTGAAGCAAAATTATCCGAACCCGTTTAATCCGGTAACCAGTATTCAGTTTTCAGTAAGTCGTGAGCGATGGGTAAGTCTGAAAGTTTATGATATAAGCGGCAGAGAGGTTGCAACGTTGGTGAATGAGTCAAAACCGGCGGGCATTCATCGGGTTGAATTTGCAGCGCAAGCTTTGCCGAGCGGCGTTTATTTCTATAAATTAACCGTCGGCGAATTTTCGCAAGTTCGTAAAATGGCGCTGGTGCGGTGAG
>CAYZFF010000336.1:0-5264 GCA_964477305.1 uncultured Cytophagia bacterium
CCCTGAGCGCCGTCGAAGGGCGTCATGGTTCGACTCCGCTCACCATGACTAAAAAAACTAAGATAACAGCGTGCCCAGCTATTCGCCGACAGCTTCCAGACTTACGTCATGACTTCCTGATAATAATTTTCCCACTCCGGCATGATTTTGTCAATGGCAAATCGTTGCGCATGCTGTCGGCTGGCATTAGAGAAACGCCGGAGCTTATCATCATCGCGTAACAAATCCAGCGCGGCTTGTGCCATAGCATTAATTTCCCCGACCGGAAACAGAAAACCGGTTTCGCCGTGCACGATCACTTCCGGCACACCGCCGGTATGCGCGGCAATGACCGGGACGCTGCAATTCATCGCTTCGAGCGCTGCCAGACCAAAACTCTCCTGTTCGCTCGGGAGTAAAAACAGATCGGCGCAGCGTAAAATTTGTTCGATGTAATCCACCTCGCCGAGGAACAAAACATCCTCACGCAATTTAAGCTCTTTGACGAGCTGCTGCATAAACAATCGTTCCGGGCCTTCACCGACCAGCAAAAGCTTGCAGGGCATTTGCTCCCGCACTTTTGCAAAAATTCGCACGACGTCGCTGACCCGTTTTACCGGGCGAAAGTTGGAAGCATGCATCAGCACCTTTTCTCCCTTCGGCGCATACTTATCGCGGCGGCAAAGCCTCTCGTGCGACTCCGCACCTTTGGCCGGATCGATAAAATTATAAATGACGCGAATATCGCGATTGATATTAAATTCTTCGACGGTGCGTTCTTTCAAATAATTCGAAACCGCGGTCACCCCATCCGATTGCTCGATGCTGAATTTGATCATGCTATAAAATGATTTATCCGCGCCCACCAGCGTAATGTCGGTGCCGTGTAGTGTGGTAATCACTTTCAGCTTTTGGGAATTGAGCACATGTTTGGCAAGATAAGCACTGGTGGCATGCGGCACCGCGTAATGCGCATGCAAGAGATCGAGGCCGTATTCCTGCGTGACATCGACAATCTTGGTGGTTAGGCTGAGATCATACGGCGGGTATTTGAACAGTGGGTACGCGGCGACATCGACTTCATGCAGAAAAATATTGGGATGAAATTCCCGCAAACGAAACGGCACCGCATAGCTGATGAAATGCACTTCATAGCCGCGCCGCGCCAGCGCCAGGCCAAGCTCCGAAGCGACAACGCCAGAGCCGCCATGCGTGGGGTAACAAACCATGCCGATTTTCATAAGTTGAATCCGAGTTGAAGTTCATAGATGATCATTTGTTTCGCCATTACAAATTTAAATTTCTACTGCCGTTGAACGTGATGCGAAGGGCCTTAAGGCACCGTATCTTGGCACCATTCTCCGAAAGCCGCCACCGGATCGTCGATGCGCACCAACTCGCGCACGACGTAGGCTTCGCCGTATTTCGCCCCGATCATTGCGCCCCAGCGGCGATTTTTAACTGCGATGACTTCCAAAAATTCCGGGTTGGTCAGTATCGTTTGCGCTTCGCCATATTTGCTCATGTTCGGGCCGTGAAATTGCGACTCATGCTCGCGCACTGCGCGCATCTTTTGTTCGAAAGCGGAACTGATATCGACAATGAAACTCGGCGGTAATTCGTACCGCTCGAGAAAATAAAGCACACGATAAGGGCGCCACGGCTCACCCGGCGCGCCATTTAAATTTTTCAGTCCGGCAATCATCGCAGCATCGCGCACTAAATTTGAGGTGTGAATGTGATCGGGATGGCGCGATTCCCAATGCACGGTCGCCACCACGCGCGGCCGCAACTCGCGGATCACTTGCACGAGTTTGAGTTTATTCGCGTACGTCTCTTCAATGGCGGCGTCGGGCATGTCCAATTGGTGATGCACGGTGACTTGCATCATCTTGGCCGCCGCGGCAAATTCTTGCTCGCGAATTTTCGGCGTGCCACGCGTACCGGCTTCGCCGCGCGTCAACGTGACGGCGGCCGTGCGATAACCCTGCTGTGCCAGCTTAATGAGCGTACCGGCGCAACCGAGTTCAATGTCATCCGGATGCGCGCCGAACGCGAGAAAGTCGATGGCATCTGCCATTTTGTTATATTAGATTTATATTGACTACTTCAAAATTGTGATAACGCCTGAAGGCGTAACTACAAAAGTTTACTTTAACATCTTCGCATTGCGTTTCGGGATAAATCCTTCGCGCCCATCTAACAATTTCACTTTATACCAATCGCCGGAGGCTTCGAGCAAATCCAATTCGATTTCGCCGGGCACCTTCACCAACGTCGTGCTGCCGGCATTCGGCTCCGCTTTGATTTCGACGCGATCGGCGCCGGCGGCCACCACTTGGATTTTGGGGATGCTCGCCGCCTGCACTTGTTCCGAAGAAATTTCAAACTTGCGTTCGACGATCGTAATGCCGAGCGCGTTGAGTTTATCCCAAAACGCCAATTGTTTGGCGACGCGGCTTTGGGCTTTGGTGTATTTATCTTCTTTGCTTTTCAGCTTTGCGGCCATCGTAAATTTCCCCTGCGCCTGTTTATAATCGCCGACGATGTCGTACATCACGCCGAGGTTGAATTGCGCCGCGTGATTGTAGGGATCCTGCTCGGCCACCGCCGCATATTGCAAATACGCGGCGTCGATATCGTAACGCTCCAGCGCCGTTTTGGCAGCCTCATGGAATCGTTTGTAATTGTCGTCTTCGAGCTTGGCAAAATCGAACTTCTGCAACTCAAAATGCGGCGCGAAATAGTCGGCTAATTCTTCCGAAACTTTTTTCAGGCATTCGTCCACTTGTGCCTCCGACGTCGGCTGTTCGCCATAATCGCCCTTGCATTTTTTATCCTCTTTTTTATGATTGGTTTGCTTCGAGCCAATCACCTGGCCGGTTTCGACCTTGATGATGCGAATCGTTGCCGACGCATTCGCGACCCGCTTGTTGCAATCGACCTGAAATTTACCCTTGTTTTTCTCTTCGCGCTCTTCTTTAATCCACCGGTCTTCGGCGGACACCGAAAGATTGCCGGTGATGATCGCATCGACGCCGAGCAGCTTGCCGACCTGCGCTGCCTGTGCTTCGCTGATGGCCCCGCTCTGGCCGAGTTGTTGCTCATTCATAATTTGCTGCAACCGGCTCCGCTCCACCACGCCAAAAACATTGGTGCGCGCGCCGTTTTGAAAACTTTTGCCTTCTTTGGAGCCGAGGCCGAGAAAGCCGCTGCCGACATTTTCGACGCCGCGTTTGTCGTTCAGCAAATGTGCGATGAGCATATCGGTTAATTTGACGCCGCTATCGCTGAATCGCTGTTGGGCTTTGCCGGATTCGGCGACTTTTTCAATCACCCCGAGCAAGCCTTTCTTCTCTTTGCCGGGCGCAGTATCTTCTTGATAGCTCGTGGTCACAGCCAGATCGAGAATCGCCACTTGCTTCACCCCCTCCAACAACTGCTCGGGCGGTGTAAGAATAAAACACTTGAGATTCTGCGCGCGACCCGGGGCAGGAAGCATGTTTAGAATAAACAGTAAGCTCAACAAACACTTCAGGAACGTTTTCATGTGACCTCTCTCCTCGACTTACAATTCAAAGATTTGGTGTTGAAAGTTGGCTAAATCAATTTGCTCATAAATTTTCTGAATTAACCCGCGGCCATATTTACATAAGTACGGGACAAAGCTTAATTCGCGTTCCTGCAAATGGCGGTGCGGATAAAGCGCGTGTGCGGCTTTGGCAATTTGTTGCGTCAAGGTTTCATTTTGCCGTTTTGCCGCCTGCAATAATTTCTTCTCGATTCCCTCGAGTTGGTGAAAAATCTTTCCCTGTTCTTTTTCAATGAAACCGCCGAGCGTGGCATCCAGCATCGTCGCTTGCTTTTTTAATTCGACGAGGCGTTGGCCCAGCGCCTCGCGCGCCGCCGCCACCGGTGCAAACAATCCATCGGCGGCTTCCTGTTTCAAAATTTGTCCGACCAACTCTTCGGCAGCGCCACCTTGCGCCGACCAGAAATCGGCAATTTGCAGTTTATGCTTTTCGAGCACGTGCGAAATTTTCTTTTCCATCAGCGTGAAGCTCTGGCGCGGAAAAATGGCGGGCATCGGCAACGCGAACGCATCATAAACGCCGCGCAATTGCGCGAAATAGGCAACTTCCGCCGGCCCGGCGATATAGGCCACCGTTGGCAAAAGAAAATCCTGCATCAACGGCCGCAACATGACATTGGGAGCAAAACATTCCGGATGCGCATTCAACTCGTTTAATAAAGCCTCGCGGGAGAATCGCAGCGTTTCATCCGTGCTGCTAAAAATGCCCTCGCGCAGTTCCAAGGCGTGCCGTTGCGCCTGCACATAAAACAAATTTAATCGGCCCGCGCGCAGCGGCACTTGCGCCGTATAGCCAACTGTGGAAATTTTTTCTATGGCTTGGAGTGCTGCCGCCGTGGAGGGACTGCCATCGGAAATTTCACGCGCGAACAATGGCACCGCGAGTTTTTTAATAGCGGGGGCCGCAGGGTTCATGACCACCAACCCGAAATGGCCGAGCAAATTGAGCAGCCAGCGCGCAAAGGCGTCGGGCAATGTCATCCCCGGTTGATACGCCGCTTGCAAAGCTTGCAACAATTCACTTTTAAACTCAGTGTCCGGAATCGCGGCAGCGAGCGCTTCATGGCAATTAGCGATGTTCTCCGGGAGTTGAACGTGTGAAACCGGGCGCCGCGTTGCCGTATCCGCGAGACAGGAAAGTGAGATGAGTTCATTCTCACGATTCATCACCGTGAGTTGATTCACTTCCGCCACATCATCGTCATCCGCCGCGAGCCAGAAAATCGGCACCACTTCCCTACCGCTGCGCGCTCGTAAACTTTCCGCGAGTTTCAAACACGTCAACGCTTTGAAGAGCGTAAACAACGGCCCGCCGAAAACGCCCACTTGCTGGCCGGTGACAATAGCGACACTGCCATTTTGGGCCAATGCCGCAATGTGCCGTGCCGTCGCCTCTCCCCCGCCCCACTGGCGATTTTGTTGATGCAAAACTTCGGCAAGTTGAATGCGCGGGCAATCCCGCTGCGCCGCCAGATCAATTTGCGCCAACAATGCGGCGCGGCTACGATAATCCGTCGCATAGAAATCGGTGAGTTGATCAAAATTTTCGCTATAATCGACAAAAAGCCGATTCGGATTGGGAAGCCGGGAAAAGGGAATTCTCACAGTAAATTTCGCTGCTCCGTCGTTGTTCTAAGTACATCAATTTAAAAATTTTTCCGCAGGATGCAAAGGGAATTTATTATTTTCCTTG
>CAYZFF010000337.1:0-5217 GCA_964477305.1 uncultured Cytophagia bacterium
CTCAGCGGCGATACGCTGCGTTGCGCGGCGCAGTTGGTTAGGTTGGATGATCATCGCAGCCGTTTGGCCGTGAATACCGCTGGCGAGGGCGTGCCGGAATTTTGGAAGGCCATCGCGAAAGCGCAGGGCCATCCGGCAGAGTTACGCGCCACGGTCGCGCTGACGCCGGGCACGACACAAGCGACGTTTCGCATTGAAAAAACCGGCTTCGAAAAACTGGCGGCGATTACCGACGCGGCGTTCAATTTCGCCCGCATTGCGGTGATGGACATCGCGCTGCCGCTCATCGGCGTGATGGCGATGTGGCTCGGCATCATGAAAATCGCCGAGGCCGCCGGCCTCATCCGCTCGTTGGCCAATGCGATTGCGCCGATTACGCGCCGGTTGTTTCCGGAAGTGCCGACCGATCATCCGGCGATGGGCGCGATGGTGTTGAACATCGCCGCGAACTGGCTCGGCCTTTCCAATGCGGCGACGCCGTTCGGCTTGAAAGCGATGGAAGAGTTGCAAAATCTCAATCCGAAAAAAGACACGGCGACCAACGCGATGGTGATGTTTCTCGGCATCAACACCGCCAGCATCACGCTTATTCCGGCGACCATCATCGGTTTGCGCGTCGCGATGAAATCCACGAATCCGGCGGAGATTATCGGCACGACGATTTTCGCCAGCACCTGCGCGACGATCACCGCGGTGATTGCCGTGAAGCTGCTCGGCAAGCTGCCGGTGTTTCGGAAAGATGATCCGGCGCTGGTTAAAGAAACATAAACCCAATGTCATCCCGCAGGGAACTTGTTTATCTCTAGCCCAGTGCTGGAATGAAACAAGATTCTTCCAGAATGACATCTTCTAAATTAAGGAAACGAACATGAGTGATTTTATTCGCAATACCGTCGAGGCCCTTTCGGTTTGGGCGATTCCGTTTCTCTTGTTGTTCATTCCGGTGGTTGGCCTCATTCGCAAAGTGAAAGTGTATGAAAATTTTGTCGAGGGCGCGAAAGAGGGCTTTCAGGTGGCCACGCGCATTATTCCTTTTCTCGTCGCGATTCTGGTGGCCATCGGTATGTTTCGCGCCTCCGGAGCGATGGATATTTTTGTCGCGCTGATTTCGCCGCTCACCAATCTGATCGGCATGCCCGCGGAGGTGTTGCCGGTGGCGTTGATGCGGCCGCTCTCCGGCAGCGGCTCGATGGGATTGGTTACGGAGCTGATGAAAACGCACGGCCCAGATTCTTTCATTGGCCGGCTGGCCTCGACCATGTACGGCAGCACCGAAACGACGTTTTATGTGCTGGCCGTTTATTTCGGCTCGGTGTCGATTTCCAAAACGCGTCACGCGCTGCCCGCTGGCCTGACGGCTGATTTCATCGGGTTGCTTGCCGCGGTTCTCATTTGCCGGTTGGTTTTTGGATGAGCCTCGTAACTTTCTTTATTTTGTATCGTACACATGGACGCTGTTACAATTTGCCCAACGTCCACCTTCAGGAGACCGTTTCCATGCAAAACTTCAAGTCTCTTTGGCGCCTGCTGCCTGCGCTGTTTTTAACCATTGCTTTTTGTCTCCCTCCGCTTGTCGCTGCGCCGCAGCGCGATGATTCCCGCGATCTGGAAAAGCTTGACAACACATTCAAAGTTCGCACCGACCGCGATTTTTATCTCCGGCTCGACGTCGATGCCGGCGAGGTACGGATGTCGCGCGGCCAGAGTGAAGATCAAGTGACGGTTCATCTCGTTTATACCAAAAAACAATTTCGGCACGCGTTCCGTTTTAACGAACAGGAAAACCGGCTGGACATTCGTTTTGACAAAGACGGCTGGTTTAACCACGATGGCGAAGGGATGACGGCTGAGTTGGAGATCGCGTTGCCGCGCGATGCCACCATCCGGGCTGATTGCCGCATGAAGGCCGGCGAAGTGGAGATGCAGTTGGGCGGCCTGCGTCTGGCCGATTTTTCAATGAGTGTGATGGCCGGCGAAGTGAATGTGGACTTCGACGAGCCGAACCGCGTGGAGATGGACAGGTTGAAATTAAACACCCGCATTGGTGAATCGAATTTCCGCCGCCTCGGTAACGCGCGCTTCCGTGATGCCGACATCAACGGCGGCATCGGCGAAATGACCATCGATTTCAGCGGCGCGATATTGCCGACGGCCATGGCCGAGGTCGATCTCGATATCGGCGAAACCGTTATTGTTTTGCCGCAGGAAACCGGCGCCAAACTTTCCGTTTCCAAATTTCTTTTTCTCGCCCATATCGAAATGCCGTTTGAGTTTCGTAAAGACGGACGCTATTATTACACCGATAATTATGGCAAAGCCGGGCAGGATTTTGAATTGCGTATCAGCTCCGGTATCGGCGAGTTGCGCATCGAAAAGCCGTAAGCCCGTCTGTGAATCTCGCAACGAAAAGAGAACTGCAACGAAAAATATTCCTTTTTAAGGAAAATGGATAATGCGAAATTTTTATTTACTAACCATCATTTTTTTGTTCGGCGTTGGCAATGCCCTTGCCGCCGGCACGCGCGAGGAGGTTACGAAAACCGAGGAGCGCACATTTGATTTCACCGCGGGCGGACGAATTCAAGTGATCGGCGACGCGGGGTTTATTCGCGTTGAAGCGTGGGATAAGAACGAGGTGTCTTTGCGTTACACGAAACGGGCGTGGGACAGCAACCGCCGGAGCGCCGAAAAACGTCTGGAAGATTTGCAAGTCGAAATCAGCGATCAGCCCGGGCAACTCAGCATCCGGCAGGTGCCGGGATTCGAAGAAAAGGATTTTAATTTCTTTGATCTTTTTGATCCGGATCGCTGGAGCCATTCCCGTCACGCTTCGCGTATCGAATTTGAATTGAAAGTGCCGCGGCAGTGCCATTTACTATTGGAGGCCGATGAGGGAGACATTACCGTGCGGCAGATCGAAGGCGAAGTGCAGGCGGACAGCGATGAGGGCAATATCGTTTTGGAAAATATTTCGCGCGGCGAAGTTTCGGTGGAAACGGATGAGGGCGAGATCGATTGCCGCCAATTGCTGCTTGAGGATTATCGTTTGCAACTTTCCAGCGATGAAGGCACGATACGCGCCAGTGACGTCACGGCGCGTTCGCTGTGGGCGGAGACTGATGAAGGCGATTTGGTGTTGTTGCGCGTTAACGCCGGCGGCGGCAAGCTCAACAGTGATGAAGGCGATATTGAGTTGGAAGCGGCGCGCTTTGACGAAGGAACGTGGAATATTGTGACGGATGAAGGCGATGTCGAGCTTTTTCTGCCGACCGATGCCGATGCGGAGATTTCACTTGAAAGCGACGATGGCAACATCCGCTCGGATTTCACGCTCGAACGGATTTCCGATGATGATAACTTGGAGCGCCGTTCCGGCCGGCTGGGCGAAGGCCGCGCGCGGCTGGAGATTTACACCGACGAAGGCAATATCAGTTTGCGCCGTCGCCAAACGTAGGAAAGGCAGCCTCATCCGTCAAAATGAATGGAGTCAATTTTATGAAATCTCAAGTTTCTTTTTGTCTTTTTATCTTTTCTGCCCTTTTCCTCGTCGGTTGCTTTGAATATGAAGAAACCATCACGATTCGCAAAGACGGCTCGGGCGAGATGGCGGTGCATTATTTTGGCCCGGAAGACTCCGATATCAACGTCGACGGCTTCAAGCTCAATACCAAAGACGAACAAAAAATGCGCGACAATCTCGAACGCAGATTTTCCGGACCGGGTTTGCGATTAAAAAGCTATCGCAGCCACACGCGCGGCGACGAACAGCATGTCAACTTCATCGTTACTTTTGATCAATTTACCAACCTCGCGCGGGCGCGCTGGTGGAATGATCAAAATCTCGAGGCCGAACAGCGCGATGGCAAGAACTATTGGAAACGTCTCCTAAAAAATCATGATAAGGACTGGGATGAAGACAGCGGCGGCTTGGGCGAATGGGTGAAAGAAAAAGTTGCCGACGAGCTGGCCGATCACATTAAACTTCGTTTTGTGATCGAAACCGACGGTGAGATCATCGATACGAATGCGCGGGATCGCATGCCGCGTCGCGCTGTGTGGCGTTTCGACGGCGGTGATTTGGTAAAACCCGAGGGGTTGGATATGCGGTTAACGTGGAAATGAAATCCGTTGGCCGGTTTCCGGTTCGCCGGTTTTTAAAGCATAAAAATATTTAAGCGAGAAAATCATGCAAAAACGTTTACTCCTTTTCGCCCTGCTGTTGGTTTTTGCCGGTTTGCAGCAATTGTTTGCTGGCGAAATTCGCGAGCGGTTTGAGAAAACTTATCCGCTGAAATCCGGCGGCGAATTCCGTTTGAAAAACACCAACGGCGCGGTTCTGATCACCTCCTGGGATCGCAACGAAGTTAAAATCGAAGCAGAAAAAATCGTGCGCGCTCGTAGCCGTGAGGACGCCGAGCGGATTATGAAGGAAATCGAAATCAATATTCGCGACAGCGCCGGCATGATTGATGTCGATACCCGTCTGCCCCGGCGCAGTGACGGCGGCTTTTGGGATTGGGTTTTCAACGGCGGTGGCACAAGCATCGAGGTCAAATATTGGATAACGGTGCCGGCACAGGTGAATCTCACTGCGGAATCAGTGAATGGCGAAGTCCGCGCGCAAGACATTTCCGGTCGCGCCGATTTGGAGACCACCAATGGGCGTGTTGAAGTGATCAACGCGTCGGGAAGTGTGAATGCCGAAACCACCAATGGCGCCATCGAAGTTTCGCTCACGAAAGTGACGCCGGGCGAAACGATGCGTTTTGCCACCACCAACGGCCGCATCGAAGCCGATTTTCCGCCGGATTTTGCCGCTGACATTTCCGCCAGCACGACGAATGGCCATGTTGACTGCGATTTTCCAATGACGGTGCAAGGCCGCATTCGCCGCACCTCGCTTGAAGGCCGCATCGGCTCCGGGAACTCTTCATCAATGGGACGCGTCACTTTTCGTACAACGAACGGGTCGATCGCAATCCGTCGTCGATAGTCCGAGGTCACTTGCTGTTCAAAGTCGTTTTAATGGGTAGAAATTTTAAAAAATGCGTGGGAGGCTAAAATGACCATTAAGCGGTTCGAGGATATTCAGGGATGGCAAGAGGCGCGGAAGCTCACCAATATGGTTTTTGAAGTTTCAGCGAAAGGCCAATTTAACAAAAATTTTCGGCTACGTGAGCAAATTCAAGGCGCGGCCATTTCGAGCATGGCAAATAT
>CAYZFF010000338.1:0-5216 GCA_964477305.1 uncultured Cytophagia bacterium
GTAAAACCCCAATCCCCCTCGCGCCGCGTTAACCCTTTTACCGCCATGACTTCCAAAGCCAATTTTGAAAATTTCCAAGACACTCCCGCTCGCGCGGCGCTGCGATCTTCCGTGCCGAGGGGAATTTGATCGCGCGGCGAGGTGAAGCCATTGATCTCGCCTGCCAGTTGCAAACTTTTGCTTAAGCGCCACGATGTACCAAGCCCGTAAATCAGCGCGTCGTTTTGATCATTGATTTGTTTTGGCGCGGACATGATCACGAGTCCGAGATCAGAAAAAACCAAAGCCGAACCAAATTGCTTTGTCGATAAAATCGACATGGTAATATCCGTCGTGTTGTTGCCGATGCCGCGATCTTGATTGGTGTTGGGTAATTTGGTTTCGACGCGAAAACCGAAGGCCGGGCGAGGCGATTTTTCCGCTAATATGCGCACGACGGTGGCGAGACTGAAATCACCGGCATCACGCGCCACGGTGGCAGAGGTGGATTTTAAAATCTGTCTGATCGCGCCCCGAATATGAAACGAAACATTGTCGGCCAAGCCCAAATCAACGCGCAGTGTGCCGTAACGATGAAGCTCGCCACGGATACGGGTGATCGGCGCTTGCCAATTGGAGCGCAGTTCAAAACCGGCATAAATCTGCGTGCTGCCGCGCGGGATCAATCTTAAATCAAAAGTCTGCAGCGCAAGTGGGGAACTTGAAACCGGGGCTTGCGATTGCGCGATGCTGGGTTTATCTGAAAAGAGCAGAGCAAAAAAAACGCCTGCGGACAGAATAAGTTTTTTCACGGCTTTCCTTCGAGCACATTTTCAATTTTTGCATAAAACTCGCTGCGGGCATCGGCGTTATTTTCGACCGCGAGAATCGCCAGCAACGACTCGACGGTGGCCGCGGCCGTAAAAGTCGTCGGGATATTGTTGTGACCCTGTACAAAGTCGTGTGCCAGTCCAAGTTTTAAAATATAAACCGCCTCATGGGCTTTATTCTCACCGCGAAACCAGCGCGCGATTTCACCGGCCCGCCGCGCATATTGCCGTTTACCGGTGAGGTGCGACAATTCCAGCAGGCCGGCAATTAAGGGATGAATATCCGCCGCGGTTTGCGGAAAATAATCCATGCGGTTCGGATTGGCCTGGGTTTCCAACAAATTGAAGCGATGCACAAATTGATTCTGTTGTAAATATGGAACGAAATGATCGGCTTCGTCCAGCGCCGACGCGATGAAATCCTGCCGATTAAACCGGGCACCGGCGAGGGCCAGCGCCTGCATCGCGTAATTGCCCCAACTATGCCAGTACGTTTCAAATGCGAGGTGTGCGCCGTGGGGAAATTGCTCGGTATCGCCCACTTGCATTTTTTGAATGCCCTCGGCTAATTGTTGCATGGCCTTTTCCAGCCGTTGTGTCTGTTGCGCCTCGTTTAAAGCGCTCGGCGCCAACGCTGCGGAGGCGAGAACCAACTGGCTCGCCGCATCGGCGCTGCTGCGAAAAGGCAGCCATTCCGGAAATTTCATGCCGGCCTTTTCATAAAAATTTCCATAATGACTCAAGCCTGAATCGACATGAGCGAAACTGCGCCAGAATGCCGCATGCATTTTTTGCGCAAAAGCTCGATCGTGTGATTCAAAATTTTTGACCCCGATAGCCAGCGCCCACAGGGCGTGAACTTCCGGATAACCGAAATGAGCAACATTATTATTATTACATGACGCCGGTTGGCCATTCGCCGCGATCCAATTAAAGAATAAGCCGTCCGGTTTTTGCAAAAGTAGAACGGTGTGCAATAAAGCTTGCGCCTGCCGCCGGCTCGTCGTATCGCCGCGCATTTCAAAATGACGCAAATAAAGCCGCGCCGCGCCGGTCAAATCCTCCAGCGTGCCCAAGCCGCACTCCGGCGCCGTTGCCAGTTGTGCTTCCGGCGTTAATCCTTGATGCAGATAAACTATTGGCGGATTGGCGGCGGTGGTTTGCACAAAACGATTCAAGCCATCGAGACGGAAATATTGTATACTTGAATTTTGCTCATTATTTTTGGCGCAGCCGATACAAAAAATAATGAGCACTAAAAATGATGAAACCTTGATCCGACTTGCCATTCCTGCTGTCCTTGTTCTGTAAAAATCAGTTTACTCAATGTAGAGGCGTGGCATCCGCACACTCCAGCGCGTCATGATATCATAAGAAACCGTATTGCCCCACGCCGCAAGATCATGCACGGTAATTTCATCGTTGCCCTGTTTGCCCATGATGACAACCTCATCCCACCGTTGGGTTTCTCGAATGCCGGTGATATCGACCATCATCGCGTCCATCGCATTGCCGCCGATAATCGGCGCGCGTTGGTCGCGGATTAGAACATAACCCGTATTGCGCAAACGCGGAAAACCATCGCCGTAACCGATGGGCAACACCGCAATCGTGCGGTTGGATTCGGCGCGATAGCGCATGCCATAACCGACGGTATCGCCCGGCTCGATTTCTTTAATAGCGGCAATGCGAGTTTTTACGGACATGACGGGCAATAAACCGGCGAGACGCCGGCAAACTTTCGAGGGATAAACGCCGAGCGGCAAAATTCCGATGCGCACCATATCGCAATGCGCTTGCGGCAGATCGAGATAACCGCCGCTGTTGCAGGTGTGACGCAAAATTGATTTTTGATCAAAAAATTTTTGCTCACGAAGCACTTCCTCAAATCGACGGAGTTGCTCGTTGGCGAAAGTTTTGTCGAGTTCATCCGACATCGCGAAATGCGTCATGAGGCCGGCAAGTTGCAAATTATCGAGCTGCAAAACCGCGGCGGCCACCGGCAGCGCCTTTGTCCAGCGCACGCCGTAGCGGTTAAGTCCGGTGTCGATTTCGAGATGCACACTGACGCGCTTTCCCTGCTGTCGAGCCAATGCATTAATTTGCTTCGCCTGCGTTATGTCATTAACAAAAATCGAAAAATCATTTTCAACACACAGCGCTAACTCATTAGACGGGCGCTCGCCGAAGACTAAAATTGCCGCACCGAGCTGAGCCTGCCGAAGCTCTAATGCTTCGTCGAGTGTGGCCGTCGCCAAAAGTGAGGCGCCGGCGCGAACGGTTTCATGGGCAATCTCCACCGCGCCGTGACCGTAGGCCTGATCTTTTACCACCGAACCCCATTTTAGTCCGGGCGGCATATCAGCGCGAATGATGTCCAAATTACGACGGAGTTGTGTGAGATTGATTTCCACCCAGGCCGGGCGCAACGGCGCGTGCGGTCTTTGAAGTGATATCATATTGCTCTCGACTCACTCTTTTCCCGGCGGCCACAGACTCATGCCGACGTCGGTGCGAAAATAACTGCTGAGGCATTTCAGCTTGCGGATGTTTTCATAGGCCAGCGCGAGAGATTTATCCAGCGCCTCGGAAACGGCGACAATATCGGCGATGCGATGGCCGGTCATCACTAAACTGCCGCGCGCATCTTCCGCGACCTCATTCCACCAAATATCGCAGGTTGGCGCTGCCGTCAATTTCACCGGAAGTTTCGGGCCTTGAATGCTGACATAGGGATAGCCAAATCCGGCCAGCGTTAACGAGGCGCCGAATTGCAGATGGTCGCGAAATTGGGGCGTGACTTTCTCGTTGCGCGCGGTGTGGTAAATCACTTCGAACGGATTTTTGAGCAGGCGCAAAATCATTTGCGTCGAGGTAACGCCCATGCGCACGTTGTATTCGAGGACATGCCATTTGTCCTCGCGGCGGGCCGCGGTGACTTGCACGGGGCCGTGAAAATTGGTTTCGCGAAACCACGGCAGCAGCGGATGCAGCAACTCGCGCGCGAGGCCGTATTTATCCCCCGGATCCTTTTCCGCCAACCCGCCAAGCGGCGCGCCGGCCACGATGCCCATGTTGCCATCGAACGCGCGTTTGTATTCCTGATTGGTGACGAGCGAATAAATTTCACCGCCGCTGACCACGGCAATATGGCCGGCCTCGGCACGGCCCATGTATTCCTGCAAAAACACGCCTTCGGCATAATCGAGGCGTTCGAGCCAGTGTTGCGTGTCTTCGACGCTCTCGCACACAATCGTATGTACCGGGCTGGTCGGCGAGCACAACGGATTTTTGATCACGTACGGCCGCGGATCGCTTTGCAAAATAGCTTCGGCTTCGAGACGGTTGCGCGCGACATGTGAGCGCGGAAAGGCGGCGCCGAAGCGTTCGCAGAGCTGTCGCCCAAAATCGCGTTCGCGTTCCAGCTTCATCGCGTCGCCGACCGGCGAGAAGATGGGAATCTGGAGCGCCAACAGCTCTTCAGCCCACGGCTGCAAAATCCAATCGATCGACATTGGAATCAGCAGATCGACTTTTTTATCGCGCACGAAACGCACCGGACTGGGGAAATAGGAGGCGGGATAAACTTCGCCTTCGAGCGAGGGGCCGTAATGGCCGTAGCTGCGCGTAAGATAACAACTCACCCGCGCGCCGTTTTCTTTCAGAATGCGCATCACCGCATGGGCAAACGCGCCGACGCCGAGGAGCATGACGTGAGGTGAGGTGGACATAGTTTTTTTGAGGCTTATTTTTAAGAAGAAATGTGCGCCAACTTCGCTATTGGGGCTGCCATTGAGGCGCTGGCCGCGAGTCTAAAACAGCTTCACTTTTACAAAACTGGCAGGCCGCCGAGAGTTGCACGTCGACCAGATGGCCGTGGGCCAGACGGATAATTTTTTGCGCGCGCTCGCCGATATGCGGCGCGTGGGTGACGATGATGATCGTATGGCCTTCCTGATGCAATTGCGCCAGAATCTCCAGCACGATGCGCTCGTTCGCCGCGTCGAGATTGCCGGTCGGTTCGTCGGCGAGAATGAGTTGCGGGTGATTGATCAGCGCGCGGGCAATGCAGACGCGCTGTTGCTCGCCGCCGGAAAGCTCGGACGGCAGATGCTGCAAGCGATCGCCAAGCCCGACGCGCTCCAGCGCCGCCACCGCTTCTTGCTCGTCCGTCATGCTGTGGAAATATTGCGCCAGCATGACATTTTCCAGCGCAGTCAAATACGGCACCAAATAAAATTGCTGAAAAACGAAGCCGGCTTTTTCGCGGCGATAGACCGCGAGTTGCTTTGAAGAAAGTTTCGCAATATCCTCGCCGGCCACGATAACCTTGCCCGCTGTCGGCGAATCCAAGCCGCCGATGATGTTGAGCAGCGTCGATTTGCCGGAGCCGGACGGCCCCATCAC
>CAYZFF010000339.1:0-5208 GCA_964477305.1 uncultured Cytophagia bacterium
TCACGCCATTATGCACGATCGCCATCAACGCGCGTGTCATGCCAACCGGTTTGTCGTGTTGAATAATATTGCGTCCATAAACAATGCCGCTGGCGCCCTGTTGCAATAAATCAAACGTACGTTGCAAAATTTCGCGTTCTGGAGCCTTTCCTCCACCGCGTGGCAACACCGGCCGCCCCGCAATCTCGATCACGCGATGATACTCGCGCACGTCGTCGCAGGGATCGGCTTTGATAATATCCGCGCCCAATTCACAGGCCTGCCGCACCAACGGCAGAATTTTGTCAAGATCGCCATCAACCATATAGCCGCCCTTTGCCGCATTCGGTTGCATCACCAGCGGCTCAACCATCAGCGGCATGCCAAATTTTTCGCAGACCGGTTTTAGGCGTCCGATATTTTCCACGCATTGACGATGCAAATCCGGTTGATTCGGCAGGCGCAGCAGATTCACCACGACGCAGGCGGCATCGAGCACCAGCGCCTGCTCGACGGCTTGATCAATCACATAACTAAACATCACGTCATGCACGTTGGCATTATAACAATTGGCCACATCGGTGCGCAAAACCAACGCCGGTTTATCTTTGCCCGGCAGGCTTTGCAAAATTTCTGCTTGCCCTACCGTCAGTTGAATCGCATCCGGCTGTGCCGCGACGATGGCGTGAATCGCTTTTTCCATATTTTCGATGCTGCCGAGAAAACTGACTTCATTAAAAAAACCATGATCAATCGCGACATCCAAACATTTGCCGGTTTTGCCAAACAGCCGGTTCATCCGAAATTTTTTCATAAGTCGCTTCTCCTGATATTAAACAAATAGGTTTATCAACTCAATCCGCTGAATCCGTTTACAAAAGCGGGGTAATCGGATTGAGCTGATTAAGCGGATTTTTTTGAGCAATACGATTACAACTTGTTTTGCGTTCGTTGCGCGCGCTCTTCTCGCGCGGTGGTCTTTTGGCGATTCCAATAAAAATCCCGTGGCGTCGCGCATTTTTGAGCCGGCGTCCCAAAACCTAAAATATACGCCCGTCGTGGAATCGCCGAGCGATTCGGCGGCGTGTAATGCAACGTGCGCGGACCATGAAACGTGGCGCCACCCGGCGGCAACGGGCAGGCAACCGCCTGCGCCGCATCGATTTGATCAATCTCCAAGCCGTGAATGCGCGGGTCGTAGTTGATCGGATGATGCGGCATGACTTCTAAAAGATGGCTGCGCGGCACAAAATACATGCAGCCATTTTCCGGGGTGGCTTCTTGCAACGGAATCCACACGCTGATTTCATTGTATTCGAGATCGGGATCCCAATAGGCTTCGTCTTGATGCCACGGCGTTTCCGCGCCATGCAGCGCCGGCTTGAAAATCGCGTGCTCACCATGATACTCGGCTGTCGCGCCCAACAATTGTTTCGTAATTGCCAGCGCATTCACGCGACAAAGTGAGCGCGCCAGTTCCGGCGCGTATTTGTCCGGACGTAAAATTTGCGGCAAGCTCGCTTCGGCGCCCTCTTCATCAGTTCCGGCTAAATCAAACTGGTTGCCTTCTGCTCGTCCAGCGCGTTGCGCAAACAGGCGATCATAAATTTCGCGCAGCCACGCCACTTCTTCCGGCGTCGTGATCGCGTCAATGGCGAGATAGCCTTCGCGGTGATAAAACGCGATTTGTTCGTTTGTGAGTTTAACCGTTGGTTGGATCATTCGCCTTCCACTCATTTCAAGATTTGAACCTCAACCGAGCAATGGCGCCAACGCTTCACTGGTTTCTTTGGACGGCACCACGGGGACAATTTCAAACTCAGCCAAATCGTGCCACTGCGCCACCCATTGCTGAAACAAACGCGCATCGTTGGATTCCATCAACTGAAAGCAACGGTCAAAATTCGCTTCGATCCAACTGCCGACGTAGGTCAACCCTTCCGGCAGCATGCGCCCCTGCTCGCGCACGCGCCGGTAAATTGGCAATGCATCACGATTTTTGAATCGCTCAATCACCATAAACAACATCGTCTCTCCGGTTTTCGTTCATCTCACGCTGTCGTTGATTACCAGGAACAATATAGAAAAGTTCAAAAGATTGTCAAGGTGAGAATCAATGCGCCTCTCTCGCCAACGATGCCATAAAAAACACCGCATCCGCCGTTCCGTCCATGGTCGGTTCGTTGGTGGAGTAATCACCGAGATCATCGTGATAAACCACCCAATCGGATTGAAAGTTGGCGTACACCTCCGGGCGCGTCAAACGAATGCCGAGGAGGCTTTTATAAATGCTGCCATACACCGGCCCGTCATTCAATCCGCCGATAATTGGCCGTTTCGTTTTGTCCGCAATCACACTATGTGGAAATTGCGGCGTGTTGCCGCCCGCTGCGGGAATTCCCACAAACGCGCTGATGCCCCACGGATTTCTTCCCAGCAGCCAATCGCGATGCGCCAAAATCATTTCATGATAACGTAAATCTCCCGTCATTTTTTCATAGAGTAAACCGTGCGTGATGAAATTCACCACGAGATTATTTGAACACCAAATAAATGGCACGGCGATCCGATACGGGTTTTTATTGGCGCGGGCTTGCATCTTTTCTAAACTTTCGCGATAGTAACCAGCCAATGTATCTTGGAACGCGCGCTCAACAAGTGAAGATAATGCGTAATGGCCGAGATTAGCAAACGGATAAAACTCGTAATGCCGCGCGCTGTCAGCGCCCATCCACGAAGTTGCGCCGATTTGGCGCGCAAAAATTTTCGCCTCATCAAGATAATTTTTCTCGCCGGTCGCGCGAAAGAGTTCCGCCGCGCCCCATTCCATGTCGTCGGCCCAGGTGATTTCATAATAACGATACGGCGCGCGACAGGGCGTGCCTTCCTGACAGCCGGGTTGTTTTTTGCCAAGCGCATAAACTTCTGTCGCCGCCTGTAAACATCTCTCCGCAAAATTATTGTCGTGCAAATCATTCTTCCAAATTTGCGCTGCCATTGCCATCGCGGCGGCGTACCGGCCGGCAAGATTGGCCATGCCGGTTGAAGTATTTTTAAATTTCCCCAATCCCTGTGGTTTACCGTTCGCATAATAAGCGACGCGATAACTTCCCGGACCCCAACCGTAATCCGAAACATCTTCCTGCGGCAATTCCCAACCGGTGTGATCGCGATCATCGCCGACTTGATGAAAGAGCTGATCCGGCGCCGGATGCATCTTCAACATCCAATCGAGTCCCCACCTCGCCTCATCAAGAATATCCGGAATACCGTTCGCGCCTTTTTGCCCGAGCGCATTGAACTCGTCGTGAAACTTGCCGCGATTCTCGCGATACGCAAACAACAGTCGTGCGGTGGCGTTACTTGAGGTCAGCAAATAGCGCAGGTAATCGCCCGCATCGTGCCAGCCGCCGCTCACATCAAGATAGGTGCTATCTGGCATCGGGCCGTAAGCCGAGCGCCCGTCTTTTTTGTGGCAAACGATATCGAGAAAGGGATTGTAGCCGCAGCGTTGCTGGCGCAGATAGGCGAGCAAGTCTTCGTGAGTCGTTTGATAAGCTTCGGGGCCAATATTGAAAGGAAGTGACTCGGAACGCGTTCCCACGACACGCAATTTGAACCGGCCAGTTTGTTTTAAAGAGCTAAAATCAAGCCGGTAGTGATAGGCAAAATTTCCCCACTTGCCGGCATTGGCGCCGAGTTTTAGCGGCCCCCGAACTCGTTGGTTGGAGGCTGCGTCAATAACTTCAAATTGCTTTGATCCAACAGACTGCTGCGAAAATGCCAGGGCAATTTTGCTGTCTTCCGGCAAATAGCCAATTTGATTGGCCCGAAGATAAATGCCACCGGCGTCTTGCGGAGATGAAAAAACGGGCGGAACGAAAATGAGCATTAAAATAAAAAAACTTGCTACTGTTGATTTCGCCGCCCAATATAAGCTACGATCATCTTGAGAAATTTCCATTGTTCAGCCTCGCAATCCTATTTTGTTTACGCTTGAATCTATCCAAAGGGCTTTGCAAAGTCAAGGTTGATTTTTAGAAAACCCTTGACTTGCATCAGAAAATGATGTACGCTGGAAGAAGTGAAGTCGGACTTGCGCACGGTGATTTTTCTAATTTAGCAATAACCCGCCGCGCAAATCCGATTTCGCCTATCATTTTTATGGAGCGTTTGCATGCAACCGTCATCTCTCGCCGGTCACGCGATGGAGTTGATCGAAATTTTACAAAAGGACTCGCATCCGGCAGACCATTTGATCGATACATTCTTTCGGCAGCGCCGTTACCTCGGCTCGCATGATCGCCGCGAATTGGCGGAAAGTGTTTACGGGGTTCTGCGGCATCAGCGGCGTTTGCAATTTTATATTGCCCAGGTAAATTCCGAGGCCACACGTGATCCGGCTTGGCTTTTTGCAGCTTATAAACTCCACCTTGAAAAAATCTCTGTTGAAGCGTTGTATGCATACGTTTTGCCGATTTCTTCTGCACACAGCGCCGCCCTCGCCGCCGCGGAACTAACCCCCGTCGAGCAGCAAAATCTCGGACTGCGGACTTCTTTTCCAGATTGGCTGGTGGAAAAATTGCAAAAGCAACTCGGTGAAAATGAAACAGAAAAATTATTGGAGTCGCTAAATCAACCGCCACCCTTGACGATTCGCGTGAATGCTTTAAAAACGACGCGCGACGCATGTTTGCTTGAATTGAACAAGCGCGGATATGCATGCACGCCGACCGCGCTCTCACCCGACGGCATTCATTTAGGAAAGCGCGCTAATCTTTTTGGGCTTGATCTGTTTAAAGAAGGCTGGTTTGAATTGCAGGATGAAGGCAGCCAGATCATTTCGCTTTTGGTTGATCCCAAACCGAACTGGCGGGTGGCCGATGTTTGCGCCGGCGGCGGCGGCAAGACCCTGCACCTGGCGGCGCTGATGAAAAATCGCGGCGAAGTTTGGGCGTTCGACGTCGTGCCGCGTCGCTTGGAAAACTTGCGCCAGCGCGCGCGCCGTTCCGGCATTCACAACATTCGCGTGCAGCTTTTGCAACAAGATGAATTTCCGCCCGCTCTCCTCGGCACGATGGATGCGATTTTGATTGATGCCCCGTGCACCGGCGCCGGGGTGTTGCGCCGCAATCCCGATGCGAAATGGAAAATTTCGGCGGCAATGGTGCAAGAGATGGCGGTCAAACAAAAACAGATTGTCGCTCACTACACGCCGTTGCTCAAACC
>CAYZFF010000340.1:0-5117 GCA_964477305.1 uncultured Cytophagia bacterium
GCCAGCGCCGGCGGCGTCAATTCTGCCGCGTGCATGCACGCGACGGGTGAGGTGATTAAAAAACTCGGCCTCTCCGGTATCAAAGTCGCAACCGTCACTGGTGATGATGTTTTGTCACGGCTCGCCGAGTTGCAACAACAAGGCGAGCGTTTCAAGAATCTTGATGACGGGCGCCCGCTTGCAGAAGTTGCCGGCAAAATAACTTCGGCGAATGCGTATCTCGGCGCGTTTCCGGTGGCGGAGGCGTTAGATCGCGGCGCGGATATTGTGATTTGTGGGCGCGTCACCGATCCCTCGCTGGTGCTCGGGCCAATGATTCACGAATTCGGTTGGAAGCCGGATGATCTTGACAAGCTTGCGGCGGGAACGATTGCCGGTCACATTGTCGAATGCGGCGCGCAATGCACCGGCGCAAATTACACCAATTGGCACGAGATTGAAGATTTGGCGCGGATCGGTTATCCGATTGTCGAAGCCTATCCGAGCGGTGAATTTTTTATTACCAAGCATCATGGCACCGGCGGCAAAGTGAGCATTGATACGGTCACGTCGCAACTGCTTTACGAAATGGGCGATCCGAAAAATTATCTTACGCCCGATGTGATCGCCGATTTCACTTCAATTCAACTCGAGCCGGCGGGCACTGATCGCGTGCGCGTGCATGGCATTAAAGGCAACACGCCGACGAAATTTTTGAAGGTCAGCGTGAGTTATGAAAACGGTTATAAAGCGATTGGGCAATTAACGATTGCCGGCCCCGAAGCGTTGGCCAAGGCCCGTTTGTGCGCCGATATTATTTGGCAACGGCTTGAACTCGACGGCGTGACGTTCGCCGCAGAAAATAAATGCGTCGAATTTCTCGGCGCCGGTGTTTGTCATGAAGGCATTGTGCCGGCCATCGATCCGCCGGAAGTGGTGTTGCGCGTCGGGGTGAAAGATAAAGATAAAGCCAAAGTGAATCGCTTCGGCATGGAGATCGTGCCCTTAGTTACCAGCGGCCCGCCCGGGGTGACCGGATTTGCCGGCGGCCGTCCCAAAGCCACGGAAATTATTTCATACTGGCCGGCTTTGATTGGCAAGGATAAAATTAAGCCACAGGTTGAATTGGCAGAATTTTAGCCCAACCTTAACCTCATCATGACAACAACCGCACTGACAACTTGACGAAGAGGCTTGACTCATGGAACGTACTCGCGAAATACAAACGCAACTCAAAGAATTGTCCTCGCATATTGACGCGCAACAACCGGCGGTGGCGATGATTCTCGCCGCCGGCCACGGCAAGCGGATTAAATCCGAGAAATCCAAAATGCTGCACGACATTTGGGGCGTGCCCACGGTGACGCGCGTAGCCAATTCGGCGCGCGACGGACTCGGCGTCAGCAATTTGATTCTGGTTGTCGGCATCAAAGCGCTCGAAGTGGCTGAAGCGCTCGGCAAAGCGGAAGGCCGCGTGTTTGAATATCAAGGTAATCAACGCGGCACCGGCGATGCCGTGCGGGTGGGTTTGCAGGCGCTGCCGGCCTCGAATTATAACGGCGCCATTTATGTTTTTCCCGGCGACATGGGTTTGCTGAATCGCGAAGCCGTGCAAGATTTCCGCAAAGATTTTGAAAATAATCCCTGTGATATGATTGTGCTCACGGCCGATTATCATGGCGATCCGGCAGAAAATTATTATGGCCGTATTCTGCGCGTGCCGGCGCGCGATGTTGACGGCAAACCTGCCGGCGAAGATCACGGCAAAGTGATTGAAATTCGCGAGCATCGCGATATTCTCGCAATGGCGCCGGACCAGCCGTATCGCGTCGAATACAATCACCGCCTGTATAGTTTTACGCGGGAAGAATTGTTGAATCTACCCGAATTCAATACCGGCGTCTACGCTTTCAAGGCGCAGCCGTTGAGGCATTATATCGAAACGTTGCAAACGAACAACGCGCAGGGTGAGCTTTACGTGACCGATTTAATTTCCATTTTCAACAACAACGGCTTGACGGTGCGCGCCTCGCTCGCCAAAGATCCCAGCACGGTGCTCGGCTTCAACAACAAAAGTGTGCTGAAGGAAATGGAAAAAATTGCGCGCGACAAAGCGTATGATCGTCTCAAAGATTTGATTATGATTAATGATAAAGACGATTTTTTTATTGCCGATGAAGGCATCGATCAAATTATCGAAATGGATAAAACCAGCGCGCCCTTGGATATTGAAATCGGCAAAGGCGTTTATATCGGTCCGGCGGTCAAACTTAATAAGGGCGTGATCATCAAAAATCGCGCGCGCCTCGAGGGCAATGTCGTGCTGGGCGAAAATGTCAAGATTCATGAAAATGTCAGTTTGAGCACGTATCCGCATCAAACCCTCAGCATCGGGCTTAATTCGGAGATTTTGCAGGGCGATATCGTCAAAGGCAATCTCACCATTGGCGAGAATTGCCGCATCGAGTCGAGCGTGAACATGACCGGCGCCGACGAATATCCGACGCGCATCGGCAATCACGTGCTCATCAAAGGCACGAGCCGTATTTTCGGCTCGATCATCGAAGACGGCGTGTGGATCGAGCATTCGGTGCTCAAATACAAATATGTTGAGCGCACCGTTCGCAATGACGGCACGATTCAACCCATCAAATATGTGTTGCCTTTGCCCGAAGGTTTGGATTCGCTGCATTCGCTGGAAAAAAAATGAACTGATTGCTGGTTACTTGTCGCTGGTTGCTAAAATCAAGCATCGAGCAACAAGCGACCGGCAACAAACGACCGGAACATGAAACGAATAAAACTTGCAGAAATCGCGCATGCGCGCAGCGGCGATAAAGGCGATGCGAGCAACGCCGGTCTTATCGCGTACACGCGGGAAGGTTATGAATGGTTGCGCCAAAATCTCACGCCGGCGCGAGTCAAGCAGCATTTTTCCGGCATTGCGCACGGCGAGGTCGAACGCTATGAAGCGCCGAATTTACTGGCACTCAATTTTATTTTGCACGATTCGCTGGGCGGCGGCGGCTCGGAGAGTTTAAAAACCGATGCACAGGGAAAAACGCATGGGCTGGGTTTGTTGCAGATGGAGATTGAGGTGCCGGATGATTTGGTTATGAAGCGTAATTCGTAAAACCGAACGCGTAATTTACGAATTGCAGTTTTATTTTTAATGAGGAAGCCGTGGCAGAGTTTCAGTTTGTGCGTTATCGTATTGAAGAAAAGATCGGCCGATTGACTTTGCAGCGGCCGCCGGTGAATGCATTGAACCGTCAGCTTGTCGGCGAGATTTTTGCGGTCGCGCATCTCGCCAATCGCGATGCGGAGCGCCGGGAGTTGCGCGTGCTGATTTTAAATGCTGAGGGCAATCACTTTTGTGCCGGCGCGGATTTGAAAGAGCGGCAAGGCATTCCCGAAAGCGAAGTTGAAAATGTTGTACAAGGTATTCGCGACGCGATTCAATCTATTGCCGAGATCAAAGTGCCGGTAATTGCGGCGATGCAAGGCACGGCCGCGGGCGGCGGCATGGAATTGGCGCTCGCGGCGGACATTCGGGTTTTGTCGGATACGGCTAAAATGGGTTTGCGCGAAACCGCGCTGGCCATCATTCCCGGCGCCGGCGGCACGCAACGATTGACTCGCCTCATCGGCTATTCGCGCGCGTTGGAATGGATTGCCACCGCCCGCATGTTCGACGCCAATGAATGCCTCGCGCACGGCGTCGCCAATCGTGTGGTTCCGGAAACCGAATTGCCGGATGCGGCGTTTTATTATGCAAAACTGATTGCGGCCAACGGCCCCATCGCCGTGCAAGCGGCCAAGGAAGCGATGCGGCGCGGGATGGAAGAGCCGTTGTCGCGCGCTTTGGAAATTGAATTTGACTGCTACAAGCGCGTCATTCCAACCAAAGACCGTCGCGAGGCGTTGGCCGCTTTTGCGGAAAAACGACAAGCAATTTTTAAAGGCGAGTAGTTTGTTTATAGTAGCGCCTTCAGGCGCAGATACTATTCAAATGAAAAACGTTTGTCATTTCGTAGAAATCTTTTTTTATCTCGAGCACAGTGCTTGCAGGAAAAAGGATTCTTCCAGAATGACATGCGTGCGAGAATTTTGCAAGACGTCAAACTTAACGGACACACCATGTACCTCTCTGAAGAACAATTGATGTTGCGCGATACCGTGCGCGAATTTGCCAAGAAAGAAATCGAGCCGCTTGCCGCCGAGATCGATGTCTCGATGGTTTTTCCTGCGGAGAATTTGCACAAAATGGGCGAGTTGGGTTTTCTCGGCATTGGCTTTCCGTCCGCATATGGCGGCTCCGAAATGGACACGTTGTCGTTCACGCTGATGATCGAAGAAATCGCGAAAGCCTGCGGCTCCACGGTGCTTTCGGTTGCGGCGCATTGCTCGCTGTGTTGCGGGCCCATCGCCGGGTTTGGCACCGAAGCGCAAAAACAAAAATATCTCCCGGATTTGCTGACCGGCAAAAAATTCGGCTCGTTCTGTCTCACCGAACCGCACAGCGGCTCGGACTCCGGCGCGCTGCAAACTTCCGCCAAACGTGATGGAGATTTTTATATTCTCAACGGCAGCAAATTGTACGTGACCAACGGCGGTTATGCCGGAACGTATGTGGTGTTTGCCAAAACCAATTTAGACGCGGGTACGAAAGGCATTACGGCGTTCATCGTTGAGCGCGATTTTCCCGGCGTGATCATCGGCAAAAAGGAAAACAAACTCGGCCTCCGCGCTTCTGATACGCGCCAGATTTCTTTTGATAATTGCCGCGTGCCCGCCGCGAATTTATTGGGCCAAGAAAATGAAGGCTTCAAAATCGCGCTGAAGACGCTGGATGGCGGCCGCATCGGCATCGGCGCGATGGCCGTTGGACTCGCGCAAGCCGCGATGGAAAAATCCACCGCTTATGCCAAAGAGCGCAAAGCCTTCGGCCAAGCGATTGCCGAGTTTCAAGCGATTCGCTGGTATATTGCGGATATGGCCACGGAAATTCACGCCGCGCGTTTGATGGTGCATCATGCCGCTCGCTTAAAAGATGAGGACAAGCCCTTTACCACCGAAGCGGCGATGGCGAAACTTTTTGCGAGCGAAATGGCGATGCGCGCCTGCAACAAAGCCAT
>CAYZFF010000341.1:0-5111 GCA_964477305.1 uncultured Cytophagia bacterium
GGTATGATTTTGCGGTTGAATGAGAAGGATGGAGAGATGATGACGTTGGGGGAAACGCCGCACTTTTCGTGTAACGTGCCCCGATCAACCGCCCGTCTTCCCACCGTCTAACACGTTACACGAAACCCACACATTTATTTAATTCTGGCGTTCTTCCGCAATCGTCGGGCGCAGCTTGCCTTGCAATAAAATGCGATACGAGCCGGTAGCCGGGTCGAGGCTTTCCACCACGGCGTTCAACTTATCTGAGCCGTCAAACAGATCATCGAGGTTTTCTTTCAAAACGGGAGAAGAGGGCGGGGTGATTTCGAGAACGTCAAAAATGCGAGTTTTAAAATTGAACATGGCTGACCTTCCTTGTCAGGTTGCGCGCCGGCGATTTCGCATTACCGGCATCTTTGTCCTTGCCGAAGTCAAATTCCTAACTCCGGCGTAAATAAAAAATTGCCCTTTATGGGGCAAAAGTGAGGGTGGAATGTATGAAGATTTTGCCTTGATTGCAAGGGTTGTGACAAAAATTTATTGTTTTTTTGATTTTACACGGTCAGAAAGCAGAATCAACATAAATTAAGGATAGGCTCACAAAAAAAAGGAATAATGCCTGGAATTTTTCAGCAGACAGTTTCAATGTTGTGAACCAGTATACATAAAACCTAAATTTTACAGAACCAATCCCCGCACTGCAGCGTCTAACCTATTGGATTGGTCGAAGAAAAATCACTTTACATTCGGCCAAAAAATTATTACCTTATATTCACGATATTGGTTTCTGGTTAATTTAGCACAGACAGGGTGGTTTGCGCTTTGCGGCACCTGTCAGGCAAGATCACTGAAAATGAAATTGATGGGAATAACATTGCGTTTTTTAATTAATCGCCGTCATGTTTGTGTCATGTTGTCGCTGTTCACCTTGTTGTTTATTGGTTCTGCCAGCGATGGGCTGGCGCAGCGGTTGCGGTCGTTTCGAATTCTCGGCCTGTCCGTGGAAGGCAATAAAACCGCCGACGCCAATTTTATTAAACTAAGTTCCGGACTTTCGCTGGGCGAATTGGTCACCAACGATGACGTCCAATCCGCCATTCGGCAACTCTGGAGCTTGAATATGTTTCAGGATGTGCAGGTGCTGCTGGATCGCGAGGCCGGTGACGGCGTTTATCTCACGATTAAAGTTGAGGAATCGCCGCGGCTCGATAAAATTGAATATGAAGGCAACAAGAAATTTAAGAAAAAAGATCTCGAAAAAGAACTTGATTTGTTCAAAGGACAAGTGGTGAGTCCCGGGGATCTGGCCAAAGCCCGCCGCAAATTGAAAAAAGTTTACGAGAAAAAAGGTTACTTGCTTGCCGAAATCGAGGCGAAAACCGAACCGGCGGACACCGGCCGGGTTAATCTGAAGTTGCATATTAATGAAGGCAGCAAAGTTCAGATCAAAGCTATCAGCTTTTCCGGTAATGCGGCGTTTCCCGACGGCAAGCTCCGCAAGCAATTGAAGAAGACCAAGCAGGATTCGTGGTTGCGCGGCGGTGATTTTGATGAAAAGAAGTACCGGGAAGATCTCGACAAAGTGGTGGATTTCTACCGCTCCCACGGTTATCGCGACGCCGAATTTTTAGGGGACTCGATTTATTACGGCAGCGATAAAAAAGATATGTTTATCGATATCCGCGTCAATGAAGGAACCAAATATTACATCGGCAAAGTTTCGTGGGAAGGCAACAAACTGTTTCCGGATAAATTATTGGAAGCGTTGTTAGGTTTTCAATCCGGCGATGTTTACAGTTCCGAAAAACTGCAGAAGGCGGTATCCGAGCGGCTCGGCAGTTTGTATTATGATTCCGGGTATATTTTTGCCACCGTCAACCCCGTGGAGAAACCCGTCGACAGCAGCAAAGTTGATTTGCATTTTCTGATCACCGAAGGCAATGCGGTGACGATCAGCAAGATTCACATTGCCGGCAACACGAAGACGAAAGAGAAAGTGATTCGTCGCGAGTTGTATTTGCGGCCGGGCGACACGTTCAGCCGCGAGGCGCTGATGCGCAGCCAGCGCGAAGTTTTTGTGTTGAATTATTTTGCCGATGTGAAGCCGGACGTGCAGCCGGTCAGCGACGAGAAAGTCGATGTGTCGCTGGAAGTGACGGAAAAATCGACGGACACGGCCAATATGAGCGCGGGTTGGAGCGAGCGCGACAAGCTCATCGGCTCGATCGGTTTGGCGTTCAATAATTTTCGCGGCAACGGCCAAAAGCTGTCCTTCGATTGGAATTTCGGGCGGTATTATCGCTCGTTTCAACTCGGCTTTACCGAGCCGTGGCTGTTTGATACGCCAACGCTGGCTGGAGTAAATATTTTTGACACGCGCCGCGCCGAAGGTTACGGCTATGAATTTTCCCAACGCAGCCGCGGCGGCTCAATTCGCGCCGGGCGGCGTTTGCGCTGGCCGGACAATTATTTCCGCACGGACTGGGTTTATCGCTTGCAGACGGTGGAATATGGCGATTTCGTCGGCAGTTTGGCCGATCCGGAAACCCGCAAGCGTTTTGGTTTCGACGAAGGCAATTTGACCTCGAGTTCGATCACGCATATTTTCAGCCGCAACAGCTTGAACCGCCCCGAATTTCCAACCGCGGGCGCGCAGGTTTCGCTCTCGACGGAACTTTCCGGCGGGCCGCTGCAGGGCAATGTCGGTTATCATAAACACATTTTGCAGGCTGATTGGTTTTCACCAACCTTTGGCGGATTGGTGTGGAATACCAATTTTCAAATGGGCTACATGGATCGTCTCACCAGCGACAGCCGCATCCCGTACCTGGAATATTTTTTCATGGGCGGCGAGGGTTTGTCGAATTCGATTCCGCTGCGTGGTTATGAAGATCCGTTGCGCGGCCGTTTGACCAGCGCTGATTTGACAATGATGAAATTCGGCCTGGAACTGCGCGTGCCGATTGCGCCCAACCCGACGGTGTTCGGTTTGATTTTTGCCGAAGCCGGCAACACGTGGCGTAATCTGGCGTCGACCAATCCCTTTGAAAAAACCCATGTTGCGCAGGGGCGCATTTATGGTCTGCGCCGTTCCGTTGGCGTCGGGGCGCGCGTTTTTATGCCGCTGCTCGGCATCATCGGTTTTGATTATGCCTACGGTTTCGACAACGTCGAATTTGACGCGGCCAACCGCACGACCGGCCGCCTTTTCGGCGCCTGGAAGCCGCACTTCGTGTTTGGCCGGAGTTTTTAAGGCTTGACTTTTAACTCGTAAATTATTTTAATATGTTCAAACTATCAATTACGGAGGTTGGTGTGAAAAATTTGAAGAGCTGGATGGGTGTCTGTCTCGCAGTGGTTATTCTGGCCGGCGCCGATTCCGCTTCGGCGCAATTGAAGCTCGGTTATATTGACTCGCAAAAAATTCTCGAGAAATATAAAGAAGCGCAAGATGCTCAGAAGCAGCTTCAAGATCTCAATAAACGCTGGGAAGATGAAGCCAAGAGCATGCAGCAGGAATTGCAAACCAAGCTGGAAGAACTCGAATCGCAAGCCTTGCTGTTGAGCGATGAGCGCAAGAAAGAAAAAGAAACCGAACTGCAAAACCTCAATATTCGCCTGCAACAATTTCAGCAGGAGAAATGGGGCAATCAGGGCGAAGTGTTTTCCAGACGCGCTGAGTTGATGCAACCGATTATCGACAAGATCAATACGACGATCAAGAAAATTGGCACCGAGGAGAAATTTGACTATATCTTCGATGTGGTCAACGGCAATATTCTTCATGTCAGCACCACCCAGCCGGATTTGACGGACAAGGTTCTGGAAGAACTTAATAAGAGCGTGGCGGCCAAACCGGCAAGCACGACGGCCCGCCCGGCGGCGCCGAAGTCCAAGAATTAAAACAATAAACAGTAAAAAGAAAAGCGCAAAGGCGCAAGCGACAGGCTTTTGCCTTTTTCTTTTTGCTTTTCCAACTCATGACTTCCTTACGACTCACGGCGGCAGAAATCGCCCGCGCCATTCAAGGGCGCGTGGAAGGTGATGCCGCCGTTATCATTACAGGCCTTGCGCCGGTTGATCAAGCGCGGCCGGGCGATTTAACGTTTGTCGCTCAGCCGCGTTATTTTTCTCAGGTCGTGACCACTCCTGCCGCCGCCGTCCTGGTGGGCGCCGATTTTCCCGCGCCGCCAACTTCTGGCGCCGTCCTTATTCGCGTGGCCAATCCGTATTTTGCTTTTTTGCAGATCGCTAAAAATTTTTTCCAACCTCCCGCCACGTTCACCGGCGTCCATCCGACGGCGATGATCAGTGATAACGTCCGATTGGGCAAAAATGTGACGATTGGCCCGTATACGGTTATTGAGCCGGAATGTGAAATCGGCGATGAGGTTCGGATCGGCGGTTTGTGTTATGTTGGCCGCGGGGCAACGATCGGCCATCGCGTTACCCTCTTTCCGCGCGTCCATTTGGCACACGCGGTGCGCCTCGGCAACGACATCATCATTCAATCCGGCGCGGTCATCGGCTCAGATGGATTTGGTTACGTCAAGCATGAAGGCGTGTACCACAAAATTCCCCACATCGGCACGGTCGTTCTCGAAGACGGCGTTGAAATTGGCGCGAACAGCACGATTGATCGCGGCACGTTTGGCGAAACGCGCATTCGCCGTGGCGCCAAGATCGATAACCTCGTGCATTTCGCGCATAATGTCGAAGTCGGCGAACATACAGTGGTCGCGGCGCAAACTGGCGTCTCGGGCAGCACCAAAATCGGCAACCGCGTGACGATTGCGGGACAGGTCGGTTTTGTCGGCCATATTGCCATTGGCGACGACACCACTTTCGGCGCGCAGGCCGGGGTGACAAAATCAATTCCTGCCGGCATTACCGTTTCCGGATATCCGGCGCGCGAACATACTTTGGCGCGCCGTGAAGAAGCGGCGCGCCGCCGGTTGCCGGCGTTGCTCAAACGCGTGAAGGCGCTGGAAAAGGCGCTGGCGAAAATCGCGCCGGAAGCGTTGGAGAAAATTGAGGAGCCGGAAAGTTGAGGTTACAAACTCATACTCCTGCTCTTTCTTGCTTTTGAATTTGAGGAGTATGAGTACGAGAAAGAGTAGGAGTATGAG
>CAYZFF010000342.1:0-5106 GCA_964477305.1 uncultured Cytophagia bacterium
TTGAAATGAGAAGCATTTTGTTCATCTCGAAATTTCCAAAAAAATTTTTGGGGGCAAGCCCCCAAACCCCCGACTCGTTGTTGTCACTCCATTCGCTTGGCGCTCGTCCCTCACGCCGCGCTCATTCCGCTCCAACAACTCGTATTGCTCATAGGTAAAGCCGGAACGGACTACCAACTGACTACGGGACGAACACCAGGCGGAAGCCAATGAGGATGTTGCGGATGTCGGGGGCGCGGTGGCTGCGAATCGCGGAACGGCAGCGCCGCGCATCGTAGTCCCAGTGCCCGCCGCGCAACACCCGGAACGAACCCGTTTCCGGCCCTATGGGGTTTTCGACTGTTCCTCGCTTTTTGCATTCATCATAATATTTCTCGCCATACCAATCCTGGCACCATTCATAAACATTACCGTGCATATCGCAAAGTCCCCACGCATTGGGTGGATAATTTCCTACTGGCGTGGTTTTCTGCAAATATTTGCCTTTGGGATTTTTCTTATATGGATAATTGCCATCATAATTTGCCTGCTCGGTTGTGAGATTTTCACCAGTATTGAACGGCGTGGTGGTGCCGGCGCGGCAGGCATATTCCCATTCGGCTTCGGTGGGCAATCGGCAACCCAGCCAGCGGCAGAACATCACGGCTTCATACCAGTTCACATAAATTACCGGCTGGTCGTCTGCTTTCGAGTATTCGCCGCGTTGTGAACGCTGATTCGGGTCAAACAGTTCGTACAACGCGTTGGTAATTTGATAACGGCTGATCAGGAAATCACGCACTTTCACTTGATGTTGCGTTTCATCTTCATAACGCTCCGCTTCGTTTTTCGGGCTACCCATTGTGAATGTGCCCGCTGAAATTTGCACCATGTCTTTGGCCACAAATTCCTGATAGCGTTGCTTGGCACCCTCGTCCAGTTTTTGCCGGACAATATCCATCGCGCCAGGCGTGTCTTTCCTTTCTTCGAGAATCTGCACGCCCCAATAGATCACCTCGCCGTTGGCTTCCCAACGAAACAACTCCCGCAGGGTTTCCACGATTTTTTCCGGCTCCGATATTTTTTCGGGCAAGCCTTTCACGAGCGCGACGCGCTCTTCCACTTTGGCTTCATGCAATAAATTCCGGATGAGATCGGGTTCCACCACCTTGTCCATATCCGGATAGCAGCGCAGGGCCAGCGGCCGATCTTTCTCCCAAAGCTGCTTGATAAACGCCGTGCCCTCGGAGAGCGATTGAATTTGCGCGGCATATAGGCGAATCGGTTCTTCCCAACGGGCTTGCGCCGCGCGGCTCAATATCGCTGCGGGCGCGGTCTCGCGCATTTTGCAAGCGACATAATACTCGTAAAAGGTGCGATGCACAAACAGGTGATGATCATCGCTTTTTTGCAGCAAGCCGCTGTTCTCGCGAATTTCCTGCAGCACTTTTTCTTCGTTGTGCTGTTGTTGCAGCGCCGCCAGCGTTTGCGCCACCTGTTCGATCAACGGCGCGTAAGCAAACGCCTCCACTTCTTTGCAGAAAAAATGATGCGCCAAATCTTCGAGCACCCGTTCTTTCAAGCGCCGGGTGAAGCCGTTCACTTTGTCCACTTGCTTTTCATCGTAAAGGGTCAACAAGGTGACGGCGCATTTTTCATAAAGCTCCAAACGACGCTGCGGCAGGCTGTGGTCTTTTTCAAAAATGAAGCAGATGATGGAGAGCAAAAACGGATTCTGCGCCAGCTCGTGAATCCGGCGGTTGGCGCGAATAAGTCGGACAAGGTCGGTCGGCGCAGCAAACCATTTGTCAACGAACGCGGCAATCTCCTCCGGCGGCAATTTGTCGATTTCAAAAAGGCGATACGGCGCCTCGTAACTTTGAAACCCGGCCTTGCGTGAGGTAATGATGACGCGGCAATCGGCGTGGCCGGCAATGAAGGCGCGAATGCGCTCGGTCGCGGCAGTATATTTTTCGCGGCTCACCTCGTCCAGGCCATCCAACAGAATGAGAGCCTGCTGGCCGGCCAGCGCGTTTTGGGCCGCGGCGTGCATGGCCGGGCCGGCAAGGTGATTTTCCACCGCCGCGAGCAAGAAGGCCTCCAGCGGCTCCCGGGTCTTGCAAAAATCCGAGAGCTTGACGAAAATGGGAAAAAGCGCGTCGTTTTTTTGGCTTTCCCGCCGCGCCAGGTAGTGCAGCATCGTGGTTTTGCCCATGCCCGGCTCGCCCAACACCACGGCAACCTTTTCGGGCAGCTCAAGCAAATCTTCGGCTTTGAGATTGCGGCTCATCAGCTTTTCATGCCACTCCTTTGGCTGTCCGGCAAAACGCGATTCCGGATCCACATGTACCGTCAGCGGAATGTAAATGTCGTCCATCGCCAAGCTGCGCTTGAAGCCAATCATGGCCAGGCCGGCATATTTTTCGGCGACGGCTTTTTTGTACATGGCCACCGGGTCCTGGCCCGGCTTTAGGGCCTCGCGTTTCAGCCCGGGCCGGTTGTCCGCCAGCCATTTGCTGAGGTCGCTGATGAGGTTTCTTTCCAGCGTCAGCGGCTCTTTAAACATGGCGCGCACGTGTTCTTTGGCGATCCGGCTTTTGAAGCGCATCAATTTTTCTTCCGCAACGCCGGTCTCAATAAATTTGCGCTGCCAGGGAAAATCTTCCTCCACAAAATAACACAGACAGGGCTTGCGCAGTTTTTGGGCGTGTTGGTATTCCTGCTCGGTAATCGAAAACTCCGCCCCGTTCGGAACTGTGCCGTAACGCCAGGCATAGATGCCGATAAAAAGATCGCACTGTTCAACCAAATCCAAGCAGGCTTGGGTCGGTTCTTTATCCATCGCCCCCATGTACTCCATGCCTTCATATTTCTGGCGCTGGTCGTTAATGGCCTTCTCCGCGGCCTTACGGTACTCGATTAAATCGATGTACGTGGAGCTGACAAAAATGCGAAACAACGGTGGGGAGAATTCGGTTTTCATGCTTAACCCAAGGTAAAAAAAATTTTCCCCAAAGGGGAAAGACAAAAAAGCCAAGGGCAACGCCCTTGGAAACAATGCAAACGCAGATTCAAAAGCCCTGAAAGGGCGACATACATTCGCTTATTCCGCCCCATTCGGGGCTTATATCACAACGAAATGTTTTTTATCCCAGAGCGTTGCTCTGGGCTGCATGATTACGCCCCTTCGGGGAGTCCGCGGGTGTTATTGAGCGCCTTCGACAGCGCTCACGACGCCCCGCGCATTTCCTTAATTTTTTGCTCGGCGACTTCCTGCATTTGTTTGGCCGCCTGCTCCGGCGTGAGCTGGCCGTTGAGAATGCTTTGATAAGACGGGCGCATCGCGTCCCAGATGACGCGCATTTCGGTGTTGATCGGCATCGGCCGGCCGACGGTGATTTGATCTTGCGAGGCTTTTAAAATGGGATCGTGCAGAAACAGGGAATCGGTGCGCGCTTCCAAACGCGAGGGGATGGCTTTGAGGGCGCGGGTGTATTCCAACTCGTTATCCGGGCGCGTGAGAAAACGCAGCAAATGCAAAACGCGTTCGCGGCGCGCGGCGTCGAGGGCATTGTTCAAACAAAAACCGGTGGGGGAAACCATCGGCGCCGGCCATTTGCCGGTCGCGGAAACCATGGGAATGCGCGCCAGCCCGATGTCCACGCCGGCATCGAGATAACCGCCCCAACTCCACGGGCCGTTGATGATCATCGCGGCATTTTGTTGTTTGAACCATTGATTCGCCAAATCGTAATCGCATTCCGGCGGAATGATTTTTTTCGCGCGCAGTTCATTGATGAATTTCGAAGCGTTGATGGTCGCGGCATTGTCCAGCGTCGGATGCGCATTGTCATCCATCACCCAGCCGCCGTAGCCGCCGAGAAACGGAATGAAGAAAAACGGCTCGATAAAATTCCACACCAGCGCATATTGATCGGGCCGGCCGTCGCCGTTGGTGTCTTTCGTTAATGACTTGCCAATTTCCATCAACTCATCAGTCGTTTGCGGCGGTTTCGTGATGAATTTTTTATTGTACACCAACGTCAAATGGTTGCCGATGCGGTCGGCGAGCATATAAAGACGGCCTTTGAAACGAACCACCCCCATCGAGTCAAATTGCGCCAGTTCGTCATTGGAAAAAAATTCATCCATCGGCTGAATAATGTTCATGTCATAAAACGGGCCGACCATGTCCGCCGGGCCGTAAACGAGATCGGGTCCGCTGCCGCCGAGCGCGGCGACGATGAAATTGCTGCGCAGTTCTTCGGTCTCGTAGTAAATATGCACCGCGCGCTGAATCGGGTGTTGCTGCATGTATTCCTCCAGTGCCTCTCCATTCTGCAGATGACGCTTAATATCCGCAGGCCGCGGATTGCTGCGAATCAGTGCGTCGAACTCGGCGGGATTTTTCAAATTTTCTCGAATCACCGCTTCGAGACCGGGATTAAGTTCGAGCATGTATTTTCCCAGCAGGCCGTCAAGCACGACGCGGCCGGGCGCAAAGTCCTGCGTCCAGATAATCAGTTCATTCGGATCGCGGCCGGACTGGCCGGTGGCGAGCAGAAAAACGGTGAGAATCAGGAAGACGGCGAGAACGGCGAGGGTCAGGCGTTGCATAATGGGTTCCTTTTACCGCGAGATAAAATAAGAGGTAAAATGTAAGGAATCTCGATTAAATATTTTACCCATGTGATCGTCATGCCCGAACGATTTAATCGGGCATCCACGCTGGTAAAGCCTGGATTCCCGCCAAAAGCATGCGGGAATGACATGCCATGAAATGCGCAATTTATTTCCTGAATTTTGCACCATTTGTGGCCGAACCCGTATCTGGCGTGGCTTTGCATGGTGTTTCAGTCCACCCATTGGATGGTGCAAAAAAAATTTTGCACGAAGATTTCGATCAATAAAATCGCAGTAAATCAAAAAATTTTTAATTTTGTGTGCAAAATTCAGGTATTTAATTGGGATCCTAAGAGGAAAACATAAACTTACAACGGTTTTCAAATTTTTTCGCCTTCGTCTCTTTGTGGTGGAGAATAATTCAAGTTGTACCAATTGCTTTTGTATCATTCTCCCGAAGCACGGGAAGCAGCGCGAAAGCTGTTTGCAAACGCAAATAATAAG
>CAYZFF010000343.1:0-5103 GCA_964477305.1 uncultured Cytophagia bacterium
CGCGTCGATATGACGCCGATGGTCGACGTGGCGTTTCTGTTGCTGACTTTTTTTATGCTCACCACGGTCTTCAACAAGCCGCAGACGATGGAGTTGAATTTGCCGCCGGATGAGAAAGCGCAAGTCGAGGTGGCGGAATCCAGTTTGATGACTTTACGCGTTGATAAAGATGGCGCCATGTTTTGGAATATCGGCAGTGAGCCGCTGCAAAAGCTGGCGTTCAATGATCTCCGCTCCACCTTGATTCAACGCAACCAGGCAAATCCGAAATTGATTACGCTGGTGAAAGTCCATCGCGACGGCAATTATAAAATGATGGTTGATATCATGGACGAGCTCAATTTAGCCAACATTACGCGCTTCAGCCTGGCGCCGATGACGGACAAAGATTTACAGTTAATGGCCAGGGCCGCGACGCTGTAACTCAAGGAGAAACCAATATGCAAGATCTCGCCATAGATTTAGGGTTTAAGTACGGTGCGCCGGAACTTAAACAATCCTATCAAAAATATTTGACAATCGCCGAACTCATTGGCATTGCCGTGACCGCCGGTATCCTCGGCATTTATTATCTCGCCGAGTACCTCGCGCGCGATGAAGAGCCGATTGCCGTCGTGCGCATTATGAAGTATAGCGAGCTTGGTCCGCCGCCTTCGATTCAAAGCTCGAATGTGCCGCCGGCCGTTTCGGTGGCCGCGCCTTCCGTGCGCCCGAGCGTCGGCATTCCCGTGCCGGTGCCGGACACCGAAGTTAGCCCGGAGCAAACCTTTGCAACGCAGCAGGAAATGAATGCCGCCAGCGACGCCGTCGGTGAAGGCGAAGGCACGGGCGGCGAAGTCGCCATTGAAAAAGACATTCAAATTCAAGATGATGGCCCGCCGCCGGATTTTGTGCCGTACGAAAAAGAGCCCAAAGTCATCAAACCGGCGAAGCCGGCCTATCCCGAGATTGCCCGCAAAGCCGGTTTGGAAGGCAAAGTGTGGGTGAAGATTTGGGTTGGCAAAGATGGCAAACCCAAGAAAGTCGTCATTCAAAAAAGCGCTTCGGAAATTTTTGATCAAGCCGCCATTGACGCCGCCATGCAAATGGTGTTCACGCCCGCGATGATGCAAAACGGCCCAGTCGACGTGTGGGTTTCGATTCCTTTTGACTTCAAGCTCAAATAAATTGCAGAAGAACGACAGCCGTCACGCCCCCAGCGTGGCGGCTGTTGCCTTCAGGCCTCGAATTGCAAACCTCGAACTTCGGACCTTCCATCATGATGAACGGCCAAAAGATTTCAAGAATATTTGCGTTCACCGTCGCGACCTTAATGGTTGCCATTGGAATCATGGTTCTGGCCGGTTCTTTTTTGCCGCCGGCCGCACCGCCAGCTTTGCGGTATACCCTTGGCATCGTTTTCGTGCTGATGGGCATCTATCGCTTTGCGATGGCGCGTTTGCAGGCGAAGCAGATGGAGCGCACCGATGAATAAACAATTCTTGACTCTGCTGTTGGCATTGGGAAGTCTGACGGCTTGCGATCAGCCAGAAACCGAAATCAATGCGACGCGCGGCCGCGCCACCGGCATTGTAGCGGAATCCCATGCCGCGTTGATGCAACTTGAGGCCAACGAGTTTCATCGGCTGTATGAGAAAGCGCAAGTGACTCTGCTGCCGGCAACGACGCGGGAAGCGGTGGTGCATTTGCTCAACGACAGCGTACGCGTTGTTATCATTGACCGGCCGCTCAATGCCGAAGAACAGACCGTCGTCAAGAATAATAACCTTAGCGTGCATGAAACGAAAATCGCCATTGATGCGTTAGCGCTGGTGGTGCATAAACAAAATCCGATTGTGAATCTCACACCGGCGACGCTCAAACAGATCGTCCGCCGGGAGATCACGAATTGGAGCGCCGTGCCGGAAGGAAAGTGGTCCGGGGCCATCGAATTTGTTTTCACCGGACGCAATTCCGGCGCGTATGAATTATTAGTGCAAAAATTTTTGAACGAGTCCGATGAGGTTGTTCCCGCCGTCGCGGTAAAGACACAGAAAGAAGTGTTGGATTATGTGGCCGGCCACCCGCGCAGCCTCGGCGTCGTGTCTTTCGCATGTTTTTATGCGGCCACCAAACCGCAGGGGATTCCGGATTCGACTTCGGTGTTGCGCACGCTCGCGGTCGAGCGGCAAGATTCGACCGGCGCCCGCGAGTTTGTCAAATTGCATCCGGCCAATGTGTATCGCAGTTTTTATCCATTCTCTTACGGGATCTACATTTATACCACTTCGTCTCCGACCCGGGACGCCGGTCCTGAGGTCGGCTTTGCAACGTTTGTCGCCAGTTTTCCCGGGCAAAAAATCATTCAGGATGCTGGATTGGTTCCGGCAACGATGCCGATTCGTCTGGTTCAGATCAATGAGGATTAACATGAAAAAATCATTTGTTCTGTTGTCGTTGTGGTGTTTGGGATTGTGGTCGGCGGTTGCGGCGCAGTCCGTTAACGATGGAAAAATGTTGCTGAAGCAGGGCAAAGCCAAGGAAGCGGTGGCGGTGTTGCAAAAAGCTGCGGCCGCCTCGCCGCGCAATGTCGAAGCCCTGTTGTGGCTCGGACAGGCGCATTTGCAAACCGGCCGCGCTGATTCCGCCGAAGCGTATGGCCGCCGGGTGCTCGATCTGGAAGACAAGAACCCCGAAGGCTTTATTTTGGTTTCCAAAGCAGCATTGGAACAGAAAAACCGGCAAGTGGCTTTGCAAACGTTGCGCAAAGGTTTAAAAGCAAATAAGAACAACCCCGCCCTGCTAACGCAGCTTGGTTATTTTCACATGGCCACCGATTCTGCAGATCACGCCGTCGTCGATTTTTCGCAGGCGAAAGAAGCCAATCCGAAAAGTGCCGTGGCCTGGGAAGGCCTGGGCGATGCTTACGGCAAAACCGGCAGCAACGCTGTCGCAATTTTGCAATACGAAGAGGCCATCAAGCTGGACTCCACTCGCGTTGAAGTGCACAAAAAACTCTCTGCGGCCTACACCAAAGAGCGCCGTTGGAATGAAGCGGCCCGCGCTTATGCCGCCATCGTGAAGATCGACACCACCGACCAGGCAGCGTTGTTTGAACTGGGCATGCTTTACCATCGCGGCAATCTTTTTCCGGAAGCCGCAAATGTTTTTCGGCTGCACACGCGCCGTTTCCCTGCCGTGCAAAAGGGCTGGGAACTTTATATGGAATCGCGCTATCGGTCGAGAAGAAATTATGCCGAGGTGGTGACCGCCGCCGAGCAGGTTTTAAAAGCCGATCCGAAGTCCACCAAAGCCCAGCGTATGTTGGGGCATGCGCTATATGAAACCCAGCAATATGACCGCGCCATAGCCTCGTACAAACAGCTTGCGGCGGTCGATACGCTCGGCTTTGATAACACCAGGCGCTGGGCCGATGCTTATGCAAAAACGAAACAAGACTCGCTGGCCGTTATGACGTATGAAGCGGCATTTAAAGCCGACCCCACCAAGGCCGATGCTTATGGTGAAGCTGGCGCTATTTATATGCGCATGCGGAAATGGGAACGCGCCGCCGAGATGTTCGAGAAGCGGTTCAAGCTGGATCCGAAAGCCACAACGGCCTATTTGAACTACGCCAACTGCAACATTCAGCTTGGCCGGATCGACACGGCGCGGGTGGCGCTGCGGCAAGTGGTGGCCCTGCGGCCAGAATATCTTCCCGCGCGTCTGAGCTTGGCGCGCTGTCTCTCGCAAGCGCGTTATAAAACCGACTCCTTGCAAGTGGCGCGCGGAGAATTTGAGACCGTGATCAAAACCGCCGATACCGCCGTCGTCAAATATAAAAATGAGCTTTTTGAAGCAAATAGCGGCATCGCTTATTCTTACTATGTCGAAAAAAAGTACCCGCAGGTGACCGAAGCTTTGGATAAAGCGCTTAAGCTCAAACCGGTCGACGCCCCGACACATAAATTCAAAGCGCAAATTCTGTTTCTGATGTCGAATCTGGAAGAAGCGGCGAGAGAATATCGAATTTACTTGAAGCTGAATCCCAAAGACAAAGAGGCCGCTAAAGAATTAGAGCAAGTCGAAACCCGCTTGAAGTCACAATCTCAATAAGCCGCCGCTTTATTAAATTGCAATTGACCTTTTGGCCGCAAAAAAATTATCGAGAGGAAGGAACTTGTTTATGAGCATTCCTGTGGTGATGAGAAAATCCGTGGCGTTGCTGTTTACCGGCGCGTTGGCCTTGTCCGGCTGTGGCGAAAAAGAAAAAGCCTACAAGCCGATTGCGCAGTGGGAACAATATCACGATCAGTTCACCGGTTTGCGCTTTACCCACCCGTTGGCGGATTCCACCGCCTGGTTGTTGAATGCGGATGGCAATCGCATCAGCGTCACCTCCTCCCTCCCTGCCGCCGAAAAATTTGTCGATCCGTACGCCGACGACAAAGGCGAATATGGCATGCAGGTTACGGTTTTTCGCGAACGGCCGGATTCGTTGCTGGCTCTCGATGAAGTGATGATGGCTTACGCTAAAGAGCGCAAGAGCGAAGGTTTCAATATCTCGAAGATTGACACCATCACCATTGACAGCACTGACGCGCGCAAATTCACCTATTACGGCAACTTTACGCAAAAAACCAAGCTCACGCGCACGCGCGTGTATGCAATTCGCGATTCCGTGCAATATTATCTCGAATACGGCGCGTTCAACGATCTCTTCCAGCCTTACAGCTATATCATGGACACGCTGTTAGCCTCGATTCGCCTGCCGCGTCCCCGTCCCAAAGGCGAGGCGTTTGATGAATCGCTGCCGTCGATCACGTTTACCGAGTTCTCCAACAACTTTCTGCGCATTTCGTACCCGGATAATTTTGGCGCGAATACCCCCAGCGTCAAAGGCGACACCAAGTTTTCGCTGGTGCTCAAAGGGTATCGTCAGGATTGCACGGTGCAAATCGACATTCTGCCGGCGAAAGGCTTGACTGTGGAAAAAGTTTTTGCTCAGAACCAGGGCAAGTTTGCGCGCGTTGCCGGCAACGGTGAGACCACCATTGCGGGCCTGAAGGCGATGTTTCTCAACTACACGCCCGCCAAAGACATCGCCAGCCGCGCCTATTTCGT
>CAYZFF010000344.1:0-5088 GCA_964477305.1 uncultured Cytophagia bacterium
TTTATGAAGTTTTTAACGCTGTGGGCAGTTCGCAATTGCGGAAATTTTTGCAAATATATTTTTTCTGGCTAATTCGCTTGGGCGTCCTGCTATTGTCGTTAGGAGCGGCAATCAAATAACTTTCTTATTTCACACAAGCGTCAATCCCGCGCGCTTTTGGCGGGAATCCAGCTTTTGCTGGCGTGGATGCCCAATTAGAGCCTTCGGACATGACAGCAGTTGGGCAAGTTATTTAGCCGGCATTTCTTAAGGCGTCGTAAAATTTCTCGCCTTGGCGCGTAAAAATAATCCTTGCGTATCCAATCAAATTCATTTATATTTCTTTGGTTTACTGGTTATGGTTGTGTGTAGTGGTTGTACAATTATCGTTCGACATTTTCAACTGAAAGGAGTAAGAGGATGAAACGCGTTGTTTCATTATTTGTTAGTCTGGTGGTTGTGGCGCTAGTGGCTGGGAACCTTTATGCCCAGTCGGTCGAAATGAACTCGGCGAAATTATATAAACGGCAGGGCGAGACTGACAAAGCGATTGAATGGTTTGAAAAGGCGATTGCCAAAAAACCAGATAACCCGGAATCCCGCTACCTCTTGGGAGAATTGTACGGGCAAAAGGGGCGTCTGGCCGAGATGATTCGTGAGTTTGATGCGAGCTTGGCGAAGTCCAAAAAATACGAGAAAGAAATTATGGCGCTCCGGCAAAAATATTTTGCCGAAAGTTTTAATGGCGGTGTGAAAGCGGCCAATGATGGAAATTATGCCGAGGCGCTTAAAGGTTTTATGAATGCCCGGTTGTTTGAACCGAGTAATCTGGACTCTTATCGCAACTTGGCGTTTGTGTATCTGCGCATGGATAGCGTCGATGCGGTCATGCGAGTATATCAGCAGTTGCTCACGGTTAAACCCGATGATTATGAAACTTACGTCACGATGGCCAGCTTGGTAAGCCAGCGTAAAGAATATGACCGTACGGTGGAGTATTTGCAAAAAGCCATTGCGGTCGCGCCGGATTCTGCCAAGCCGCGCATCATTGGTGAGTTGGGCATCACTTATGATGTCATGGGCAAGGGTGATGAAGCCTTGAAGACTTATCAGGATGCTTTGGTCATGAGCCCGGGAAACAAAGATTTGTTGTTTAATTTGGGCCGGCTTTATTTGATGCGTGATGATTATCCCAATGCCATTAGCCAGTTAACGGAAGTTTTGAAGGCTAATCCGGAAGATTTTGAAGTCAATTACAACGTCGGCCTCAGCTATCTAAAAATCGGCGAGCGCCTGGATAAAAAATCGCGCGAGTTGGAAGATGCCGCGATGACCGCGAAAAAGAAACCCAATACCGTTCGTATCGATTCACTCAAACAAGCTTCCAACGCTCAGTTCAAGGCTGCGATGCCTTTCTTGCAGAAAGCGGTACAAGTAAAACCTGAACAGGGGAGTGCCTGGCACAATCTTGGTGTGGGTTATATGCGCACCGGTGACGCCGATAAAGCTAAAGACGCTTTCGCCAAAGCCGAAGCGCTGGAAAAGAGCAATTAACCGAAATTTTTCGGTAAAATTTTGGCAACGTCCTTATAATCACGCCGCGACGTAGCGTGAGCATAAGGACGTTTTTATTTAGCAGTACGGGGTGGGTGGTGCAGCAGAAGAGAAATTAACCAGTTGAAAATTTGAAATAATGCGCCGCTTTATTTTACTCTTCTTTGTTGCTGATAAGCTTCAAACATTTTGATGAGTGTAGGACGATTTTGTTCCCAGCGTTTCACGTCTTCGTTCGATTCTCCGGGGATAAGCCGGTTGATCCATGAAATTTCTTTCATGCTTTCCGGCCAAACGATGATATAATTTTCCTCCGTCTTTAAAAGTGTGCCGTTCGTCTCAACCCTCCCGGCTTCTTCCATATCGATAACGAGCATGCGTTCGCCGTTGGAGGCGAGGTCCTCGAATTGGCCGGTTGGGGGAATGCCTGAAATGCGTATGTTTAATTTCCCGCCTTCAATATAGACCTGCCGTTCCCGGATAATCAGGTCTTTCTTGAATCCCACAAAAACGTCCGTATTGGTGCTGTCCACCTCTTTGACCAGTTCGGCAAAATCTTCTTGCAACTCCTTATCATTTTTTGCATCGCTGGAAATGTTGCGCCAAATCACCGTGATTTGCGGCGGCGTATTTTGATCAATATACCGGATACGATTCTCCACGGTTTCCGGCAGTAAGCAGCCGGTTAGAGTAACAACCCCGGCGGCAATGGCAATAAAAAAACGCAACGACTTCATAGTTTATTTCCTTCAAGATTGGGTAAAAATAACTCACGCAGCGTTATGTTTTGGCCGGCCACAATCTGTGCCGACGCCAAAAGGACACTTTCCGGGTTCCAAACAATTCGCGCCGAACGCGTTGCCGGTTCAAAGCCCGTTGCACTGATTTTGCCGAGAATCTGCGCCGAATGGCTTAAGCGAAAAGAATTTCCGGCAGGGGTTTTAATTTTTGACAAAACCTGCTGCAAACCGGCGCGTAATTTGGGATTTTCACGTTGCGCGTTCATTAACTCATTGAATGCCGAGTGTACCAGATTAACCGGAACTGGTTCATTGAGCAGGCGCATTTGGGAATCACCGTCGAGCATGGCGTAGTACAAATTTGTCCAATCCCGCTTTTCCAGCATTTGCGCCAGCGGCAAGCGCCGCGCGGTTGGCGTTCGGTGTTGATGCGTTAACCACTTGGGAATAGCGAGCAGTAGAATGAGCGATACCGCAGAGACCAAAAAACGATGCCGGCGATAAAGCACGTAGAGAAAAGCCATGATTCCCAGTTGCTGATTCTGCCGAGGCGTTTGGCGCGTAATTCGTTCCATCACCCCTTGTTGAAAATCAGCAAAAAGATTCTCGGGCAACACCAAAGTTGGTACGGTGGATAAATGATTTTTAATGGCACGATATTCCTCGACTTTTTGCCGGCACGCTGCGCAGTTGGCGAGATGAGCCACAACGTTCTCGCGTGAGCTGGCCGCCAGATCATGGTTGACAAATGCTGAAAGCAAAAATTCTAAATTATCACAAGAGTTTTTCATGGCATTATCAGGCGGTTACTAACCAGCGTTGCATTTTCCGGCGCACATTTTCGCGGGCCAGGTGTAAATTACACAAAACATTATTTTGCGTACAGGCAAGTATTTCCGCAGTTTCCTCGACGGAGTAGCCTTCGACGTCACGCAAAATGAGGGTGGCTTTTTGCTTCGGCTTTAAAAATTCGATGCAGCGTAACAATTCTTGATGCACTTCCTGCGTTTCCAATTGCTGCAGGGGATTAGCGAGTGCACTGGAAAAGTCTTCTTCCGTAAAAGCGATTTCTATTCCTTGGCGACGATGTTGGCGGAGATGATCGAGACAAAGATTGACCAAGATTTGGCGTAAATAATAAAACACTTCTCGCGTGGGATCAAGACGCTCTCGATTCAGCCATAAGCGGGCGAAGGCCGTTTGCGCGAGGTCTTTGGCGTCCTCGACATTGCCAACGAGACGAATCGCAAGCCGGACCAGTGACTGTTGATGTTGTTCAACAGTTTCGGCAAATCTCTGCGAGGAAAGGTTCAATTTAACCTCATCGGTACTCTCTGTCTAATTCCTAATCATCTACTTCATCTTTTAATACGAAAAAGGCGGGAAAATATTTAGTGGGGAAAGAAAGATTCTTTACAGCATCTGGTGAATATAGATTGCAAAAAACTCGGATGGCTGAAACGTTGCATTTGCCGATGACACAACGTTTGCTATTAAAGAATACTGAAAAAGCAGCGCTTATCTCTCCAACCGATAAAGCTCGGTCATGCTGGAAAGATAAATATCGCCGTCTGTGGTCTCGATAATTTTGTCCACAAAACCGTCGCAACGAAAATCGCTGATCTTTTCAAATAATTGTTGCAATGGCTCGAATCGGTACATGGCGCGTTGAGCGATGCCATAAACCCAGCCATCACGGCTCGTGCATAAGCTGGCGGTATCGCCCCAACCGTGCTCGTGGCGAAAAATAATTTCGTTGCTCGTCAAATCGTAAATAAACAGCCACCCGTCGGCGGTTCCAATTATCCAATTATTTAGTAATGTGATTGCCGTAACGTTTTTTGCCTGTGAAACCGGGGTGAGCAGGTTTTCCATTTGCGCGGTTGCAATATTAAAAACGCCCAACCGGCCTTCGGTCGTTGCCGGCTTCTGTCCGAGCCCGCCGTAAATCCAACTGCCGATGACGACTTTGCCGGGTACGCGTGTTTCCAGACACCATAGCGTTTGCTCCGGCATCAAATCGTGAAAGACGTGATATTCGTAAGTCTGCGGATTGAAACGCACCAATCCGCCGCTGAGCTTGCCGTACGTTGAGCCACAGGCAAGATAAATACAATCATCACTCGCCAGTTTCATATCCCAAATGCGGTCCTGGCTCTCGTCCAGCAAACTGAAGAGCCGGCGCGGATTGGGCTGTTTTTCAGCAAGAGGGTTCCACGGCTTCGTCGTGTCGTATTCCGTGATGGTCGCATGAATGTAATGGCCGATGAAAATTTTATCGCGCCACGCTTGTAAACTATTCACCTGGCCGGGCAGATTTAAAACCTGTCCAAATTCATGGCTTTCATTTTTAACCGGATCAAATTTAAAAAAACTTTGCGTAATAAAAGAGCCGCCGTACAGCGTCTTTTCATCCGGCCCCAACGCCATCGCAAAAATGCCCATGCCGTCGCCGTCATAACTACACGGATAGCGTTCGATCACGCGCCGCGTTTCAAGATCAAATTGGGTAATCCGATCAATTGCGCTGTGGCACCAGAGAAAGCGGTTTTCCGTTATCCCAAACGGGCCGCCGACGCCGGCAGCGATTTTTTCAAGCCGCCCGGTCTGTAGATTGGCGCGATAAAGATTGTCGGAAATCAGCCCGCCAAAATAAATTTCGTCATCAAGCATAATCAAATTGTTTTGATCAATGCGATACAAATCATCTTCATCAGGAATGTCGATGATTCGTTCAACTTGTTGAGCGATAGCATCAAACACTAAAAGCTTCGGATGGGGAAAGAGAACGCCGATCAGTTTATCCCGCCAACGC
>CAYZFF010000345.1:0-5080 GCA_964477305.1 uncultured Cytophagia bacterium
CATGGCTGCAACGTTGCTCATTTTGCTGGGCGGCATTATCGGCGTCGGTTTTATCGGCAATTTATTTTTCGAGCGCACGCGCATTCCCGCCGTGCTGCTGCTCATCGCCATCGGCATTTTTCTCGGGCCGATTACGCGCATCGTGCCGCCGGAAACCGTTCGTCCCTTCATGCCTTTCTTCGGCGCCATCGCGCTGACAATCATTCTCTTCGAAGGCGGACTTGACCTCGAATTGCAACACACGCTCAAACAAGCCGGACGCGCGATTTTGCTGGCGGCGCTCTCGTTCGGCGCCGCGATGTTTATGATCTATTACGCTTTGCTGCTTGGCATGAATGCGCAAGGGCCGGCGGCGGTGGCCGTGGCGGCAGCGTTGGCCTGCACCAGCGCGCCGATCGTGATACCGGTTCTTGCCCGCGCTGCGCCCAACTCGCCGATGCGCCCGTTGCTCGTTGTGGAATCGGCGCTTTCCGATGCGCTCGCGGTGATGGTCGTTCTGGCGCTGCTCGGTTTTGAAACCGGCGGCATCTCCGGATCGATCCTCGCCGGCCAGTTGGGAAAATCCATGCTCATCGGCGCGGGTGCCGCGGTCGTGGGAGGACTCCTCTGGCTGTGGATGCTGAGCCATCTTTCCACGCGCCCATTTTTTTATTTGATGACCATCGGCTTTGTTTTTTTGCTGATGGGCGCGGTTGAAAGCTTTCACGGCAGCGGCGCTTTGGCCGTGCTCATTTTCGGCATGGTGCTGGCGAACGGCGAAGCGATTGTCGGCATTTTCAACTCGCGCATCCGCGATGAAATTCACAAACGCCTGGGCGAAGGCGGCGTCGCGCTGCATCCTCGCCTCACCGAATCGCATGCGGAAGTTTCGTTTATGACGCGCAGTTTCTTTTTTGTTTATCTCGGCATGATCTTTCAATGGCCGGGCGCGGATTTCCGCCTGTGGCTTACGATTGGCCTGTCGATTCTCGCGATCATTGTCGCGCGTGAAATTGCCGTGCAGCTCACGGGATGGGTGACACGCGTCGGCGCGCCGCAGCGCGCGCTGCTTGCCGCGATGTTGCCGCGCGGCTTAGCCACCGCCGTGCTCGCCGCGATGTTGGTGAATCGTTCCGCCTCATCCGGCCCCGCGTGGGAAACCCTCGCGACCTTTGTCGTGGTGATCAGCAACCTGTGGATGTCCTTCCGTCTGCTCAAGATTCGAGATACGCTCGAACCGGCAGCAGCGACTTTCCCGAAAACCGAGGCGACAAAATCCAAGGCAGTGGAGATAAAATGATTCGCTTGCTGCTCTTGCCTTTCATGTTTTATATCGGCGCGGAAAATATAGCGGCACAACCGCCCAAGAGCAAAAAGACGCGCGTTGCCATTCCGGTTTTGCTGGACAGTGTCGAAGTGTTCATGGCGCTCGGCACGGACAGCATTGCCGCGCGCGCCGAGGCCGAAAGAGTCGCGTCGATAATGAACGAGCTGCGCGCTCACGCCGCGACGCCCGAAAAAATTCGCTGGCATGAGCGCAACAACACCGGAATCATTCTGCTTGATTCGCTCGAAGTGTTGGCGGTTCGCCACGAAAATCGGATTAATCCCGAGCTGTCGCCGCTGGCCAATGCGCTGGCGATTCGCGAGCAAATTTTGGCGAGGCCAGCTCCGCCAATAACGGAGACGGGCTGGGGCGAAGAGGAACTGCTGTTGCGGCTTTTGCTCGGCGTGGTTTATCCTTTTTCACTGCTCGTTATTTTGCGCCTGACGCGCACCGGCATTCGGCGTTGGGAAAGAGAGTGGCGCAGCGCAGCGCGGCAATGGTTGAATCGCCTCGCCGAACGACGCGGCCTTTCGGAAAAAAATTTCCCGGGCCGGCGGCTGATCAACTTTTTAACCGGCGTCGAGCGGCTCGTGATTTACGGCGCGGCGGCCATCTTGCTCTCGTTTGGCTGGTTTGCGCTATTTCCGCAAACGCAGCCGCTCGCGGCCGCGCTGCTGGCGCGCCTCATCGGCCCGATTATCGATCTCGTCGGCGGCACGGCGCGCGGCATTTTGCTGCTTGGCTACAGCGCGACGGTGGTTTTGCTGGCTTATTGGATCACCCGCCGCCTCTCGCAGCAACGCCGTATGAAAAACGCGCCCGCCATGCTGCATGATCCGGTTATTTATTTTCCTTTGCGTCTCGTCATCTGGCTCGTCGCCCTGTTTTTAATTTTGTTTCCTTATCCTGGCGCGCCGCGTCTGTTTGCGGTCGGCGTCCTGCTCATCGTTTTATTGGCCGCGTTGATCGCCTTGCGGCCTCTCATTGAAGAGATTGCTGCCGGAATTTATCTCAACAGCACGCATGCGCTTAAATCCGGCGATCAGCTTACCATCGACGGCAAGCCTTATGTCGTCGTTGCGCCAGGATTGATTCATCTCGCCGTCATTGGCGACGGAGAAAATCATTGGCTGCCGTATTCCAAAATTCTGAAAGCGGACGTCACCATTCGCTCCGGAGCGGTGCAGCGCACATGAATCCAACGAGCCTGCAAAAGCTGCAACGGCTGGATCGCCTCGCGGCCACCCTCGGCATGCTCGCTTTCTTCATGCTGATTGTGCGCTACGGCTTCCCTCATTTCAAAATTCCCGCCTTCATCCAATTCGCGTGGTCGGCGGCTTTGCCCATCGGCCTTTTTCTCGAAGCGATGTATCGCTTGCTGTGGGCGGATAATCCGTGGCAATATTTGGCACGGCATCCCTTGCGTTACTTGATTTTGCTCATGATCGTGCTGGAACTATCCGGTGTGGCCGCGTGGAGCACGGAGCAATTGCGTTCCACCGCTTCCTGGCGCGCCAGCGAATTGTACCTGGCCATTTTCGTGCTGGGCTTTGCCGGCAGTTGGGCCAAAGGCGCGATTCTCGCCAACCGCTGGCTATCGAATCAGCGCATTCCCATGCTGGCGCTGCCCGCGGTCACATTCATTTTTGCGATCATCGCCGGCGGCGCGCTGTTATCGCTGCCGGGGTTGCAACGGCAGCCGCTGTCGTGGCTCGACAATTTGTTTACGTCCACTTCCGCGCTCTGCGTTACCGGCCTCACGGTCTACGATATTGCGTCGTCGCTCAATCCCCTCGGCCAAGCCGCGCTGGCGCTGCTCATTCAGATCGGCGGCCTCGGCACGATGACGATTTTGGGAATGCTCGCGCTGTGGCACGGCGGCGCATTGACGTTGGGCGAGCGCGTCGCTTTCGGAGAATTGGTTGGCGGCGTGCGGCTGCGCGAAACGAAAAGCTTGCTCAAGACCATCATCATCGTCACGCTCGTCGTCGAAGCTTTTGGCGCGCTGGCGTTCGGATTGCTTTGGCGTGATCGCGTCGAGCACCCTATTTTGCAGGGCGCCTTTCACGCGATCTCAGCTTTTTGCAATGCCGGTTTTGCGCTGTTCAGCGACAGTTTCGCCTCGTTTCGTTCCGATCCGCCAACGCTGATCATTCTGATGTTACTGATTGTCGCCGGCGGCGCGGGATTTCCGGTCATGGCGAATCTCACGCGAGTCGGCATCAGCCGTATTTTCCCGTGGCTCGAAAATCGCCCGTTCATGCAGGCCAGCCGCGTCGTGCTCATTTGGTCGAGTGGCCTCATCATATTTGGCGCTGTGCTCTTTATGCTTGATGCGTGGCTATACAAAACTCCGCGCCCGTTGCTCGACGCGGTTTTCCAATCCGTCACCACCCGCACCGCCGGATTTCAAGTCGAATCGCAATTGCGCTTCAACACGATTGGATTGCTCGGCACGATTTTACTGATGCTCATCGGCGCCTCGCCACAATCCACCGGCGGCGGCATCAAAACCGCGGTTTTCGCGCGGCTCTTCAAACGTCTCGATCCCAGAGACGAGAAGCAATCTTCGCGATGGCTCTTTGCCTTCAAGCCCTTTCGCCTCGCGCTGCTGCTTGCGGGATTTTATCTGCTCACCGGAACGGCGGCGGCGATGCTGTTGATTTATACGGATAATCTCACCGTTACTGATGCTGCCTTCGAAGCTTTCTCCGCCCTCGGCACTGTTGGCTTGACACGGGACATCACGCCGAATCTCTCCGCCGCCGGAAAGTGGATCGATATTATTTTGATGTTCACAGGCCGTGTGCTCTATCCGATTTTTGTGATTTGGATGATTCGCGGCCGCCGTGAAAGCGTCGATCCAGTGCCATGGGCGTAAATCGAATTCATCAATACTCGATATTCTTTCACAATTGTTATTCACATGCCAAAGCGGACTTTTAAGCCAATGCAGTCATGAACGTAACAGTTCCAAAACCACCTCATTCCATCCAGTCGGGCCAGGTTGCTTTGTGATTTGTGCTTTGCCCTGCGCCAGCACGCTCTCATCAACCTCACCGTTTTTCTTGCGCGCCAAAACCGGCACATCAACCGCTTGCAAAAGCGGCAAGTCATTCAGGCTGTCGCCGAGTCCGACCGTGCGAATGGGCTGCTGCCACGCAGCTTGATAAAGCCGGATGAGTTGGCGCGCGGCAGTACCCTTGTCACAATCTCCAGCGAGATGAAAAAATCGTCCGCCGCGTGTCACGCGCAGGCCTTTGCGCCAGACTTCGGTTTGCAGCCGTTTGACATCATCCTCGTCAAAATTGCGGTCGATGAAAAATGGCTCATCGGCGTCGCGCATTTTTGCCCAAAACGCTTGCTCGAATGTCAAGCCGGTTCGCGCCGCGATTTGTTCAACCGTTAAATCGCCGAAGCCGGTGAGCGGCAGAGCGGTGCATTTGGCAATCTCGCCGAGCGCAGCGCGCAAGGTGGAATAATTCACGCCAGTGAGAATCAGGCTGTGTCCATCCCGTTCTGAGGCGATCTCCAATGGCTGTGCAAAATAATTTTGTGGAACGAAAAGCGCGCCGCCATTTTCCGAAATAAAAGGATGCATGAGGTTGAGCGTTTTGCGCCAATATTGCATCTCGGCGAAAGTTTTGGATGAACATAAAATCAGCGGCACGTTCGCAGCGCGCAATGCTGCCAACGCCGGCAACGCCGGTGAAAAATCGTAGGTGTCGTGGTCAAGCAGGGTGCCGTCGAGGTCGGAGAAAATCAGCAGACGGA
>CAYZFF010000346.1:0-5071 GCA_964477305.1 uncultured Cytophagia bacterium
TTAGACGTTGCAAGAGGCTGGAAAAATAAAGCACACCGTCTTTGCGGCAATAATACAACGGCTCGATGCCGAGATGATCGCGCACGAGATAAAAGCATTGTTTACGCGCGTCCCAAATGGCCAATGCAAAATTACCATTTAGTTCGCGAAAGCCTCTAAGATCAGCCTTCTCGTAAACCTGCCAAACGGTTTCTGCGTCGTTTCTGGCCTTCCCATTCTTTGCCGCGTACGTCGCGTTTAATTCGGCGCGATTAAACACACTGCCCAGCAGCGCCACAAAACTGCCGCTGGATTTATGCTCGTAGACGCTTACATTCGCATCTAAGGTCGGGACGCCAATGGGGCGCAGGCCGACCGCGACATCTGGTGCAAAGAGAATATTTAAGCGCTGATCAATTTCCTTTTCCTCGAGGAAGTATTGGCTGATCGTTTTGCGTTGCGCCTGGGTGTCGCCGGCAGTGCTATTTAAAAGAGGTTTTCCTACAGTTCCAAAGATCATATTTGATTTGCTGTATGCTTGACCCTGAATGCGCCTATCAGTTAAGAGCCGGCGTCAAACGATTCATAAATCGCGGCAAATTGGCCTGCAATTTCGTCCGCAAAATTTCTTTCAAACTTTTGCGGCCTGCGCCGGGTAAACGATAAAGATAGTGGTCTTCAATACGCGGCACATAAAACAAATTCTGTCCGGCTTGATTGGTCTTGTACTGCGGCACCAAACCCCAGTAATTCACCCGATAGCCGGCGCGGCGCGATTGCTCGACAGCGATTTCACTGCCCATGAACCACGGATAACAAAGCTGGTCAACTTTTTTTCCGGGCAAGCGCGCTTCGATCATTTGTTTGGCGAGATACAAATCCTGCCAGATCGTTTGCGCCTGCATGGCGTGCGACTCAAATTCACGGGCGCGGCGTGTGGACAACGCTTCGCGATAGACGGCGGTCAAAGATTTACGCCATTCCGGATGATTAAAAAAATTCTCGCCGCCCTTTTTGCCTACATGCTCGATGCACGCCTGCCGGGCAGACTCATCGTCATAATATTGCGGCTGGCCGGCCATGCGCGGCTCGGCGCGATAAACCGGCGTGCCCCACGGCATCTGGCGCGCATAATTCAGCCGCCCGTTCTCGCGATAAACCGGCACGTTGATATTAGCAAAAAAATAAAAGTCGTAACGCGGGTGAATAAAATCCACCAATTGCGGCGCCACGTTGACCATGTGGTGATGCATTGTGTGTGATTGAAAATCAATCACACCGCTGCCATGCATTTCTTGAATTTCCTGCCACGAGCACAATGGTGAATGCGTGCGTTCCCGCGCCAACAGCGCTGCGCCGCTCACGCGCTGGTTGGCAAAATCCCGATAGGTCGGGGTTTCCGGCGCGCGTTCCGGAATGCAGCCGGGAATAATAAAACTCACGGCCCGCATACCGTATTTTTGCAACAACGGGTAGGCGACCGACCACAGCGTCGCGGTGCCATCATCAAAAGTCAGCACCACACTTTTGGCGGGAATATCGCGGGAGCCGGCGATGGCGGCGCGAAACTCTTCCGCGTTCAACGTCCGATAGCCGTTGTGCGCCAAAAATCTTAATTTGGCTTCAAACGAAAGCGGTTCGACGGAATGAAACGTGAAAACGGGAATTTCATTCTGCAGCGGTTTAGGATTGTCGCCGAACATAAATTCCGGATAATGCCGCCGCAGTAGCGCGAACAGATCCGGTGCATTTTTCCGATAACTCCAGCGGAGTTTGTTGAGTAAATTCGAGACCATCTGACTCTGGTGTTCCACACAGTTTAAGGCACACGCGGCAGGGCAAATTAAAATTTGCGCTCCGGTCGCGTGAGGTCAACCATGACCATTTTTTCTGGAAAGTAATTCTGCGTAAATGGCTTCCAGCGCCATGACGTTACGCTCAACACTAAATTCCTGGCTGCGCCGGCGGGCGGCATCGCCGAGGTGCTGACTGAGAGTCGGATTTTTGAGTAGGCGCACGAGGGCAGCGGTCAACGCGGCGGCATTGGCAGAGGGCACGAGCAAGCCATTTTCTTCGTGCTGCACCATTTCCTTCATACCGCCGACGTTCGTGACCGCAACGGTTTTGCCCGCGGCCATCGCTTCGGCAAGCGCGAACGGGAATCCCTCGGTGAGCGAAGCCATCACATAAATATCCATCGCCGCGAGCGCCACCGCGACTTCGGAAACAAAACCGGCGAAAAACAACTTGCCCGCAAGATTCAATTTCTTGGCGAGCGCCTCCAATTCTTCACGCAACGGGCCATCACCAACTACGATAAAACGCGCTTCGGGAAATTCACGCAACACTTGCGGCGCGGCTTCGATGAAATAGCGATTACCCTTTTCCTCACGCAAGCGCGTGACCGTGCCGATAATCTTTTGCTCAGGGGCAAGATCAAATTGTTCTTTGAAGGCCTGGATTTTTTCCGGCGCGACCGTCTTAAAGTTATTTAAATTGACGCCGTTCCAAACGACGCGCGTTTTATTCAGCGGTACGGCACGGCTTTGCACCAAAAAATCACGCACACTCTGGCTGACGCCAACGGCCACATCAGTTTTACGGCTCAACAAACGATCCGCCAGAAATTGATGCGGCAGGGTCTTGAGCACAGCCCATTCATGCATCACATTGGGGATGCCGCATTGTCGCGCTGCCAGCCGGCCGAAATTGGCGGCGCTGTATCCATGCAAATGCAGCAGGTCAATTTTTTCCTGGCGTACAATATCCGCCAACGCCCCGGCAATGGCAAACGAATACTTGCCTTTATCAATATAAAACATTTTCACGCCATTCGCCTCAAGTTTTTGGCTGGCAGCGTCACGCGCGCGCAACGAAACGACCATTACTTCATAGCGTTTGGCTTCCCGATGCTTGATCCATTCAATGAAACACAAAGCAATGCTACTCGGGTTCACCCCGTCCATGCTGAGTTTATCGATGACGTGAAGAATTTTGTATTTACGGCTCATGACTTAAAAATTTACCAGACGGGTCGTCCGGGTTACATCGGCGTCGCGGCGATCTTGCACGATTTTCGCGGGAACGCCGACGGCAATCATCCAATCCGGCACATCTTTATTGACCACGGCGCCGGCGCCGATGATGCAGTCTTTGCCGATTTTCACACCGTCAAAAACAACGGCGTGCGCGCCGACCCAGGCATTATCGTCGACTTCGATGCCTTGACTGGAGCGTTCTTGAAAAAGGATCGGAATATCGGTGCGGTCAAACCGGTGCGTGCCGCCGACGAGATAAGCATAAGCAGCCAGTAAAACATTTTTGCCAATGCGAATGCGGCTCGCGGAGAAGGCCTCGCAATTAAAACCAAGATTGGCGTTATCATCAATGAGGATATCGCCATTTTTGCAACTGATGATGGTATTGCGTCCGATAAAAACGCCATTCCCAATCACAATGCCGTTGTTATTCTCGCCTTTGGCATCGAGCACGACATTATCGTCGATTACAACATTGTCGCCGATTTGAATTTTACGCGGATGGCGCAGCACAACGTTGGCGCCGAAGGTCACATTGCGCCCGACTTTTCCAATCAACCGCGGATATAATTTGCTGCGCAGCAGCAGGCCGAGCGCGCCGGGCAACCAACTGACGAGCGTGGTGATTAATTCGTATTTGACTAAAAAGGCGGTGCCGGCATCGCCGAGAATAAGCTCTTTGTATTTCGCGAGTTTTGATTTCTTGGCATCGAAAAGTTCTTTTTGAATTTCGACTTGGTCGCGAGGCGAAGTTGTATTATTGATTTTATTCAGAGGTGATCTTTCGCATTGTCATTTTTGCAGTGACGCCTTCAGGCGTTGAAAAATCGGATTCAATAATAATTGTTGTATCCTGCAAGTTTTTTATGAATTCAAAGCGTTTGCGCCTGAAGGCGCTACTACGAACGCTACTACGAAATTACAACCAATTTTGCGCACGATACCAATCCGCCGTCATGCGCAGACCATGATCGAGATCAACTTGCGGTTGATAGCCCAGCAAGCGTTTTGCTTTCGAAATATCAAAAGCGCGGTCTTTAATAAAAAATTCGACGCGCCGGCGATATAATGGGGGTTCGATGCCGAGCGGGCGGCATAAAATTTCGCACAGCAAGCCCGCCAACCACACGGGCCAAACCGGAAAACTCTTGCGCGGCGCCGGAACATTCAAAGCTTTGGCAACACGCTCGACCAGCTCGGCCAAAGTCAAATATCCATTGCCGCCAATTGTAAAAACCTCGCCGAGGGCCGCTTTTTTTTCACCGGCCAATAAAATACCGCGCGCCAGATCATCGACATGCGTCAGATGATAAAGCACTTTGCCGCTGCCCAGCATCCGGAATTTGCCGTTGTGAATAAATTTGAACAGCTTGAGAAAACGCGTATCACCGGGGCCGTAAATGCCAACGGGCCGCACCACGACACCGGGCAGTTGCCGCTCTTGAAAAAATTTTCGCGCGAGTTTTTCGCCGTCGACTTTGCTTTCTTGATAAACATCGCCGGGCGCATACGGCACGTCTTCGGTTGCCGGGGGATTTTTAATTTCACCCTGTACGCCGACCGTGCTGCAATGCACAAAACGCGGAACGTTGGCACGTTGCGCGGCTTCGAGTAGATGGCGCGTGCCTTCAACATGCACGTCCCAAAAATATTTTTTCGGCACCCCTTCCGTCCGGTAAACCGCGGCGATATGATAAACCACGTCGACGCCTTTAAGGCTTTGCGCCAACGTCTCGCCAATGGCGCCGTTGGCGAGATCGCCGTGCACCAACTCCACATCAACGCCCTTCAACAAATCCAGATTGCTGGTTTTGCGCACCAGCGCGCGAACGTGATCGCCGCGTTGAATGAGGTGTTTACAAACATAGCTACCGGTAAAACCATTGGCCCCGGTAACGAAAACAGTTTTTGCCATCTTGCTCCTACTTTTGCAGGGCGCAGAGAGCATAGCGCACGGCGAAAGACGCGTTTCGCGCTATGCTCTTTGCGCCTTGCGTTTTACTTCCGGCAAAACGCCATAATGTGCCAGCCCAGTGGCCGCACGATAAAGCGCG
>CAYZFF010000347.1:0-5070 GCA_964477305.1 uncultured Cytophagia bacterium
TCACCTATCACCGAGGAGGAACCATGTCCACAACGTTTTCCAGAAGGCGTTTCCTGCAATTCAGCGCGGCGTTGCCGGCGTTGAGCTTGCCGAACATCATCACCAGCAAGACGCAACAAAAGGCCGCGAAAGTGCCAATCATCGTGTGCAGCCGCGGCGAAGATTGGGGCCGCAAAGTGAACACCCCCGGCTGGGAAATTCTTTCCAGCGGCGGCAGCTTGATGGATGCCGTGGAAAAATCCGCGAATGTGACTGAACTGGATCCGGAAGACATGAGCGTCGGCTACGGCGGTTTGCCGAATGAAGAAGGCGTCGTGCAACTCGATGCCTCGTGCATGTACGGCCCGGCGCACAAGCCCGGCTCGGTGGCGAGTCTCGAGGGCATCAAAACGCCGTGCAGTGTCGCGCGCCTGGTGATGGAACGCACGGATCACATGATGCTCGTCGGCGTCGGCGCGCAAAAATTTGCGCTGGCGCATGGTTTCCAAATTGAAAACCTGCTGACGGAGAAGGCGCGACTGGCTTGGTTGAAATGGAAAGAAAACTTGAGTGATCAGGATGATTGGTTGCCGCCGGCGGACGGCATTTATAAAGATAAAACTGGCCGCCCGACGGGAACGATCAATGTTTTCGGCATCGATGCGAAAGGCGACGTCGCCGGCATCACCACCACCAGCGGCCTCTTTGGAAAATTGAACGGCCGCATCGGCGATTCGCCGATTATCGGCGCGGGCTTGTATGTCGATAACGAAGTCGGCGCGGCGGGCGCCACCGGCCGCGGCGAAGAAGTCATTCGTACCTGTGGCAGTTTTTATGTTGTCTCGTTGATGCGGCAGGGCATGCCGCCCACCAAAGCCTGTCTCGAAGCGTGCAAACGCATTGTCGAGATCAATCAAAAGCGCGGCGTAAAAATCGATTTCAACGATAAATTTGTCGCGGTGAATAAAAAGGGCGAAGTCGGTTGCGCCGCGATCAAAGGCTCGAAGAAAAATCCGCCGATGGTGGCGTTTACGAATGCGGAGGGTTTTACGGCGCTGGGCGGGGAATATTTGATTGAGGAAGAAAATAAATAAATGACGCCGCTCTCGCGGCGCGGGTAAAATCCAAACCGTGTTGCTGCGAGAGCGTCGCCACCCGGTTGCCGTCAGGCGCCTTTAAACATCGTCGTCAGCGCCAGAATGGCAAAGCCGATCGTCACCAGCCAGAAGGCATTGCCGGTGATGATCGCTGCCGAAATAATGGCCGTTTTCCCAAGAATGCCGAGCACGCCGAGCACCACGGCGATCAGCCAGAACGTTTGATTCGGGGCGTTAAGCTTCATAACTCCTCCTCCGTTGGTTGAAGGTTGACCTGCAACAACAATGAATTGGACGCTTTATTCAATTCCTCCGAAAAATAACTCAAGCTGCCGCGTCAAGTGCTTGCCTTGATCGGCCCAGTGCACGCCTTCAAGTTGCAACAATTTCTTTTTGAGATTCACCCCTTCTTCTCCCGCGCGGCCGGAAAAGCCGCCCAACTTGCCGCCGCTGGCAACCACGCGATGGCACGGAATTAAAATGGGGATCGGATTGGCGCCCAAGGCCTGGCCAACGGCCTGGCTCGATTTCGGCTTGCCGATTTTTTTCGCGATCTCACCGTAGGTATAAACTTGCCCATACGGAATGCGGCTGGTGATTTTCAAAACCTGCCGCTGGAAATCACCCGTGACCAAACGCCAATCAATGGGAATGGTGAAGCGGCTGAGCTTGCGCTGTAAATAAAGCTGCAATTCCTGCCGGATCGCCGCGGTCATGAGCTGGTCGCGCTTAATCCACGCTTCCGGCTGGCGTTTTTTTAACTGCTCTTCAATTTCAAAGGGCGATTTGTCGGCAAATTCCAGCATGCACACGCCGAGGTTGGTGACCGCCACTACCAGCGGCCCCGTGAGCGGATGCTGGAGAATTTCGTAATAAATCTGCTTCGCTCGCATTTTATTTTTGATCGAGGCGCGCAGGAGTTCAGCGTGGCGGCCGCCCATTTCTTTGACCAGCGTTTCGACGCCGCCGAGAACTTCGCGATATAACGAGAACTGGCGGTTGCAGCCGGGGCAATCCGCGACGTGATGCTGCATGCGTTGCTCCTCGTCGCGCGTCAACTCGCCGAGGTACAGCGCCATCATTTGATCTTCGTTAATGTGGCCGACGAGTTGCATCTTACCCTCGTCGGCTTTGTAAGGAACAACCACTTTCATAGTTATGGCGGTCTTGATTAGACTAATCCGGCAATCTCGCGAACTTATTTCAGCATAAGAATTTTTTCGTCCGGATCAAGAATGATTTGTTCCGGTTTTGCCTCATGCCGTAACTTAAAAGAGGCTTCAGCTTTTTCCATCCAAATTTTCTGCCGCGTTTTCCTGCCGCCACTCGTTATCTCAACCTCGAGCGGCAGGCGGAAAAATGCTTCCGGTTGGGTTTGCCGCAACGTGAGGGCGATAGACTTTTCTTTCGGCAACCAGCGCCAATCCTGTTGCAGCACCGGATGGCCCGGCTGGCGCAGCCATTGCTGGAAAAACCAGTCCAAATTCTGGCCGCTGGCGGATTCCATCACGCGGCGGAAATCCTCGGTCCACGCATTTCCATTTTTATAAATACGATAATACTCGCGAATGCCTTGCCAAAAATTTTCCGTGCCGACTTGCTGACGCAACATGTGCAATACCCACGCGGCCTTGGAATAATTGTTGCCGTTCAGCAAATCAAAATATCGCGTCACCGTGGTGTCAAGAATCGGCGCCAGTTTTTTACGCGCGAACTCGAAATAGCTGTCACGATTGGCGCGCATCTTCTCGCGGAACATTTCGATGCCGTCGGCATGTTCATAAAATAACGCCGCGAAATACGTGGCAAAACCTTCGCTGAGCCAGAGATGATGCCAGTCGGCTTCCGTCACCGCATCGCCGAACCACTGATGCGCAATCTCGTGCGCGTTGGTGCCTTCCGCGCCTGCCGAAACCGGAACCGTTTCGGCAAAGAAAATGGCGCTGGAATTTTCCATACCGCCAAAGCGCGTTGAAGATTGCACGAGCGCGAGTTTTTCATACGGATAGGGGCCGATATTTTTGCTAAAAAACTGGAGCATCAGCGCCGTGCGGCCAAAATTTTTCAAAGCGGCGCCGGCGTCGCCCGGAAAGACATAATAACTGACCGGTACGTTTTCAACTTCACCCAAATGCAACACGGCAAATTCGGCCGCGCCAAACACCATGCAATAGGTCGGAATCGGCGCCGCCTCGCGCCAGCTCCAGGTTTTCGTGCCGTTCAGATTATGCTGCTCGCGCTCCAGTTGCCCGTTCGCCACCACGGTGTAACGTTCCGGCGCGTTAATATGAAATTCAACCGTGGCTTTGTCGTTGGGGTGGTCAATGCCCGGAAACCAGTTTCGCGCGCGGTCCGGCCAATTATCCGCAAAAAACGTGCGGCGGTTAATTTTGTTTTGTTGAATACCCAAGCCGCCTTTCGGCTCACCGCGGTATTCGATGGCCACGTCCAAAGTATCGCCGCCCGGCGGCAAAACAATTTCAAGCTGTTCGGCCTGCGACAAATATTTAACCGCTTGGGCCTGAACTTGTAATGCCGTGACCGTCAAGTTTTTGCAATCGAGTGCCAATGTGGTGTCTTGCCGGTCGTGGCGCAAAATCGTGAGTTGGGCGCGACCATGAACAACGTTGCTCGTGTCGGAGACACTCAGGCTTAGATTATAATGCAAAACATCGAAACTGGATTGGCGCCGGTAGCCGTCGGTGACTTGCCGCGACGCCGGGGTTTGGGCAAACCCGCTTGCTGCCAACAACAGGGTCAAAAACAAACATGTCATTCCGGAGGAAGCCTTTTTGTATTTAAAACATTGTGGTTTTCAAAAAGATTCATCCTGAATGACAAGTCCTGGGGCGGCAAGTATAACGGCTATGAATTTAACAAGTTTTTTTTCAATGTCAAGCAGACTTTCAATCGGGGCGTAATTGACCCAGCCGTTCGGCCGCAATGCCCACGAATTTTCGCGAATGCAAGATTAGCGTTTATTAGCGTCACTTTGCGGTTTAAAATTTTCGCGTCTGACCATCTCTGGCCGACGCATAAACTCCGGCCGCACGCGCAGAAAAACCATGCCCACCCAGCTCGGATTGCGTTTGAGAAAAGTCACGAGATCGTCGAAATTCTCATCCACCACTTTTTTAACGCCGCGCCGCGCTGAGGCATTGCGAAAGAAGACCCGGCCGGTGCTGTCGCGGAGCATGAAACCGAGATGCGCCGCAAAAATGCCCGGACGACTTTGTATCACCACGGCAATTTCGCCGCCGCGCAATTTTGATTTGATGGCCGGCAAATTTGCCTCAGGAATATATTGAATCGTCATGGTCTGCGGCGGGGGAACCGCCGTGAGTTCCCGGGCCGGTAAACCTTTTTTTTGTAAAATCTCAACCCGGTTGATCGTTTTCGTCATCGCCACACAAAACTCACGCCCAAGAGTCTCGGTGACATCTTCAACCAGCCACGCATTATTCGGCAGCCAATCGGCGAGCATGAAATGATTGCGCCTGCGGATATCGATCTCTCCGGCGCGATAACGCAGCCGCTGCAAGCGTGCGAACATATCGGAATAATTGTCCGCCAACGTCAGCGCCAAAACTTGTTCACAAAAAGTGAGGCAATCGACATGAGCAAAATCCACGAGTGGGCCGCGATCGTATTTGCCTTGCGGGCCTTCGCCGAGTGGAAACCAGCGATACGGCGTGTTCAGCGCGCGTCGCGAATAGATTTCTAAACGGGCGTCCCAATCGTCATGCCCGCGGCTCGTTTGCCGGAGCAACGAATCGATTTCAACCCGGTTCATCGCATACAGCGGTTTCGGCGGCTGCGCCCAAGCCGTGACGCTGATGAACAACGTGACCATTAAAAATAATAAATGCGTCAAAAGAATTCATCCTTGTTTCAGAAAGTTTTTCAATATAAATTTTTCATTGATACAAAACAAATGCATTTTACAACAGCCTAGTACACTGTTACCTTAATTTATAAAAGTCGCCCTGAGCGC
>CAYZFF010000348.1:0-5058 GCA_964477305.1 uncultured Cytophagia bacterium
CAAACGGTCGATAACACTCCTCAATTAGTTCAACGGCTCGCTTTGTTTAGTATAAAAAAAATAACAAACTGCGCCGTCAGAATCAAGCAAAATTTCTGGAAAGTACGTGACACTTGCCTTACGCCCCGGCGCGTTTTGAAGTTCCCTCCAGTTAATGAAAATTTGGCAACAGCCGCCGCAAAGAAATTCCAAAAAAAAGTGGCGCAAGAAAGCGGGTTTGGCTATATTAATTCAATGAGACGTTTTATTTTAGCCCGCTACATTTTGCGCGAACATGTTGGGCCGTTCTTATTTGGCTTTTCCGTCATCACGCTGATCTTTTTGCTCAACCTGTTGTTTCGCGAGCTGAGCCGCATGTTGAGCAAAGGCTTGCCGTGGAATGTTGTGCTCGAATTTTTTGCGCTGAACATGGCGTGGATCGTCGCGCTGGCGGTGCCGATGGCCGTGCTCATGGCCACGCTGATGGCATTTGGCCGCCTCGCCGCGGATAACGAAATTACCGCGATGAAGGCAAGCGGCATTAGCCTTTATCGCGTCATTACCTCGGTTTTAATCGCTGCCATTCTGATGACGCTCGGCATGATCTGGTTTAACAATGCCGTGTTGCCGGATTTCAATCATCGCGCCCGCATCCTCGCCGGCGATATTGCCCGAAAAAAACCGGGGGTGAGCATCGAACCCGGCGTTTGGTACAATAACATTCCCGACTACGGCTTGCTGGTGCAGGAGCTTACCGACAGCTTGCAATCAGAGGCCGGCAGCAAAAGCCCTAACGGCGTTACCATCGCTCGCAATTTATTGATCGACGACCACAGTGCCTCCGATCACAGCCGGATCATCTCGGCGCGGCGGGGCTACCTGGAGCTTAACCCAACGCTTGGTGCACTTGTCATCACGCTGTTTGACGGCGAATTGCAGGAGCTTGATTTCAATAAATTAGAAGAACTGCGCCATGTTACTTTTACCAAACACGTGCTGGCGATTGCCGTCGATGATATGTTTTTGCGGCGCAGCGAATCGGAATATCGCGGCGACCGCGAGAAAAGCGCGCAGCAAATGCGCCAGGAAGTGACCTCCAATCGCCGGCAGCTTGATGAGAGTAAACGCATGATCAACGATCATGTCGCGCGCGATTTGTATCGTACCCTGGGCACAACGTTCGGGGTTTCCGCCGCAGCAACGGATTCGGCGTTATCCGCAATGCCCGTTGCCGTACTGGGTACGGCCCCTGCCCCGACGGTGGCACAACCGGTTAATCTTTATGTACGTGAGGCCCAAGCGAATGCAGAAAAGAAAGCCTTGGCGGCCAATGCCAAGCTCAACGCCGATAGCATCGCCGCCCGCACCAAACAGGAGCAGTTGAATCTTATACTCGTCAACCTTCGCCAGACGCTATACAACATTCAGAATCAGCTTGCTGTGGCAAGCACGTATGAGCGCACGAGCAAGAGCTTGCTGGTGGAAATTCACAAAAAATATTCGATTCCCGTGGCGTGCCTGGTTTTTGTAATTATCGGCGCGCCGCTCGGATTCATGGCGCGGCGCGGCGGCCTCGCGGCCGGCGGCGGCTTGAGTCTTGGTTTTTTTCTGCTCTACTGGGCCTTTCTCATCGGCGGCGAGGATCTGGCGGATCGCCAGTATATTTCGCCCTTTGTCGCCATGTGGGCCGCAAATTTCATCGTTGGCCTGTTCGGCCTCTATCTCTTGTGGCGCACCGCGCGGGAGAATGTCACTTTGGATTTCAGAAAATTATTGTGGTGGCGAAAGAGTAAGTGAGCAGTTTTCAGTTAAATTATTGCAGTTAATCATCATTAATAGCCGGCCAATCAGCTAGGCCTTTAACATGCTTCTCGACCGTTACGTCTCGAAAAAGTTTTTGCTTAATTTGCTTTTTTCTCTCATCGCGTTCACGAGCATTTTTATTACGGTGGATTTGCTCGAAGCCCTTTCCGAGTTCATCGACCGCAAAGTGCCGGCGCTGGTGGTGATGAGCTATTATTTCTATTATTTGCCGTATGTGATTATTCTGAGTATGCCGGTGGCAATGTTGCTGGCGTCAATGTTCAGTGTCGGCCAACTGAGTAAATACAGCGAATTGACCGCGATGCTCGCCGCCGGGCGCTCGCTGCATCGCATTTTGTTGCCGCTGTTTATCATCGGGTTTCTGCTCAGCGGCGTCATGTTGCTCTTCGCCGAAAAGGTGATGCCGATTGCCAATCAACGCAAGGCCGAGATCAAACAACAATACGTGGATCGCATGCCCAAAAATCTGACGGCGCGCTTGTCCAATCTTTATTTTCAGGAAAGCGCCGACAGCGCCGAGACTTCCGCCCCCACCAATTTAGTGCGGCGTGTGTTTATTGGTTATTATGACGATGCCAACAAGATGGCGCAGCGCGTGAGCGTGCAACAATACCGCGGCCTTTTTATTAATGAACGCATGGATGCGGCACAAATGCGCTGGCAGGAAAAAGCCAACCGTTGGGAAATGCTGCAAGGCTATCGTCGCCGCTTCGAGGGCGGGAACGAAACATTAACGCGTTTTGATACACTGGCGCTGCCCGAATTGAGCTTTACCCCGCAGGGGTTGACGAAAGTGCAAAAAGATCCCGCCGAAATGTCGTATGACGAGTTGCAAAAGTTTATTCGCGAAGTGGCGCGCAACGGCGGCAACCCCGAACGCTGGCTGGTCGATTTGTATTTGAAAATCTCTTTTCCGCTGGCGAATTTCATTATCGTGTTGTTCGGTGCGCCACTGGCCGGCGGCCGCGTGCGTTCCGGTGGCGCGGTCGGCGTGGCCACCAGCCTCGTCATTTGCTTTCTTTATTTTGGCACCGTGAAAACTTCTCAATCTATGGGACAGAACGGCACGCTGCCCCCCCTGCTCGCCGCGTGGATAGGGAATCTTATTTTCCTCGCCGGCGGGTTGGTGATTTTGATTCGGGCGAGAAAATAAAAAGGGCAGACGGTGTCTGCCCTTTTTAGCAGAATTTCACTTTTACTTCACCTGCACCTGCCAGCCGATGTGATACATATTCAGCCAGGAAAATGGCTTGGCGGCCGCAGGGTAATAGCGCTCCAAAATTGCGACCGGTGTAAAGCCGACGCCAAGGTAATATTCCGAGCGCACTTGCGGCTTGAACGCATTTTGCACACCGTAACCGACACCGACATGCAGCGGCAAATTTACCTGGCGCTGCAGATCATACGTGAGCCAATGCGTCATGCGGTCATATTTCAGCAACGTCTTTTTCTGCAACACATCGCCGAATGAAGTGTAATTGAGCCGCAGATCAACATCTTGCAGCACGCCCACGTGCATCTTCGCCAGCGCAAATCCGACGCCGAGCAGATTCGCCGTGAAGTCTGAATAACTCGCACCTTGTTTGGTGGGGCGCCGGCCATCGACATATTCGAGAAATGTCATCACCGAAGCTGCAGTGCCTGCGCCCAAGCTTTCCGACCAGGCCGGGTTTAATCCTGCCCAGCGATACATTCCAATAAGCCCCTGTGTAATGCGATAGCCCCCTTGAAAATGAATCAGCTCATCAAAATGGAGCGTGCGATCTTTTGACCAATCATTGCCGGCCCGAAACTCCCGCTGCCCGCGGCCGAAAAATTCATCAAATTTCTGAAAGCCAAACATCGTCATGCCAATACTGCCGGTTTGCACCAATGCCAAGCGTTCCCAATGCAAACCGATCTGCGGCGAGTCCGGCGTTAGCAGGGAAGACGTCACACCGGGACTCGGCAATGCGTTGGGGCGTGCCTCGAGGAGCGGCCAATCCTTCAAGGTTAGCACCGGATCGAGGCTGGTCAATGACTCCACGGCGGTATTTTCTGGCGCTGCCATCGAAGTGGCGCCGCTAATCGCCGCGTTCGCCGGTTTCGCCAGAATTGACAGTGGGGTGGGCGGCAAAACCAAGCGCGGCATGGCATTAGAAAGCAGTCCGTCGTTGTGCCAGGTGCGGCTTTCTATCAACCCCACATTCGACGAGAGCGCTGCATTATTCTGCACCGGCGTAGTGACGAGGGCCGCGCGAGGAGTGTCCAGTACCGATACCGACACATCATCGCTACGGTTCAACGCGCCAGCGCCGAGCAACGTCAACAGGCCAAGCCCGGCCAGCAAGCTTCGCGCATTCATCCGGCTCGGACGCGGTTCGGGGCGCACCAATCGCATGGGCACTAAGCTCTGCGGCATCGGCCGGTACTTTTTTCTTTTTGCAGCCATCGCACGGCGGCGGCGTTTCTTTGCGTTGCCACCATTCATGAGGCCGCGAGCCGAGGCGGGCGATTTACATAATTGTCGAGCGACGACCATGTGAACCTCCTCCTTTTGATGGTTGAATATCCACTGCTTTGCTCATAAAATGAATACATTAATAGCCGCGCGCTGCCGGCGGACGCGGTCAATCTGGCCTCACGACCAACACACTTAAAAAATTATATCGCCGTAACCATAAAACCAAAACAAGATTTAGGAATAACAACATTCCTGCCAAAACAACTAAACGCGACAAGGGAGGCAAAACAATTTTAACAACAGGCGAGGTAATCAGAGGTGATCAAAGGGTGGCTACAGAATTTCTCGTGATCCGGATAAAAGCCGCAGTGAAATTCATTAATAATATACCGCACTTCAATTGAAAATGCAAGATCGAAATAAAAAATTTTGTTCATTAATTTTAACCTGAATTATTCAGAACCACGAAAACGCAGAGCGCGCGAAGGAAGAAAAACTTGCAGATAGCTTCTTGGGTGAGATAGCGCTGGTTTCAAACTGAGTTTCACTATGGCTTTTGCGTGATCTTGCTGTTCTTCGCGAACTTAGCGCCTTGGCGGTGAAAATTTGTGAATAATCCAGCTTAAAGATACAACCGCTCAACCTCGAACAGACTACTGATCTGTTACCTTAATTATTAAAAGTGTCACTCCGAGCGAAGTCGAGGAGTGTGTCATGGTTCGACTCCGCTCACCATGACAATTTAAGGTAACAGTGTACTACGTTGAAGTTACGGTAACAATTTGCGCAATCGGAGTAGCTACAATTCCACG
>CAYZFF010000349.1:0-5058 GCA_964477305.1 uncultured Cytophagia bacterium
TTTAATAATGAAGTGCCGGACGCGTTGTTTCAATTCAGCTTGCTCGTCGGCGCGCTCATTGTTTTCACCCATCGCAAAAATGTGCGCCGATTGATTGAAGGCACGGAAAATCGTTTTGGCAAAACCCGCGAAGCCACGTCGTGAAGTCGTTTCTTTTTGCAACGAAAAACTTGCAGCTTTTGTGTTTGTTCAACAGCAGTGACTTGACAACATGCTCGGACACGGTGAGATTCAGGCGTTGATTACTTTGCTCGGCGATGACGATGCCCATGTGCATAATGTCGCGCGCGAGCGGCTGCTACAAATTGGCGAACCGGCGGCGACGTTTTTGCGTGAGGCCAGCAATGCGGATGGCGACGGCAAGGTTCGAATTGCGGCGCGTCACGTGCTCGCCCAACTGCAGCAAGAAGACGTCACCAGTTCTTTTTATCTATTCAGCTTGCTGCACGATGAGCAAATCGATCTCGAGCAAGCGGTGTTTCTGCTGGCGCGCCTCGGCTTTCCCGATCTCGACATCGCGCCGTATCAACGGCAATTGGATCAACTGGCACAAAGGATTTCGCAGCGTCTCGCCGGGTTGCATCACCATTATGATTGCACCCGCGTTTTGCGTGTCATGAATCAAGTGCTTATTGCGGAAGAAGGTTTTTCCGGCAATCTGGAAGATTACTACGACCCGGCCAATTCCTTTCTGAATTGCGTGTTGGAGCGCCGCACCGGCATTCCCATCACCCTCTCGGTGATTTATTTGTTAATCGGGCGGCGTTTGCAATTGCCGATTCGCGGCATCAACATGCCGGTGCGCTTTATTTGCCAATATCATTCGCCACCGGATTCATTTTATTTCGACCCTTTTAATAAAGGCCAGGTGCTGACGCGTCTGGAATGTGCAAAATTGGTGCAACCGTCTCGCCAAACATTTCATGAGGGCTTGCTGGCGCCCGCGGGCACGCGCGATATCATGACGCGGATGATCCGCAATTTGCTGGTGATTTACCATCATCATGAGAATCACCAGCAAATTGAGCGCTGTAACCGAATTTTAAACATGTTTGAAAATACTTAAAGGAAAAATATGACTCAATGTTCAAATTGCGGCACCGGATTACCGGAGGGCGCAAAGTTTTGTTCGCATTGCGGAACTAAAGCGGCCAATGAACGCGCCACCGGTTTTTGCCGGGAATGCGGCGCCGAGCTTAAACCCACCGCGAAATTTTGCCAGGCCTGCGGGCAATCCGTTAGCGGTGTTTCCGCTGCAACAAGTAGTGAAGAGCATTTCGACACGGCTGAAAACGCCCCCGCGCCGGCCTCACGTTCGCTGAATGCTGTATTGCTGCCGTTGATCGGCATTCCGGTGCTTATTGGCATTCTTTTTTTATTAACCTACAAACAAAAGAATCCGGCGCCGATGAGCCAGAGCCAAATGAGCAGCGCCGCCCCGGCGGAGGGCAATGGTCAAGGCATGGACATGGCGGCGATGGAAAATGTTACCAAACAAATCAATAAATACAAAAGTGATTTGCAGACGAATCCTAAAGACACCACGGCTTTGCTGGCGTTGGGCGGCATGTATGAGATTGCCGGACGTTTTGATGAAGCCGCGGATTACTTCAAACGTTATTTGGACGTCATGCCCAACAACGCTGCGGTGCGCATGAGCCTTGCCGGCGCGTATTACAACAACTCGCAACGGCCGCTGGCATTGAGCGAACTCCAGCAAGTGCTGAAGTATAACCCCAATTATGATTATGCCATGTTCAATCTCGGCGTGATTTATCTCGCCGAAGGGAAAAAGGACGAGGCCATCAAATGGTGGCACAAAGTGATGGAAACCAATCCGAATGGCGAGTTGGCCCAGAAAGCCCGCGAGGAAATTCAGAAGGCGGGAGGGAAGTAGCGTTGCGCGATGGTTTTGTTAATCACCGGTGAAATTTTGACCGTTTAGAATCACCGAATACTCAGTTCATCGGCTTGTCATTCCCGCGCGCTTTTGGCGGGAATCCAGTTTTGAAAGCGTGGATGCCCGATTAAAGCGTTCGGGCATGACGAGCAGACGGGTAAATTATTTAAGCGGTATTCCTTAATTGCATCCACCCAAGGAGGAAGCGAGTTATGCCCACGGTTTTCTTTGAAGCGGAAAATTGCAAAGTCGAAGTTCCGGCTGGCACGACGTTGCGTAAGGCAGCGCAAAAGGCCGGCATTAGTGTTTATGGCGGCGTGAACCGATTCGTCAATTGCCGCGGTTTTGGCCTGTGCGGCACGGATAAAGTGGCGGTCAAACCGGGTGAATGCGTGAGCGCCCTCACATTTTTTGAAAAATTGCAATTGGGTGACAAACCGAAAGAGCGTTTGGCCTGCCAAATTAAGGTTCAAGGCGATATTACAGTCAACACCTTGCCGGCGATGGAATACGGCCAGGTGATGACGGAGAATTTCAAATTTTTTGCGCTCGCGGCGCCGTTTGGCATTTTGACGCTGGGCGCCATTGTGTATATGGTTTTTGAGATGATCGGCAAGCCGCTGTTTTGAGCAGAGCGCATGGCGCAGAGAACATATTGTGCAAGCGCTATGCCCTCTGCGCTCTGCAAAAGAGGAGTTGCAACTGTTGCCACGATTTGAGCGACATATTTTTATTTGCACAAACAGCCGGCCTCCGGATAATCCGAAAGGCTGTTGCGCGGCCAAAGGTTCGGAGGCCATCGCCGCAAAATTCAAAGAGGAACTCCACCGCCGCGGCTTCAAGGAAAAGGTTCGCGCCAATAAAGCGGGCTGTTTGGATCAATGCGAACTCGGCCCTTCCATTGTGGTTTACCCCGAGGGCGTGTGGTATGGCCGCGTGACGCTCGAGGACGTCAATGAGATTATCGAAAGCCATATCATCGGCGGCAAACCGGTGGAACGGTTGCGCGTGTCATAAAGCAGCGCTATTTGTTGGACTTGACTCGGGAAGCTCGACGCAAAATAGATGCGGGCGCAGCAATTGAGCAGATCGAAAGTGAAAAAAAATTGTATCAAAAAATGAAAATCCCACTGAAGCGTTTTTGTTTCAGCGGGATTTTGAATTTTGCAAATAGATCAGCCGAGACCGTTTGAAATCAGACGCCACTGAAGAGATGGACCTTTGCAAGTTATCCGGCTGCTTTTTCCTCATTCTTCGGCAGAAAAAATATCGTCACCATGCCCGGAATCGTCGCGAGGCAGACGAGAATAAAAAATTTTCCGTAGCCCAGCGCGTGTTGCAAATAACCGCTGAGCAATCCCGGAATCATCATCCCCAGGGCCATGATGCCGGTTGATATGGCGTAATGCGAGGTTTTAAATTCGCCTTTGGCCGTGTGCATCAGAAAAACCATGAACGCGGCGAAGCCGAGGCCGTAACCAAGCTGCTCTAAACCCACCAACACATAAACGCCCGGCAATGCCGGTTTGACATAGGCCATATAAACATAAACCAAATCTGGCGCATTGATCGCGAAGGCCATCGGCCACAGGCATTTGCGCAAGCCGAATTTTGCAATGAGCCAGCCGCCGGCTATTCCGCCGATCACTAGACACAACACCCCCACCGTGCCATAAACCCAGCCCACCGTTTCCGTGGAAAGCGCCATGCCGCCGGCTTCGGCCTTGTCGAGTAAAAAGGGCGAGGCCATTTTTACCAGCATCGCTTCACCAAAACGATACAACACGATGTAGGCCAGGATCGGAATAATGCCTTCCTGTTTAAAATACGATTTGAAAGCCGTGAGAAAAGGCACGCCCGCCTGTATTTGTTCCTTGCTGGCGCGACGATCAGCGACCGGTCTTGGCAGATAAAAACTGTGAAAGAGAAAGAGTGCGCCGACGATAACCGCGACAACCAGCATGGTCGTCGTCCAACTCAATGGAATATTGCCCGTGTTCACTTCGATTCGCCCAGCCAGCACCACTAAAACGCCCGAGCCGAAAATAACTGCGAGCCGGTAGGCCGTCGAGCGGATACCGACGAAAAAAGCTTGTTGCTCTTCCGGCAAGGCCAACAAATAATAGCCATCAGTGGCTATATCATGCGTGGCCGAAGTGAATGCAATCAAGGTGAGCAAAACCAGCGATAGGCTAAAAAAAGCCGGCAGGTGCATCACCGCGCCGACCAGCGCGAGACCGATGGCCATCAACAGTTGTGTGCTGATCACCCAGTTGCGTTTTGTTGAATAAAGATCGACAGTCGGCCCCCACAACGGTTTCACCACCCACGGCAGATAAAGCGAGCTTGTCAAGCCGATCAACTCGTTGGAAATTCCCATTTTTTTATACATAATCACCGACACACTGTTCACCAAGATGTACGGTAAGCCTTCGGTAAAATATAGCGTCGGCACATAAAGCCAAGGGGTTCGTTTTTTGCCCGGTGTTTCTGGTGTATGTGGCGAAGTCGGTTGGTTTTCCATTCCATTCCTTTCGTGAAAATGTGCGGCGGTGCAATCACAAAGCCGTTCTTATTGTACATCACCGTTTACAAAGTGTCAAGTAGATTCTGCGTGAGGCATTGCGATTGGCCGCCGGCTTTTGTATATTGAATGCGAAAGGAGAGTTTGCATATGAACACGCCCCCCGAACTTTTTATTGCCGAAGCGCGCCGCCATTTGATGCAGGAATTCCTGCCGTGGCTGCGCGCCTGCCTCACCGCGCTAAGCGAAGCCGAAGCGTGGTGGCGTCCCAATGAAAAGAGCAACAGCGTCGGCAATCTGATTCTGCATCTCTGCGGCAATATTACGCAATGGGTGATTCACGGCATCGGCGGTGCAGCAGATGCGCGCCAGCGCTCCGCCGAATTTGCCGCGCGCGAATCCTGCTCCAAAGCCGAATTATTGCAGAAGCTCGAAGCGACGTTGGCCGAAGTTGATGCGGTTTTAGCGAAGTTGCCCATCGCCAAACTCGCGGAGCCGCGCGTCATTCAAGGCTTCAACGTCACCGTGCTCGGCGCAGTCTTTCATGTCGTCGAGCATTTTTCCTATCACACCGGCCAGATTATTTATATCACCAAAATGCGCACAGGCGAAGATTTGAAGTTTTGGAATGTTT
>CAYZFF010000350.1:0-3754 GCA_964477305.1 uncultured Cytophagia bacterium
CGCCAATGCCGCCGGTAACCGTCCAATTTACCGAAACATCACCTTTCCAATTATCATCTGCATCGAAAATGCTCGCATGCACGGGTAAAGTTTGGCCGGAACTTAACGCGCTTGTCAAAACTTCCGGAGTCTGGCCGCTGGCGCCGGAAAGAATTTTGATTCGATAATCCGCGCCAATGTTCACTGTGATGACGCCCGTCGAACCGTCAATCAGCGTCGCATGATTCGCGAGGATAAAACCGGTGCCCGGAATTTTGGCCTCAAAAGTTGTCGAAATTCCCGCAGCCGGCGCCACCGTTCCAATACTGGTTGTCACGCTCCACGCCACCGGCTCGTCTTGAATATAGTTGTTATCACTATCATAAGCTGCGGCATGAATCGGCAACGTTTGATCCGTGGTCATCGTGTACGCGTTCAACGGTTCGCCATTGCCAGAGGGACCCGCCACGATAAACACTTTATTCAAAGCTCCGGGAACGACCTGCTGGTTGCCGCTCACGCCATCAATGACACCGGCAGTCGGATGATCCGCGGTGATCACGCCATTGCCGACTTTATTCGCGCTGAACGTCGTCGAAACGCCGCTGGCCGGAGAAACGGCGCCGATGCCGCCGGACACGCTCCAGTTAACAGAAACATCGCCGCGATAATTGCCGTTGGCGTCAAAACCGCCGGCATGCATGAAAATATTTTGATCCGCCGTGACCGTATTGGCGATCACTTCCGGGGTATTGCCGTTCGAACCGGTTAATACTTTCACAAAAGCCAACGGCCCAACGCCAATTCGAAATAAGGTCGAGGGCGCAGCGTCAATCACCACGCCGACGTTCGTTAACGTCTCGACATTCACAGTATAATTTCCAGCGGTCACCGCGTTGGTCACCACCGCGAGTTTGAACACCGCCGTGTCGCCGGGGGCAACTACCGCACCGGTGCCATCCCGCCGTAATGTCACAATCTGCCCGGCAACAGTTGGAGAATTAAAACCACCGGTGAGACCATTGGGCGGCGTGGCCGGTCCAGCCAAAACAACGGTGGAAGCGCCAAAGCCAGCCGGGAAAGTTAAGCGAATCTGCCCATCACTTGGCAATCCTGTGCCGGTGAGACTGGTGATGAAACTCACCGTATAAACCGTGCCGCTGCCAGCAACCGTATCGGTGGGGGCAATTGTAACCTGGGTGAGTGTTTGTCCAAATGAGGGTGCGACGAAAAAGAGCGCGAAGAGAAGAGGCCAAAGCAGACGGATCGTAAAAGGCACAGCCATGGCCTGACCCGTTTTCCGCAAGCACCGCACCAAAAACCCTGTGCGAATTTGCATGTTTTTACTTCACTGAAGTGATAAATTGAACGTCCATGTTTTTTGTCGTAGCGGCGGCCGCGCGCCGGGTCGGAAGTTGGACCCGCACTTGATGCGAAGCAGAAAAACTTGAGGGGTTGCCGATTAGTCCGAGTTGAAGCGATACGCGTTTGCCGGGAGCGATCGGAACGCCGAGACCGGTGCGGCGAACTTGCACTTCTTGTCCGTTGCGTATTAGGGTGAAGCCGCCGTTAATCGTGCTGGAGCCGGCGATTTCCAGTTGGCTCAAATCAAAAGTTTTCGGAAAGGAGAGGGTGATGAGCGCATTCGCGGCCAAGGAGTCGGTGGTCACAAAGCTTACTTCATACAGCGAAGGTTTTCCCGGCGCCGCGCGCAAAGCTTTCACGGTCAAAGAATCACGACCGGCGGCAACAATAGAATTGCCTCGCCGCGGAAGGTTGGGCTGGGTCCAACCGGTTGATAGCAGTAGCGTCCCGAAAAACAGCGTTAAAGCGGCAAATTTGTTGAACTTAAATTTTTTCAGCATATCTTGACCAATTCCCATCCTGTCGGTTCGTGTTTCAGAACTGTTACGATGTCTCAGCCAGAAACAAAGTGCAACATTTATTTATCAACATCTTAAAAGAACACGGCGTTATCAAGTGCAAACGATATACCATTGCCGCCAGAACGCTTTTGTAATTATCGCAAGGTTTACCAATGCGTAATTTTATTTTCAGAAACAGTTGTATTCACTCAGGATAAAACACCAAGGGGCATAAAAACATCGCGGTTGTCGGTTCACAGCCAAGTAAAGCGGTGGGGCATTTTCATTCGCGCCGTGGGGCAATTTCTGACCATTTTCGGACAGATAATAAAGCATGAGACGTAAAACTTAATTTTTGCAAGGTTTTACACTCGACACTTTAAGCTTTACTTCAAAATCGCGCGCAATAAAATCAGAAATCCTTTGCCGTCATTTTCAGAGAGTTTCAAATTCTTTTCCGCGCGCTTGAAGCTCGGATTGATGCGCAGCGCGACGCGAAATTCTTCCAGCGCCCGCAGAAACAGGTTGCGGCATTGGATCAAATAGGCCACGCCGAGGCTGTTGTGCAGATCGGCATAATCAGGATAATCGCGCATTGCCGCACGCAACCGGGTGGTGTAATTTTGGATGAACTCATCGTCTTTGCCTTTGCCGCCATACATGAATTTCAAATAAAAATCATGCTCGAACGCCAAATCCGCCTCGATATTGACTTCTTGTCGCAGCGATTGCAATTCCTGCGCGGCCAATTCAAACGCACCTTCATCCACCATTTGCAACGCCTTTTCCAAGCGCGGCGTGCGAAAAGCCGGCCAGCCCTCGGCGGCGCGCATCAAATGTTCCTGTGCCGCTTTCGGCGACACATTGGAATCGCCGCTGAAAGGTGCATTCAAACTTTGCAACAGCACCAGCGCATAATGAAAATGCGCCGGAAAAAAATTGGGGTTGAGATCGAGCGCGGTCCGGAGGCTATCCAGCGCCGGCCCTAATTTTTGCTGTTCCAAACACGCCACACCGAGATGTTGATGCAAATCCGCGTAGTTCGGCGCGAGCTGCACGCCTTTGCGCAGCACCATTTCGGCGTTGGCAAAATCGCCGCGCCGTAAATTCGCGAAACCAAGCTGGCAATACACCTCCGCCGAAGTCGGATCCAGTTCCGCGGCCATTTGAAAGAACGTCACGGCGTCGTCGAGCAAATTTTTGCTCATAAACACGTGACCGAGCTTCAAGCACGACATCGGGTGCCGCACTTGCCGCACTTTTTCGGCAATATAAAACAGCAGCTCCATCTCGGAAATCATTTCCTGATGGACGACCTTGAGTTTTTTCGGCAGCGTCGCATTTTTCACCTCCTCGGTCACCCCCACTTCGAGGCGTTCGATCACCCGCCCATTATCGAAAATATGCGAGAGAATCGTCTCATTATTCGCCGAATACGTGGTTTGCACATGAAAGCGGTGGCCGCCGACTAACACGTCGTTGTTCAACCCAAGCTGCTGCTGCATGACTACTCCGTGGTTTTTTCCTTCTTCTCAACTTTGCTGTCGGACTTTTCCTCAGTCCCTTTTTTCTCGCCGGCACTTTTATCGCTACCGTCTTTTTTAGCAGTATCGCCATCAGCCTTTTTTGCGGAATCGGCAGGGCTTTTCTCGGTGCTTGCCGGGCCGGTCGCGGATTTTTTATAATCCGTCAAATAAAATCCCGACCCCTTGAAAATCAACCCGGCGCCGCCATGAATCCGGCGTTTCACTTTGCCGCCGCATTTCGGGCAAATTTCCAGTGCCGCCGAACTCATGCTTTGAAACTGCTCAAACTCGTGGCCGCAATCGGCGCAATCATAATCGTAAGTTGGCATAACGCTCTCGGTAAATTTATCTTACGGTATTGTTGTTTTTCGTTTTGTTAAAAAA
>CAYZFF010000350.1:3854-5036 GCA_964477305.1 uncultured Cytophagia bacterium
CCAACGCCATCAAAAATTTCATTATCCCCTCATTTCCCCAAACGCCTTTTCCAGGCGCGACATCGCTTCCTGCAAAGTTTTCATGCTCGCGGCATACGAGAGGCGCACATGTAACTTGCTGCCAAATGCTTCGCCCGCCACGAGAGCGACACCGGCCTTAGCCACCAAGTACTGGCAAATGTCATCCGGCGAATTTAACGTTTTCCCGCTCACTTGCCGCCCGATCAATTCACCAACATTAATAAACATATAAAACGCGCCCTTCGGCATGCGCACGGCAATGCCGGGCATGCGTGAAAGCGCCTGATGCACAAACCGCCGGCGCTCGTCAAAATTTTGCCGCATCATTTCAATCGCTTCCTGATTTCCGGAAATGGCCACGAGTCCAGCCTCTTGCGAAATCGAGCAGGCGTTCGAAGTCGTGTGGCTCTGAATTTTGTCCATCGTTTTCACAATGGCCAACGGCGCCGCAGCAAAGCCCAAACGCCAACCGGTCATCGCATAAGATTTCGAAAAACCATTCACGAGAATGAGCCGGTCGCGAATTTCCGCAAATGCGCTGAGGCTCGTCGTCGCCACGCTGTCGTAAATCAATTTCAAATAAATTTCATCCGCCAGCACGAAAAATTCATGCGCGCGGATGATGTCGACCAATGCTTGTAACTCCTCGACGGTGTAAACCGTTCCAGTCGGATTGGACGGGCTATTGAGAATGAGCAACTTCGTCCGCGGTGAAATCGCCGCGCGCAAACGCGCCGGGGTTAATTTAAAATCATCCGCGTCGGGATTATGCACGACTCTTGCCGTTGCACCGGCCATTTGAATCTGCTCCGGATAACTCACCCAGTACGGCGCCGGCAGAATCACCTCGTCGCCGGGATTGCACAACGTCAGCAGCGCATTGAAAACCGATTGCTTCGCGCCGTTGGAAACAATGATTTCATTCGGCTGATACACTGCGCCGTACTCTTTGTGCAAGCTCGCGGCAATTGCCTCGCGCAGCGCCATCGTCCCCGCGTTCGGCGTGTATTTGGTTCTGCCGTTTTGAATCGCCGCGATGGCCGCACTACACACCGGCTCCGGCGTGGCAAAATCCGGTTCGCCGGCGCCGAGATCGATAATGTCTTTGCCTTGCCGCCGCAATTCGGCCACCAGGCCGGTCAGCGCGACAGTTTGCGACGG
>CAYZFF010000351.1:0-5029 GCA_964477305.1 uncultured Cytophagia bacterium
TAAAATCAATATGCCCATCAGCAACTCCCAAATGCAAATTCGCCATACCGTGTATTTCACGGTGCAAACGCCGGAGGGCCAAGGCCCACATCCGACACTGATTGTCCTGCATGGTTTTGGCCAGCGCGCGGATGAATTTAGTAAAGTTTTTGAGACCTTGCCGGCGCAAGGCATACTGGTCGCTGCGCCGCAAGGGCCGCATCAATTTTATCCCAAATTTCCGGCGCGCGAGGTGGGATTTTCCTGGCTCACGCGTTACGAGCGCGATCAGTCCGTTGCAGATTTTATCGGCTACATGCAGCAATTTGTCGAGTTGCTGCAAAACGAGTATGCGGCGGATTTGACGCGATTGTATGTGCTCGGCTTTTCGCAGGGTGTGTCGATGGCGTACCGTTTTTGGGTTCATCGCGCGGCGCCGGTGCGCGGAATTATTGCAGTCAGCAGTGATTTACCACCGGACGTAGTGGCGCGTCTCGGTGCGGCGCGACCAACTAAGGTTTTGCTGGTGCACGGGCGTGAGGATAAAATGATCTCTATCCATAAATCGCGTGAGGCGGAAACGATTTTGCGCGCGCATGCGATCCCGGTGGAATTGCTCGAATTTGACGGCGGCCATTACGTGCCGTCACTGGCTATGGAAAAAATTGCGCTGATGATTCGTGGGTTTTAACGTGAGTTTTTGCAAAATAAAAACAATAATTTTTTTCCGCGCAACGATATGTGACGTGTACATTAAATGGTGTTGATTTTTGGTGAAACACTCCGCCTGCGGGAATTTTTATCAAAACTGAAAAAACTCTTGACAATTTAACACGGATTGTTTACATTTCACGTAAGATGTAGCACAATTCGACCGCCCCAATCATAATCCAATTCGGGCGTGTTGAAAGCCCTACGGGCGCAGCCTACAACGCGATCCAATCCTTAGTTTTTACATCCTATCGTTGGTGAACCAACTTAGACCCCAGCCTAATGGCACGTGTTGAGTTACGTGATGTGACCAAGTCCTACGAGAATAACGTCGTAGCGGTCAATCGAGCGAATATTAACATCCAGGACAAAGAGTTTGTTGTTCTCGTCGGCCCTTCCGGTTGTGGTAAATCGACGACGTTACGCATGATCGCCGGCCTTGAAGAGATCAGCAGCGGCGAAATTTCGATTGGGGATCGGGTGGTAAATGAAGTGGCGCCGAAGGATCGCGATATTGCGATGGTTTTCCAAAACTACGCGCTCTATCCGCACATGACGGTTTACGAGAACATGGCCTTTGGTTTGAAATTGCGCAAATATCCCAAAGCCGAAATCGATCAACGCGTGCGCGACGCAGCAAAGATTTTAAGCATTGAAGAATTTTTGCAGCGCAAGCCCAAAGCGCTTTCGGGTGGACAGCGCCAACGGGTAGCGGTCGGCCGGGCCATCGTGCGCAAACCGCAAGTGTTTCTTTTTGACGAACCGCTTTCCAATCTGGATGCAAAGCTGCGCGTGCAAATGCGCACGGAGATTTCCAAGCTACATACCCGCCTCGAAACGACGATGATTTATGTGACGCACGATCAAGTTGAAGCGATGACGATGGGCGACCGCATTGTGGTCATGAAAGACGGCAACATTCAGCAAATTGATACTCCGCTCAATTTGTATAATCATCCGCGCAACAAATTTGTCGCCGGCTTCATTGGTTCACCCGCGATGAATTTTATGACGGGAAAAGTGGTGCAAGCGAACGGCCTGTTTTTTCATGAAGGCCGTTTTCAATTTAAAACACCACAAAAATTTGCCGCGAGTTTGGAAACGTACAAAGACCGCGAAGTGATTTTCGGCATTCGCCCGGAAGATTTTCACCTCGCCGATAACGCCGAGCGGGTTGCCGAGCCGGCCGAAATGACCGCAACGGTGGAAGTGGTCGAGCCGATGGGGAATGAAATTTACCTGTATTTGAACAGCGGAAGCAACAGCCTGGTGGCGCGAGTGAATGCGCGTTCGGAGCCGCCGATCGGAAGCCAGTTGCAATTGGTTGTGGATATGAGCAAAGCCCATTTTTTTGATGGGCAGAATGAAATGAGTCTAAGTCCGGCAACTTGAGCCGCGAACCTCCAATTTTTGTGAACACGAGCCCCGGTTTCATTTAAACAAAAAAGCATGATCGGGGTCATTCCTGATGTGATATCAATTACCCGATTGAATAAAAGTCGATTGTTGCAAATGATCGCCGTCGCAGCGTGCAAGCGACCGCGATTGATCATGTGCCCCGGCACACCGTATTGTGAACACGCGGGATTTTTCTCCGAAATGCATCGTTGGTAAAATACTGCCTGCAACCCTCTAACGAATGCAACAAATTTTTCGTGTGACTTATTCATCCTCGGACGCCGCCTCACGCTATTCGGCGCAAGTGCAGTGGCATCGGCTGCGCCTTTGTCAAAGACGCTGCGTTAGCAGTACATGCCTCGTTGGCGGGCGTTAAGCCCGTGGGGGCTGGTCGCCTGATGCGCCGAGTCAGATGAGCAGGTTTCATTCAATTACATTAAACCAAAGGTAAGAGTTATGGACATCGCAGAATTAAAAGCACTCAAGATCTCTGAGCTAAACAAAGTCGCTCAGGATCTTAACGTTCAAGGGGCGACCGGCCTGAGAAAGTCCGAGTTGATTTTTAAAATTCTTGAAGAACAAACCAAAAAAGAAGGCTTGATTTTCGCCGACGGCGTGTTGGAAGTCTTGCCGGACGGCTACGGTTTTTTGCGCTCACCGGATTACAATTATTTGCCCGGCCCGGACGATATTTACGTTTCGCCGAGCCAGATCAAACGCTTCGGCTTGCGCACCGGTGACACGGTTTCCGGCCAAATTCGCCCACCAAAAGAAAATGAACGATTTTTTGCGCTGCTCAAAGTCGAGGCCATCAATTTTGAAAATCCCGAAGTCGCGAAGAGCAAAATTCTGTTTGACAATCTCACCCCGCTTTATCCGATCAAGCGCATCAATTTAGAGCACGACGCGAGAGATTACACCTCGCGCATGATGAACCTGCTATCGCCGCTCGGCAAAGGCCAGCGCGGGCTTATCGTGGCGCAACCGAAAACCGGTAAAACGACAATCTTACAAAAAATTGCCAATGCCATCACCGCGAATTCACCGGAAATCAAGCTCATCGTTTTGCTCATCGACGAGCGTCCGGAAGAAGTGACGGACATGGAACGTTCGGTCGCCGCGGAAGTCGTCAGTTCGACGTTTGACGAACCACCGGAGCGTCACGTGCAAGTCGCTGACATGGTTTTGGAAAAGGCGAAGCGCCTGGTGGAATATGGCCATGATGTTGTGATTCTGTTGGATTCGATTACGCGTCTCGCGCGCGCCCACAATGCCGTGGTGCCACACTCCGGTAAAATTCTCTCCGGCGGTCTCGATGCCACCGCGCTCGAACGCCCCAAGCGTTTCTTCGGTGCGGCGCGTAATATCGAAGAAGGCGGCAGCCTTTCGATTATCGCCACCGCATTGATCGACACCGGCAGCCGCATGGACGAAGTCATTTTTGAAGAGTTTAAAGGCACGGGCAACATGGAACTCGTGTTGGACCGCCGTCTCTCCGACCGTCGGCTTTTCCCATCGATTGACATCAATAAATCCAGCACCCGCAAAGAGGAACTTTTGCTCAGCGATATGGAATTGAACCGCGTCTATATTTTGCGCAAATTTTTAAGCGACCTGACGCCGATTGAAGCGATGGAGTTCCTGATCGAACGCATGCGCGGCACCAAATCGAATGAAGAATTTTTGAAGCACATGAATTCGTAAAAATTCCTTGCTTTTGCCTGCAACAAGCCGTATATTTAAAACTTGTAATAAGGCAAAAAATTAACCGGAGAATTACCGTGAAACCCAAGATTCATCCGCAATATGTTTTAGCCACCGTGCTCTGCGCCTGTGGCAATACGTTTAACGTGCGCAACACCGTCGGCGATATGCGCGTGGAAATTTGCTCGAATTGTCATCCGTTTTTTACGGGCAAACAAAAGCTGATTGACTCCGCCGGCCGCGTGGAAAAATTTAAGAAGCGCTATCAAAAAGGCGAAGAAAAAGCTGCCGCCCAGGCTTAACGCAGATCAAAAAAATGAGACGGAATGCGCTCGCGAGGCAAGGCCTCGACGTGTATTCCGTTTTTTTATTTTAGGAAACTTCCCGTGGCAAAAGAAAATGCTTCCGAAAAAAAACTGATGGTGGGCGGACAGGCGGTGATTGAGGGCGTGATGATGCGCTCGCCGGAGATGGTCGCCGTTGCCTGCCGCCGCGCCGATAACAGCATCATTGTCTGGCGCAAAGCTTATCAATCGCTGCTCCATCGCTACAAGTTTTTGTCTTTGCCCATCTTTCGCGGCTCGATTGTGTTGATCGAGGCGCTGGTGCTGGGCGTGCAGGCGCTGACGTTTTCCGGCGACGTGGCCATGGCCGATGAGCAGGCCAAACAAAACGGCGCTTCGACTGCCGCTCAGCGCCCCGGCCAACGCACCACCGGCCAAAAAATTTGGATGGGGCTGACTTTGGCGTTTGCTTTTGCGATCGGATTGGGAATTTTCTTTTATGTGCCTCTGCTGCTGACTGATTGGCTCGGCGCGCGCACCGGTTTCTGGTTCAATCTCGTCGACGGCATCATTCGAATGATTTTCTTCTTGGGTTACTTGACGCTGATCACCCAGATGAAAGACATTCGCCGGGTGTTTGAATATCACGGCGCGGAGCATAAAAGCATTTTTAATTTTGAAGAGAAAAAAGCCTTGCTGCCGGAAACCGCCGCCACTTTTACGCGCTTCCACCCGCGCTGCGGCACGAGCTTTTTGCTCATCGTCATGCTCGTCAGCATTTTTGTCTTTATGGGGCTGGGCCGTCCGGAAACTGTTGCCGACCGCTTGCTGCGCTTGGCTTTTATTCCAGTCATCGGCGGCATCTCGTACGAATTTATTCGCCTCTCTGATAAAGGCTACCGGAATTCTTTTTGGCGCTTGTTCATTTTGCCCGGCCTCTGGCTGCAACGGCT
>CAYZFF010000352.1:0-4996 GCA_964477305.1 uncultured Cytophagia bacterium
ATGGCCGCCTATCACCTCGACTGCAAAGATCACCTCGGTATTTTGCATCTCCACGCCAGCAGCGCCAATGCGATGAATGATCGCGTTTTGCAAGCGCTGGCTCAGGGCCTGGCCGCAGCCCGCGCGGCAAATTTGCGCGGTTTGATTTTAACCGGATATGATCGCTTCTTTTCCGCGGGACTGGACTTACTCACAGTTTATAATTTCGACCGCGAACAAATGCGCCGTTTCATCGCGCATTGGGAAAACACGATGATCGAATTGTTTGCATTTCCGCTGCCCGTCGTGGCGGCGATCAACGGCGCCGCAGCGGCGGGCGGTTGCCTCATGGCGCTGGCGTGTGATTATCGGGTGATGGCAAAAGAAGCGAGAATAGGCATGACCGGCATTCGGTTGGGCATTGCTTTGCCGGCAGCGGCGCTGGAAATTTTTCGCGCCGTGGTGCCGGCGGCAAATGCCGCTTCCGTGCTTTTCAGCGGAAAACTTTTTGATGCCGAGGAGGCGCTGAAATTAGGGTTGATCAACGAAGCGGCGCCATCGGCAGATCTGCTCGCCACGGCATTACAAAAACTGCATGAATTGAGTCAATATGCCGAAAGTTCCGTGGCTGCTCTCAAAACCGCGCTACGGCAAAACACGCTGACAAGAATCCAACAAAATGCAGAAAAAATGCGAAACGAATTTCTGGAGATTTGGTTCAGTCCGGCAGCAAGGAAGAAGCTTGAGGAAATCCGTGATGAATTGCTGAACAAAAAGCAGTTGTAGAAACAGCTCGTGTTCAGCCATCAGTATCCAGCGGCGCTTGATTACCAAACATTGAACAACTTACCGAATGACTTTCCCGCCATCAACGACGAGCGTTTGTCCCGTGATATAACCCGCCAGATCAGAAGCGAGAAAAAGAATCGTGCCGGCGACTTCTTCAGGAAGGCCCCAGCGCTGCAGCGGCGACTCCGTGGTCAACTGTTGTTTTTCCACTTCACTTAATTGATGATACCAGCCGCTGGCAATATTGCCGGGGGCGACGGCATTGGCGCGAATGCCGTGCGGCGCATACTCGCGCGCGAGGTCGCGCATTAATCCCAAGACGCCTGCCTTCGCTTCGGTGTATGGCGTGCCGTGATAACCGGCGAGCGCCGGCGTTGAACTGATGTAAAGCAAATTACCGCGGCGTTGGGGCACCATCATTTTGAGCGCGAAATGGCTGCAATAACGCGCGCCATCAAGATCAACGGCGCGAACTTGTTTGAACCCGGTGACCACTTCGCTTGCATTCATTTCATGCAGCGGCGTGTTCCACAATTCGTCCACCAGCGGATAACCGGCGCAACAAACGAGAACATCGAGACGATGGTTGCTCCAGTTTTGCAAAGCTTCAAACATTTTGCGAACCGCAAGAAAATCCGTAACATCTGCGGTTGCCGCAAGCGTCTGCACGCCGAATTGTTGTTGCAGTGCAGCGGCGCATTGATTGGTTTCTTCTTCCAAACGGCCATTCACGGCGATGGCAGCGCCGCAACGCGCCAACAGTTCAGCCGTGGCGCGGCCGATCCCACGACACGCGCCGGTAATCAGCACAACGCGATCGCGCAGGCCAGGCAACGCTAAAACCTCAAAGACGGGAAGCGACTCAGCCATAATGATGGACAATGATAAATCGTTTATATTTTTTGCAGCGATTGGCGCGGAAAGAGGCGGCGGAAAAAGTGGAGACAAACTGGCACGGTCGCGCCGAAGTAGCCGAGATCAAAAATGGCGCAAGCCAGGGCATACCATGACGGCACAAAATCGGTTGCGAACGGTAGCGTGAAAATATGCAAGGCGTCCCACAAACCATGAACCCCGATTAAAAGACTCGTCAGCAACAGCCTTGGCGCGACGCTGTTATATCGCGTGAGAATGAGAAAACTAATAAGCTGACCGTTAAAAAAAATTTCAAGGGGCGTGCTTGGGTGATGGGGAGCGGCGAAAGCAAAAGCTAAATAAATGCCGCACATGCCGACGGCTATCCAAGCCGCCCAATTCACGCCGCGCCGCAACGCGCCTGCATCGCCGCGCCAACCGCGATAAATAAAAGTCAGCGCGGCACCCAATATGGGTAGGGAGCCGAGAATAACGAGCGCCAGCAAAAAGGAAATAGTCATCACCTTGACCTAAAATAAAAAGTGCGCCTTGTGCAGCAGAACACTTTTGCAAACTTTAAACACTCAGCTTATTGACCGTGGCCAAAATCGCGTCGTAATCGGGATGCTTTCCTATTTCCGGCACATATTCGGCATATTGCACGATGCCGTTTTTATCGACGACAAAAACAGCGCGCCAGAGAAAGCCGGTCTCCTTCACGAAAACGCCGTAGGCTTGGCCGAACGAATGGTCGCGATGATCGGCGAGAATCTTCACTTTGTCAACATTCGTCATGCCGCACCAGCGCTTTTGCGCGAAGGGCAAATCGCAGCTTACGGTGACGAAATTAATTTTGTCGCCAAACTTCGCGGCTTCGTCATTGAAGCGCTTGGTTTCGGCATCGCACACACCGGTATCAAGCGAAGGCACCGTGGCGAACACAGTCGTTTTGCCCTTCAGTGCCTCGGCGCTGACTTCGGTAAAATCCTGTGCCAGCACGATGAACGCGGGCGCTTTATCGCCGGCTTTGATTTCGGGGCCGACAAGGTAGACGTTGCGATTTCTAAAACTGTAAAACTCCTTGCGTTCTCCAGCCATGGGTTCTCCAATCCTTGTTAAAATAAAAAGCGCCCGCATAAATTGTCATTCTGCAAGAATCCTTTTTGAATCCAGAATAATTGCTTGTATCAAAAAGGATTCCTACGGAATGACATCGCGAAAACGAATCAAATAAACAACGGCGCCAGCACCAGTGTGATCGTGCTCAATAATTTGATCACGACGTGCAGCGATGGGCCGGCGGTGTCTTTGAACGGATCGCCGACAGTGTCGCCGACCACCGCGGCTTTGTGCGAGTCGGAGCCTTTGCCGCCGTACGCGCCGGTTTCAATATATTTCTTCGCGTTATCCCACGCGCCGCCGCCGTTATTGAGCATCGTCGCCATCAGAATGCCGGCCATCGTGCCGACCATCAACATCGCGGCAACGGCTTCGGCGCCGATATTCATTTGCTTGAAAATCAGGCCGACGGCAATGGGCATACCAACAGTCAGAATGCCGGGCAACACCATTTGCTTCAACGCGCCGGCGGTGACGATGTCGACACATTGGCGATAATCCGGTTTGGCGGTGCCTTGTAAAATGCCGGGGTTTTCTTTGAATTGCCGGCGCACTTCATTGATGACGTAATACGCCGCTTTACCAACGGCGCGAATGGCCAATGCGGAGAAGAGAAAGATGAGCATCGCGCCCAATAAACCGCCGACGAAAACTTCCGGTTTGGAAATATCAACCGAAGCCAACGGCTTGCCGAAATTTTTCAATTCATCCAGATAAGCCGAGAAGAGCAGGAAGGCCGCGAGCGCCGCGCTGCCGATGGCATAACCTTTCGTCAAGGCTTTCGTCGTGTTGCCGACGGCGTCGAGACGGTCGGTTTTGTGTCGCACTTCTTCGGGTTGCTGGCTCATTTCAATGATGCCGCCGGCGTTGTCGGCAATTGGGCCGAAGGTGTCCATCGCGAGAATATACGCGGCAGTGCCGAGCATGCCCATCGTCGCGACCGCAGTGCCGAACAAGCCGGCATTCGGGAGACCGCTGTTAGCGCCGAGATAATAAGAGCCAATGATCGCAACCGAAATCACGAGCACGGGCAGCGCGGTGCATTCCAGCGCAACGGCGAAACCGGAAATAATCGTGGTCGCCGGGCCGGTTTGCGAAGCTTCGGCGATCTCTTTCACCGGGCGATATTTGTATTCGGTGTAATATTGCGTGATGTAAACGAACGCCATGGCGGTCGCGAGGCCGATCAAACCGCAAAGCCAAAAATTCATCCAAGCCTGCGGCGCTTGCTCCGAGGCGAGCAGCCATTTGCAGCCAACGCCGAAGCCAAGGGCTGCGAGCACGGTGGTGACGTAATAACCGCGATTGAGCGCCTGCATCGGATCGCCGTCTTCGCGCGTGCTCACCACCATGATACCAATGATGGAAGCGAGCAAGCCCAACGCGCGCGCGACGAGCGGAAACATCATGACGCCGATGATACCCGCGGCAAACGTGATGCTGTTGGCTTCTGCGGTGATCGCGAGCGTCGCGCCGAGAATCATCGCGCCGATATTTTCCGCGGCGGTGGATTCAAACAAATCCGCGCCACGGCCGGCGCAATCGCCGACATTGTCGCCGACGAGATCGGCAATGACCGCGGGGTTGCGCGGATCATCTTCGGGAATGCCGGCTTCAACTTTGCCGACAAGATCGGCGCCGACGTCGGCGGCTTTCGTGTAAATACCGCCGCCAAGCTGCGCGAACAACGCGACGAAGCTGGCGCCGAAACCGTAGCCGACGATGAGAAACGGAATGTCATGCGATTTAACGCCGACCTCGCTCAAAATCGCGAACAGACCGCCGACGCCGAGCAAACTCATGGCGACGACGAACAAACCGGAAACCGCGCCGCCGCGCAACGCGATTTGCAGGCCGCGATTCAAGCTCGTGCGCGAGGCCGAGGCGGTGCGAATGTTCGCGCGAATCGAGACGAACATACCCATGTAACCGGCGATGGCCGAGCAAATGGCGCCGAGAATGAACGAGCCGGCGACATACAGCGCCAAGGTGCTGGCCGGCACCGGATCGTGCTCCGAGCCGGGTCGAATGAACGCATACAGAATATAGAGAATGGCCGCGACGGGAATGGTGAGTGCGGCAATGGTTTTGTACTGGCGCGAGAGAAATGCTTCCGCGCCTTCACGAATGGCGCTGGCGATTTCTTTCATCGCCGGCGTGCCGTCGTCGTTTTTCATCACCCATTTCGCCAGATAAACGGCGAAGAGCAGAGCAAAAACGCTGCAACCTAAAGTGAGTCCGAGTTCCACAAATG
>CAYZFF010000353.1:0-4994 GCA_964477305.1 uncultured Cytophagia bacterium
AATTCGTTAAATTCGCGTTCGAGGCTGGTCACAAATTATCTTGAACAGTTGAGGCTGATTTTTCCGTTTGCCGTTGTTGGCGTGAATTGCTTCTGCGAAACAACGCCGATACTCGGTTCAACTCGCCTTTTTCAAAAAAGCCCATCAAAAAAAGCGCCACTGGAAAAGCGATAAGCATACTCGCCTTTTGCCACGGCGCGGTCCAAACCCAATAGCCCAACACAAACACGGCGGCGGTGGTGAAAACTAATTTCACCAGCCGATTCCATTCGTAACGGATATAATACAAGCGCTGTGCGACAATGTACAACGCCGTCGCCATCACCAAATAGGCCAATGTCGTTCCGAGGGCGGCGCCATTCATGCCGAGCAGCGGTACGAGCGCGTAGGTCGCACCAATTTTAACGACCGTGGCCAAGCCGGTGATGAACGGCAAATAATGCGTTTTTTTCTCGAGGTGAATGCCGATGATGAAATTAACGTAGGCGCCGAAAAAAATATACGCGAGCAAAATCGCCGGCACCACCGAGGTGCTGTTCCAATATTCTGCGCCGAACAAAGTTTTTGCGCCGATTTTAAAACGCACCAGTTCATCGATAAACAAACTCGCGCCGAGCAAGCAAACTGCACAGACCAGCATAAACAACGTAAAAATGCGCGCAAAAATGGCTTGAGCATTCGGCTCTTTCGAAGTGCTCAAAAAAAACGGGTGCCAGGCAAAGCGGAACGCGGCGATCAGCAGGCTCATCAACATGCCGAGCTTGCAGCCGGCGCTGTAGAGGCCGACGGTGGCAACATCGGTGAGTTGCTTGAGAATGAAACGGTCGATGACATCGACAAAATAGACAGAGAGCGTCGAAGGCAAATAGGGCAAACCAAATTTAAGCAAATCCAGATAAACCGTGCGCCGCATCGTGGGTCGCAGATGACGCAGCGAAACCGGCAGCACGGTTAGAAAGGTGAAGACGGAAGAAATTAAATTCGCTTCAAAAACACCGGTCACCCCGCGGCCGAGTGTTACCACAAAAAAGTAAGTCGCCCCAAAATTAATGACGACATTTGTTACTTTCAAAATAACAAAAAGCGACGAGCGCTCTTCCGCGCGCAACAGCAGAAACGGAATAATCATCATGGAATCAAAAAGCAAAATGCCCGCCATCAACATAATGACATTGCGATAAGCGTCATTGTCCAACAACCACCCGGCCAGCGGCGTGGCGAAGAAAAAACTGATGCACAAAATTAGGGCGGACATCAGCAAAACCGACCAAAAGCCGGTATTGAAGATTTGACGTTTTTCTTCCTCATTGCCGGCCAGAATGTAGTAACGCAGAAACGCTGCATCAATGCCATACGTTGAGATGATGGTCATAATGCCAAGATAGGCCAGCACCAGGCTGACGACGCCGTACGCTTCCTGTGACAAATAATGTGTATACAGGGGCAGCAATAGAAAGCTGATGGCACGGCCCAAAATCGTGCTGATGCCGTAGACCGCGGAATGGCTGGTAAGTCGTTTTATGCTTGCAAACATTTTTTAAGGCTCAGGAACAAAAAGCGAACTCAAGCGTTATACCGTTTACCAATCTCCAATACTGCAACAAAGATCGGTTAATATACCGCACGTCAATTCTAAAGTCAAGCTTCATCTTCACTTCGTGTTTTCTACCTCAGTGGTCAGGCAGCCTTGCTGTTGCAAAATTTTCCTAAACCATCGGTTCAAATCAGCAACTCACCAACCGCGGAGAGTATATGATTCAAGCCCAGGCCCGCAACAAGCTGAATCAGGATGATATGCAGTTCATCGTGATGGCGCTGCGTCGCCAGGGGGAAAAGGATAGCACCATTTTACATTTGCTCGGGGATGATGAGATGCGCGATGCGATGCTGGATCATCCCCGACTGCTGGAGTTTCTTCTTGCCTTTCGCCAAACCACGGCGATTTCTCCATTCCTCTATTTCTATATCATCGTCCGCTATGCTTTGCGCGAATTTAAAATCGACGACCGCGCTGTGGCGGATTACCTCGCGAATTTGCTCACGGAGTTTGGCAAGGGCAATCGCATGCACCGCGTCGATCGACATACAACAAAAGAATATCAATATCTCGTCGATTTAATGGCGGATTTGTTGGATGCCGATTCCGAACAGACGTTTCAGGTGCAAAGCCATCTCGGCAATTATGCGCTGTTTGTGACCGGCATTTTTCCGGATCATGTTTATCATCGCGCCAAATATCATCCGCCCTCGCCGAATTTTAGTTATTACGAGCAGGTGGGCAGCGCCAACTATCAACGCGCTTCGCAGCATCACATCGCCCAAAAGTATCGTTTGTCAGATATTTTGTATTTGCTCAGCCAACAGTTCCGCCAAGTGCGACTGGCGTTAAATCATATTGCGGATTCATTTTTGCATCTTGATCGCAACCCCGGCGCGACGGACCGCGTGATCAGAAGGTTGGAAAATTTTCGAGAACAGCGGGGATTGGATTTGGAATAGTTTTCAGCTTCAAAACATCGCAGGCTTTGCCCAATGGGTTTCCGCGCGATTAAAAGCCAGCCCGGATGTTTAACCGGGTGCAGAAAGTGATTAAAGCAAAAGCTGCAACAATGAGTAAGCCGCCGATGCTGTCATAGTTTCGCTCATTTTTTGTTCGTATATAACCACAAATTATTTGGGTTTAAAATTTTAACGTTTTCCACGCATTCGCCGGCAACGGCGTTTTGAGATAATCCCCGAGAAAAATTTTCGCCTGTTCGTGATACGCTTTGCCGTCCCATTGCAAACGGACTTGCGCCAGGCTTTGCTTCGTGTCGTCCTGCATGGCGCGGCGGTAAAACAGAATGTCTTGATAATTTTCCAGCCCAGCATCACCAAGCTCAATGGCCAGCGTGAGATTGTTTTGGGCGGGCAGCAAATTCCGCAGACCTTCCGGCGTTCTTTGCCAAATCCAGACGCTGCAACCACCGCTGCCACACCAACCGGGCACATTGGAAATAATAAATTCCTTGCTGCCATCAGCGTTGATATCCACCGGCCAGGTTCGCCAATTCTTCATATCGCCAGCGGTGATCTCCGCGCCCTCTTTCGCCATCTGCTGCAACAAATCTTTCGGCATCCGGCCATCCGGCGTCACCACATCCCACACCGAACCTGCCGGCGGTCCGCTTGGAATCGGCTCAACCACCACCGGCGCTGGTGGCGGCGTTTCAATCGGCGCCGGCTCCGCTTCCACTTGTGGCGTGGCTTTGCCATGACAACCGGTAAAAACTAATGCCCCCAGCATGGAAAGCAGAGAGTTGATCAACCAAAACTTTGAAAGAGTGCGAAGTTGCATGCGCATGATTTTTCTCCTCAAAACCGCAGCCTGAAATCCTGTTTTACCCTTACTCATTTTCTTTCTCGTACTTAAGAATATGAAAAGCGAGTAAGCGTAGGATGAAAAGTATGAGTAGGAGTGTTAATCAATACTCCCACATCATCCCAAACGTCAAATTACGCGCTTCATTAATATTGCGCTCAACTTGCGTATATGAATAACGCAAGACATTGCGCACGGCCAACTGCGTCGTCAAGTTTTGCCAATGATAAAGCAGGCGCAAATCGAGCAAATGTTTGGCAACACGTTGATCATCTTTATAGAGCTGCACCTGTTCCTGCAGCAACTTCGAAGCAAAACTATAATCCGCCTGCAAAGTAATCGCGCCGAATTGAGCGAAGTCGAAATTAAGCGACGGCGAAACATACGCAATGAGCCGCGGACGATAACTTAGCAGATCGCCTTCTGCAAAACGAATCGGCACCGCGCTCACTTGATTTACTTTTCTAATCACCGGGTCGGTCCACGTCGCGGAGGCCTCGAGGCCAACGCGATTTTGCCACAATTGAAATTTTCCGGAAGCTTCGATCCCCTGCACACGCGCGCGCGGAATATTGACCAGCGTCGCGTAAAAACTCGTGGCGTCGGCCACAAACACCGGCTCGATCAAATCGCGAAAATGATTCGAGAACGCCGTCACTTCTAAATTAGCTACAGCGCCAATGCGTTGGCGAATACCCAATTCCAACGAAGTCGAGCGCTCGGTCATGATATTCGCATTGGGCGCGAAACGAATCGGCACATCGAACTGCAGAAAGCGTTCGCCCAGCGCGGGAATGCGAATGCCCCAGCCGAGCGCCGAGTGCAAAACCGTGCCGGTGGCCAGCTCGTAGCTCGCGCCGAATTGCGGATTCACATACTGTTCTTCTTTGCCGTCGGGAAAAAGATTGATCACCGGCACGCGATTGACGAACTGGGTTTGTTGCGCCGGGCCGGGCAATAAATAATAATGATCGTAACGCAAACCCGTGGTGAAACGCAGATTCGCGTGCGGCTGCCAGATTTGCTGAAAATACGGCGAGATCGTGCTCGCGAAATGGCGGCCAAAATCGCGCTGCTCCGCAAAATCATAATGATACTCGACTCCAACCGCGAAGCTCATGCTGCTGTCGAGCTGCGCATGAAGCTGCCAATCTGCGCCGGGACCTTGCGCTGGTTGAAAATCGCCTGCGACTTTATAATGATTGCCGGTTAATTGCCGCACGTACGAGGCGCGCCATTTCATCTCCAGCCAATCGTTGAGCGGGCGGCGATATTGCGCGTAAAATGTATACGCATCTAAAAAAGTGCGATACGGCAAAAATTCCAGCGGCACCAGATACGGATTGTCGCGGCGCGCCTCCACAAATTCACCGCGATGATCGCGGGCGTACGCGCCAAACAGCGACAGTTCCGAATTATCGTTGAACGTCCAAGCGAGTTTCGCCGTGCCATTCCAGCGCTGAAAATGTTTGTTCTGCCGGTCGCCGGTTGATTCGTGGCGGCCCAAAGAAACGCGCATCCCCAATTTGCCGAATTGCCGCGAGTAACTCACATCGGCGCGATTGAAATTCAGTGTGCGATCCGTCCACCGCCATTCCGCTTCGTACGGTTTATCATAAACGCCGAGGCTCGT
>CAYZFF010000354.1:0-4985 GCA_964477305.1 uncultured Cytophagia bacterium
AATTGCGGCGAAAAAGCGGCGCAATATTTTTATTTCTTATTCTTTAGTTCATGGCTTCTTTTTTTGAAAAACTAAAATCCGGCTTAAAGAAAACTAAACAGAGTCTCGTCGATAACGTCGTTTATGCCGTTACTGGCAAAGCGCGTCTGGATGAAACGACGCTGGAAGAGCTGGAAACCACGCTCATCGGCGCGGATTTGGGTTTTGATCTAACCTCGGCCTTGATCACGCGGCTCCGCGAGCGCGTTGGTTTGCGCGAAGCCGGCTCCGAACAAGCCGTGATGGCCTGCATGAAAGAGTTTTTGCAGGAACGTCTCGCCACGGTGTCCAGCAATGGGCGGCGCGATTTTTTTTCGCCGCCGAATCGGCCGCAAGTTATCATGATTGTCGGGGTCAATGGCGTCGGCAAAACCACAACGATTGCCAAGCTGGCGAATCGTTTTCGCGAACACGGCCGTTCCGTGCTCGTCGCGGCAGCCGATACGTTTCGCGCCGCGGCTTCGGAGCAGCTTGATATTTGGGCCAAACGTGCTGACGTTGAGATTATTAAAACCCAGCACGGCGCCGATCCGGCTTCGGTAGCCTTTGATGCCGTGCAATCGGCACAAGCGAAAAACACCGAAATCGTCATTGTCGATACGGCGGGCCGGTTGCACACGAAAAGCAACTTGATGGAAGAGATGAAAAAAATCTCTCGCGTGATGAGCCGGGTGATACCCGCGGCGCCGCATGAAGTGTTGCTGGTGATCGACGCGACGACGGGACAAAATGGCCTGCGGCAAGCCGAAGTGTTCTCCGCCGCCGTCGGTGTTACCGGCCTCGTCATTACCAAACTCGATGGCACCGCGAAGGGCGGCATCGTGTTTTCGATTCAGGAAAAATTAAAAATTCCCGTGCGCTTCATCGGCGTCGGCGAAGGCATTGACGACTTGCAGCCGTTCGATCCCGCCGAGTTTGTCGCGGCGTTGTTTGCGTGATTAATGACGGTCACACCTCCTTTAATTGAGCGTGAGCTTGGCGGTATTTCGTCTGAGATGCAAAATAAGATTGATGAAAAACTTTGCAAATGATTTAAGCTTGCCCAACATTAAAAATAAAATAACTTGAAAATCAACCTCATCACCCTCGGCTGTCCGAAAAATATCGTTGATTCCGAATTTATCAAAGGCGGACTTAAATCCTGCGGCGTGGAATTTGTCAACGAGGCGACGGGCGCGGAAGCCGTTATTATCAACACCTGCGGTTTTATCGAATCCGCCAAAGAGGAATCAATTGATACCATCCTGCAGGCGGTACAATTAAAAAAACGCGGCAAAATTAAAAGCGTTTACGTCACCGGTTGTCTCTCCGAGCGGTACGGCGCGGATTTGCGCCAGGAAATTCCCGAAGTCGACGGTTTTTACGGCAACCGCGACATGCAGAAAATCGTGCAAGGCTTGGCGCAGCAGTTGCACCTAAAATACGAATTGCTTGGTGAGCGTGAATTGCTCACGCCCAGGCATTATGCCTATTTGAAAATCTCCGAAGGCTGTGAGCATCCCTGTACTTTCTGTGCCATTCCTGGTATTCGCGGCAATTTTCGCAGCACCCCGATTCCTGAACTCGTTGCGCAGACAACGCGTTTAGCCCAACAGGGGATTAAAGAACTCATTCTCGTCGCGCAAGACACGACGCAGTATGGCCTCGATCTCAACAGCGAACAACAGCTTCCCGAACTGTTGCGGGCGCTCTGTCGCGTCGACGGCATCGAATGGATTCGCCTGATGTACGCCTATCCATATTACTTGCGTGAAACGATGCTCGAGGTCATCGCCGCCGAGCCGAAGATCGTCAAATACATCGACATGCCGATTCAGCATATTTCGAGCCGCATGTTGAAGCGCATGGCCCGCCGCGTGGATCGCGCCTTTACGGAAAACTTGCTTGCCCAAATGCGCGCGATGATTCCGGAACTCGTGATTCGCACCTCGGTGATTGCCGGCTTTCCGGGTGAAACTGAAGAAGATTTTCAAGAGTTGCTTGATTTCGTGGCCGACGGCAATTTTGAGCGCCTCGGTGTTTTTACGTATTCGCCGGAAGAAAACACCCCGGCTTTTCGCCTGCCGGACCCAATTGCGGACGAGGTGAAACGTGAACGTTTTGATTTGTTGATGCAAACGCAGCAAGAAGTAGCCGCCGTTTGGAGCGCCAAACAGGTGGGGCGCCGGCTCCGGGTTTTAATTGATGAATTTGAACGCGCGGAGAATCGTTTTCGTGCCCGCACCGCGTGGGATTGCCCGGAGATCGATCACGCCGTGCTTTTGCGCGCTCCGGTGAAAAACTCGCATGAAATAAAGACCGGAGAGTTTTGTGAAGTCGATATTCTTGAAGCACAAGATTATGATTTGATTGCAACAGCAGCACGCCGCCCTAATTTACATTCCGCGCCGGCTCCAGTCGCTGAAGTCGGCGGCATTAAGTATCTCCTGTATCAAAGCCAGCCGGTGGGATAGAAAGTTATTGTCCGGACGCTTGACATTGGCGTTTATTGCCGCGACCGGTCAATCTCAGTGCAACGGTTGGATGAAAAGGGAGTTTCACCTTGACCAAAACGAGGTTGTAAGATGAAAAACCAAAGCGGATTTGCCAACGCGTGCAAGCGGTGCAGCATCATATTGTTATTGTTGTTGAACGGCCGGGTTTTATTTGCACAGGCCGAATTATCCGGCCCGCGTGAAGACGTTCCTTTTTTCAATCTCGATCTCGCCAATTTTCGCGCCGATAAGGCCAAGGAAACGCGTCTCGATGTTTATCTCAAGATTATGTATGACGAGTTGCAGTTTGTTAAGATGACGGAGGATTCTTATCGCGCGATTTATGAAATTTCGGCGGTCATTTTAGATCAGGATGATTTTCAGGTCAACGGCAAAATTTGGCGGGACACAGTGATGGTGAATGATTTTGCCACCACCAACTCGCGGCAATTGTTCGATGCCACCAAAGGCAGTTTTAACCTGGCGCCCGGCAAGTATCGCATCAACGTCGGCGTGATGGACATGGATACCCGGCGCACGAGTTTTCGCAAAACTAATCTGGTGTTGCGCGATTTCAGCAAAACGAAACTCGCGCTCAGTGACGTGTTGATTGCAGACGCCGTCGGACACGATAGCAGCGGCAACCTGATTCCGCAACCGCAGGTGACGGCGCCGCGCCTGGAAAAATCGCAGCTTTTCGCTTATTTTGAAATTTATGACGGTAGTAAAGAGAAAGAATATAAAACGTCGTACGTCTTAAGGAACCCCAAAGGCGAGAAGGTTTTTACCAAAGATGTCGTGGTTCGACACACCGGGCAAATTACGCCGGTGATTTTGGAATTGCCGGGCACCAGTCTGGCGCATGGCCTGTATGTCATTCGCGTTGAAGTCAAAGGCCGCGAGTTGATGGCGACGACGGAGCGCGAGATCATGTTGCATTGGGTCGGCATCCCGGCGAATATCGCCGATATGGATTTGGCCATCGAGCAAATGCGCTACATTGCCAAAAAAGAGGGCGTGAAGAAAATTCTTGCCGCGCCGGCCGAGAGGCGCCGCGAAGCCTTTTTGAAATTTTGGCATGAGAATGACCCGACCCCCGGCACCGAAGCCAATGAATTGATGGAAGAATATTATCGCCGCGTCAATTATGCCAACACGAGTTTTCGCGGTTTTCGCGAAGGCTGGAAAACCGATATGGGCATGGTCTACATTACCTTTGGCGCGCCCAATGAAATCGAACGCAATCCGTTTAATCGCTACGCGTCGTTTTATGAAGGCCGCACCGTCAAAGCCTCCGAAGTCTGGACCTATTATGAATTGAACCGGCAATTTTTGTTTTTTGACGAAACCGGTTACGGTGATTTTCGCATGGTTTATCCGTTGAGTATCGAAGAATATCTACGTTAAGGAAAATATGCCTGCGTTGTTAAAGCCGCCCCGGTTACGCCCCGGTGACGTGATTGGCGTTGTCGCCCCGGCCAGCCCGATGAAACATGACCGGCTGGAAAACGGCATCCGTTATCTGGAAAGTCTCGGTTATAAAACCAAAGTTGGCAAAGCGGTTTACCGCGAACAGGGTTACCTCGCCGGCCGTGATCGCGACCGCGCCGATGATATCAATCGCATGTTTCGTGACCGGCGGATTAAGGCAATTTTTTGCATTCGCGGCGGCTACGGCACCCCGCGGCTTTTGCCGTTGCTGGATTATGACGCCATTCGCGCCAATCCGAAAATTTTTGTGGGCTACAGCGATATCACCGCCATTCAACTGGCGATGTTGCAGCGCACCGGTCTCGTGACTTTTTCGGGCCCGATGGTGGCTTCGGAAATGGGAAAAGGGATTGATCCTTTTACCGAAGAAAGTTTTTGGCGGCTGGTCACGCATCCCGAGCCGTTCGGCGAATTGGTGCGGCCGGCCGCGGGCCGTTACGATTTGATCTCGCGCGGCAGCGCCGCCGGCCCGATCATTGGCGGCTGTCTCTCATTGGTGGTGAGTCTGGTGGGGTCACCGTATTTTCCTGAGGCGTCGGGCAGCATTTTTTGCGTCGAAGAAATCGGCGAAGCGCCGTATCGCATCGATCGCATGTTGACGCAATTGCGCGAAGCCGGTATTCTAAAAAATATCGGCGGTTTTGTGCTGGGCCAAATGACGGATTGCGTGGCGACCGATGATGAGCCGTCGCAAACGCTGGATGATTTAATGCGCGATTTTATCAAGCCCCTAAAAGTTCCCGCGATTTCCGGCTTGGATTATGGTCACGTGAATGTCAAACACACGCTGCCTTTTGGCGTCCGCGCGGAGTTAATCGCCCGCGGCACGCAATCGAAATTGCGTATTGTCGAATCGGCAGTAACGTAGCCTCGACCCCTTGTGGGTCGCTGTTGCAACGCAATGAGTTCTCATTTTAAAAGAAGACTACGATGAAACTCGCCGTTTTCGCCAGTGGTCGCGGCTCGAACTTTCAGGCCATT
>CAYZFF010000355.1:0-4979 GCA_964477305.1 uncultured Cytophagia bacterium
CTATCGACCCCGCCAATAATGCCCTCATCCACATGACGTTAACCTCGCCGGCTTGTCCGGTCGCCGGCAGCTTGCCCCCGGAAGTGGAAAATAAAATCAAGAACATTCCGGGAGTTAATGACGCCCGCGTTGAGGTGATTTGGGAGCCGCAGTGGAATCCCGACATGATGAGTGAAGTGGCAAAGTTAGAACTTGGGTTTATGTAAGCACGCTAAAGCGTAAACATTATGCGCAAAATACCATTTATCGTTTAATGCATTATGTTTTAAGATTCACCGATCATGCCGCTTGACGCCCTCTATCAGCAAATTATCCTCGATCATTTTAAGAATCCGCGTAACTTTGGGAAGTTGGACGGTCCCGCGATCCGCGCCCGCCACGAGAATCCTGTTTGCGGCGATCAACTCGATTTGCAGGTTTCCATCGACATCCAACAGCGCATCGCGCAAATAAAATTTTACGGTCGCGGTTGTGCTATTAGCCAATCGTCATCCTCGCTGATGACGGAATTGGTGAAAGACAAAACCATTGTCGAAGCGCGGGATATCATCATGAGCTTCTTTTATATGCTCACCGGCGAAGGCGAAGCCCGCGTCGAACTCGGCGACCTCGAAGCGCTGGCGGGCGTCAAGCAATTTCCCGTGCGCATAAAATGTGCGACGCTGGCATGGAAAGCTTTGGAGAGTTGTTTGGAGCAAGCCGGGTCTAAATAAAATGCCGCGGAGAAATACAAGCCAATTTCAAAACGAGCTTGGCTTTTTATTTGTCGCCAAAACGTTTGACATTCTCGCTTTTTTTATTATTTTTAGTGAGGCGGTTGCGGTAATAATGAAATTAAAATAACGCGATAAAAAGAAAATATATTCCAACCTTTAACTGAGGAGCAACCAATGGCTGACAAACTGGTGAATTATTCTACCCAACAAGGACTCGCCATCATCGAACTGACCGATCCGCCGGCCAATACCTACACCTACGAAATGATGAAGCAGCTCGACGCGGCGATTCTCGAGGCGCGGATGGACGACAGCGCGCACGTGATCGTCCTCAAAGGCGGCGGCGAGAAATTTTTTTGCGCCGGCGCGAACATTCGCATGTTGCAGGAAGTGACGCCGCGCTTCAAATACTTTTTCTGCCTGCATGCCAACGAAACGTTGACGCGGTTGGAGCAAACGCCGAAACTCGTCATTGCGGCGCTGAACGGCCATTGTGTCGGCGGCGGCTTGGAAATCGCGATGGCCGCGGACATTCGCATTGCCAAAAAAGGCGCCGGTAAAATCGGTTTGCCGGAAGTCACGCTCGGCGTGTTGCCCGGCACGGGCGGCACGCAACGGTTGGCGCGTCTCGTTGGCAAATCGCGCGCGATTGAATTGATGACCACGGGACGTACGTTTGAATTTGAAGAAGCCGAACAAATGGGCATCGTCAATAGCGTCTATGCGGCGGAAAACTTTTGGGAAAAAGTGCTGGAATATGCACGGCAATTTATTCCACCCAACAAAGCCAGCAAAGCCGTCGGCTTGATCAAGCGCGCCGTGCAATCCGGCAGCGAAGTGCCGTTCAGCGAATCGCTCGCGATCGAGCGCGAGTTGCAGCAGCAGCTCTTCCAGAGCGAAGATGCGAAGGAAGGCTTGACGGCGTATAATGAGAAGCGCAAACCAAATTTTGCGGGTCGCTAAAATTTAAATTGCAAGTGCGCGGCTCCGTTCGCACTTGCAATTTGTTTTTAATTTTGAACATTGTTGACGGAGATGTTTAAACGAAACAATCGCTTTCAAGAAATTCATGGCGCGTCTTGGGCCGTTTATGGCCCCGGCGAGGAAGCACGGATTGGACAATTTGATCCGGGCGATTTTATTTTGACCAAGGGCACGAAATGGCAAAATCGTTTGATCCGCTTCGGTCAAGCCTTGCGCCATCGCGGCAAAAACCGCCAGTATATTCGCTGGACCCATGCCGCGTTGATTACTTCGTATGAAGGGGAGTTGATCGAAGCGGTGGGCACGGGGGTGCGGCGCGGGCATTTAAGCGACTATAAGGAAAATGAATATCGCATTGTGCGGCTTGGAGCATTGGCCACGATAAATGATCGTTTGCAGATGGTCAAATATGCCAAATGGTGTTTGAAAGAAGAATACGGCTACTCGATTATTTTTAGCATTGGCCTCAGCTTGTTGATGGGCGGAAAATTCCGCTTTGGTTTTGATGGCCAGGCGATTTGTTCCGGTTTGGTGGCGCGCGCGTTGGAAAGAACCGGTGTTATTCTGGATAAATCGCCCTCCCATATTATGCCCGCGGATCTGGCCAAATATTTCAAAGTCGTCGATCATAAGTGAAAATCGTTGTTCAGCACTTTAAATTTTTTAACAAACTATGCAGACCCAACTTTTCATCAATGGCAAATGGGAAAACGCCGCGAGCGGCAAAACTTTTCCAACGATTAATCCCGCCACTACCGAAGTGATTGCGCAAATCGCCGAGGGCGGCGTGGAAGATATTGACCGCGCCGTCAAAGCCGCACGGCTGGCGCTCGACGGTCCGTGGGGCAAAATGAATGCGTCCGAGCGCGGCCGTATTATTTGGAAAATGGGCGAACGCTTGCTTGAACGCACCGACGAAATTGCCAAACTCGAAACCCTCGATAACGGCAAGACGATTACCGAGTCGAGCAAGATCGATGTGCCGTATGCCGCGGATTTGTATTTTTATTACGGCGGTGCCGCGACTAAACTTGAAGGCCACACCATTCCAGTGAATGGCCCATATTTCAACTACACACTGCGCGAGCCGCTCGGCGTCATCGGCCTCATTGTGCCGTGGAATTTTCCATTGTTGCTGGCGTCGCGCAAAGTAGCGGCAGCACTGGCGGCGGGCAATACGTTGATTTTAAAACCGGCGGCGCAAACCCCGCTCACCGCGTTGATGCTTGCGGAAATCGGCATGGAAGCTGGATTGCCGCCCGGGGTTTTGAACGTTGTTCCCGGCCACGGCTCGACTGCCGGCGCGGCGCTGGTCAAGCATTCCGATGTTGACGGCATCGCCTTGACCGGCGGCACTTCGACCGGCCAGCAACTCATGCGCGACGGCGCGGCCACCGTGAAGAAAATGCATCTCGAGCTCGGCGGCAAATCACCGAACATCGTTTTTGCTGATGCTGATCTTGAAGCTGCGGCACGCATGGCGCTGATGGGAATTTTTTATAATAAAGGAGAAGTTTGCACAGCCGGTTCGCGTTTGCTGGTGGAGAAATCCATTTACGACAGCTTCATGGAAAAAGTCGTCGACCGCGCGAAAAAAATGCAGCCCGGCGATCCGTTGGATCCGAAAGCGCGGCTCGGCCCGCTCGTTTCCGAAGCGCAGCTCGCGAATGTAAAAAAATATGTTGCGATCGGCGAACGCGAAGGCGCGCGCTTGCTGGTCGGCGGCCGTCAACCCGATCCTGCTCCGGGCAAAGGTTATTTTTATCAGCCCACGATTTTCGATAATGTGCAGCCGAACTCCACCATCGCGCAGGAAGAAATTTTCGGCCCGGTGCTCGCCACACTCACCTTCAATGATGGCGATGAATTGCTGAAGATTGCCAATGGCACAATGTACGGTCTCGCCGCAGCGATTTGGACAAAAGATATTAAAAAGGCGCATCGACTCGCCAAAGCATTGAAGGCCGGCACGGTGTGGATCAACACCTACAACAACTACGATGCGGCGATGCCGTACGGCGGCTACAAAATGAGCGGCTTTGGCCGCGAAAGCGGCATGGAAGCATTTGAGTTTTACACCCAGTCGAAAAGCGTGTGGGTGGATTTGAGTTAAAAATTTGCGCTATGAATGCTTCAACGTCTACGAAATCTAACCCGCGTCCGGTGTTCGATTTGCCGCGTTCGTCATTTGAGATCACGCTTGACATCTTTGGCGCGCTCGGGATTTTGATCATGACTTTTTACATCGTTTGGTACTGGTCGAGCCTTCCCGAGGTAATTCCAACGCATTTTGGCAGTTCTGGCGCGCCCGACGGTTGGGGCGCCAAAAGCACTTTATTGGTGCTGCCGGCAATTAGCCTGGTGATTTATATTGGCCTCACCATTTTGAGTAAATATCCGCACGTCTACAACTACCTCTGGCTTATTACCCCGCAAAACGCCAAAATGCAATATCAAGCTGCCCGTCAAATGATCATTCTGCTCAAAACGGAAGTTGTCTGGCTATTTGCCTATGTCGTTTTGCAAACTATTCAAACGGCGTTGGGAAAGGCCACGGGGCTTGGCACAGAGTTTTTGCCGATCTTTCTCGTTCTGATATTTGGAACGCTCGGATTTTATTTATTCAAAGCGTATCAGGCAAGATAGTTTATTAAAACGCTAAAGATAAAATAGCGTTCTGAGTTAATCAACAACAAAAAACCAGCAACCAGTCATTATGTTTCCTGAAATTTTTATTCTCTCCGCCGCCCGCACGCCCATCGGCAAATTCGGCGGCAGTTTTGCGGAAATGACGGCGCCCGAACTTGGTGCGTTTGCCGCGAAAGCCGCGATTGAACGCGCGAAAATCGAACCGGCGCAAATTAACGAAGTGATTATGGGCAACGCGCGACCCGCCGGCGTTGGCCCGAATCCGGCGCGGCAAATTGCGAAACGCGCGGGCGTACCCAATGAAGTGCCGGCGTACACCGTCAACAAAGCCTGCGGTTCGAGCTTGCGCGCGATTCTCAATGCCGCACAGGCGTTGAAATGCGGCGACGCCGAAGCGATTCTCGTTGGCGGCAGCGAGAGCATGAGCCGCGTGCCGTATTTGCTCACCAAAGCGCGTTGGGGTTATCGCCTTGGCCACGAGAAACTCGTCGACGGCATGTATCAGGACGGTTTTCTCTGTCCGCTGTGCGGGCAGATCATGGGCGAAACCGCGGAAACTTTGGCGACGCAATATAACATTTCCCGCGAGGAGCAGGATCGCTACGCGCTGGAAACGCAACATCGCTGCGA
>CAYZFF010000356.1:0-4973 GCA_964477305.1 uncultured Cytophagia bacterium
CCATGCAAGACAAAAAATCGTATCTGCAAATGCTCGCCGACCAACTGCGGGAATGGGACACGGAAATTGATGAACTGAAAGTGAAAGCGCATTTGGCCAAAGCCGATGCGAAAGACGAATTGGCAAAACAGCTTGAGGAACTGCGCGTTAAAAGAGAAGCGGCGCAGGGCAAGCTGCAACAACTGCAAAATGCCGGCGATGAGGCGTGGGACGACATCAAAGTTGGCGTGGAAAAAAGCTGGACGGAAATGAAAGGCGCGTTTCGCAGCGCGTTCTCCAAATTTACCGACGCCAAAAAATAAAACGGAGCGCGCGATGAAAATGAGAAAAGCTGCGGGCCTTGGCTTGTTGCTTCTGCTGTTTGGCTGCGCGGGCGGATCGCGCGTCAAAATCGGCGAGTTGGTGGCCAATCCGCAAAAGTACAACGAAAAATACGTCACCGTCAAAGGCAAAGTCGTGCAAACGCTGTCGATTCCCATTTTGTCGATCGGCGTTTCTAAAATTGACGACGGCACCGGCGCGGTGTGGGTGAAACCTGCTGGTCGCACTTTTTTTGACGGGCAGAAGGTCACGGTGAGCGGAACGCACAAAATCGGTTTTGCGCTCGGCAGCCAGTCGTTCGGCAATATTGTGGTTGAAGGCGCGAAAACTAAATGAATGAAATGGGGCGACGATTTTTGCCGCTGCCCTGCGTGGCCATCATGCTGTGCGGGGCAGCCTGCAAAGTATTTCAAAGCCGGGAAGCAATGGTGAAAGTCATTTCTCACAAGAACGATGCACAGCTTGTTGTTCGCCGTGATGGCGACCTCGCGATCATCGAAATTTTCAGCGAAAGCGGCATTGGCGAGGCCGCTTTCGAGGTTATTCCCGATTCGTTACCGCAAAAAATTCTGCTGCACTTTCATCTGCGCGGTTTGGAAGAACTGCGTTTTGGCTATGGTGAAATTGTCATCACCGCTTCGATAGCGAGCACGGGTGAGCGCGGCATTCGCCAGAGCATGCATCGAGCCGGGGAAGAGCCCGTGCATGCTCTCACTCCAAGCAGTCCGTTCTGGATGAAGATACGCGTGGCTTCGCGTAATCCAATTTCGTTAAATGAGCGTTTTATCGCGGTCGAAGCGCCGGAAGATTTTCTTGCCGGCGGTGCGCGTCACGCGACGATTCACTGGATCGATTTTTACAGGTGACATGAAAGCGCTGCTCATGACGGGCTATGGCCCGCTTGCCGATAAGCTGAAATTTGCTGATATAACGGTTCCGCACGTTGGCCCCAATGATGTACTCATTGAGGTACATGCTGCGAGTCTCAACCCAATTGACTACAAGATTGTGCAAGGCGGGCTGAAGCGAATTGAAAAGCGCCGTTTCCCATCTGCGCTGGGCTTTGATGTCAGCGGCGTGGTGCTGGCAGTCGGGAACAATGTGAGCAGGTTTAAAATCCGCGATGTGGTTTATGCCCGTGCACCGCGAGAGCGAATCGGTACTTTTGCGGAACAAACGGCGATTGATGAACGTTATGTTGCCATCAAGCCGCAAGGATTTTCGCATCTCGAAGCCGCCTCAATTCCATTGGTTGGCTTGACGACGGTACAAGCGTTGGTAGATCGTGCGCATGCCAAACGCGGCCAGAGTGTGCTCATTCATGCCGGCTCCGGTGGCGTCGGGACGTTTGCGATTCAGTACGCGAAAAACCTGGGTTTGCAGGTGACGGCGACGGCCAGCAGTAAAAACGCGGCTTGGGTGCAAGCGCTCGGCGCCGAGGAAGTGATCTGTTATGATCGCGAAAATTATCTCGACCGTGGCGCGACCTACGATATTGTTTACGACACGCTAGGGCAAAATTATACGACCGACGCTTTTAAAGTGGTCAAACACGGCGGCGTGGTTGTCAGCATCGCGGGCGGGCCCGATAAACAATTGGCAGCGCAGGTGAATGCCGGGTGGTTTTTGCGGCTGGCTATGAATCTGATGAGCCGCCACGTTTACGAATTGGCGGAACGCGCCGGAGCGGCTTACCATCGTTTCCTTACAACTTCCAATGGCGCGCAATTGGCTGACCTTGCGGCGCTCATCGAAGCGGGAAAAATCAAAGCCGTAATTGATAAAGTCTATCCCTTCACGAAAATCATCGAAGCGATGACTTACGCTGCTGCTGGCCGCGTGAAGGGGAAAGTCGTCGTGCAAATGAAGTGAGGGGCCGGAATATTTTTTCTTCTCATTTGTAATATTAATGACGGGCATACGCCCCGAGCAAGTACCTGATGCATTCACACCCTGACAACGGACGCGACACCGCGCCGGCGGATATGACAACGACGCAAGCCGACGATCGTGCGTGGATTGAAGCGACGTTGCGCGGTGAAAAAGAAGCGTTCGCGCGGTTGATCATGAAACATCAGAAACCATTGTATGTGGCTTTGCGGCGGCTTGCACGAAATCACGATGACACGAATGATTTGTTGCAGGAGGCGTTTGTGCGGGCGTATCAGCATTTAAAAGAGTTTGACCGCAGCCGTCCGTTTTATCCGTGGTTGCATCGCATCGCGGTGAATTTGGCGCTCACGTTCATTCAACGCCGCAGCCGCCAGACGAATTTCAGCGGGCTGATGAACACCGAAGAAATTTTCCCGACGGCGCCGGAAACGGACAATCCGGATGAAAAAGCAGAACGCGGCGAAATGTTGGACGCATTGGAAAGCGCGATTGAAAGGTTGCCGGCAGAACAGAAAGTGGTTTTGCTCCTGCGCACGCGCGAGGGCATGAGTTATCAGGAATTGAGCGAACATCTCGGCATCGAAATCGGTACGGTGATGTCAAGGTTGGCGCGGGCTCGTGAGAAATTGCGGGCTTGGTTGCGGCCGCATTTAGATGAAAGAAATGTTATCGCGAAATAAATATTGTCCAGCGGATAAAAATCTGAATGTCATTCCGTAGAAATCTTGTTGGTAATTCAGCACGCGCTTAGTTTTCAAAAAAGATTCTTCCCGAATGATATGTCAAATTAAATTTTGCATGTCCAAAGATAAGCCCCAAAACTTCGATTGCGTTGCCGCGACTGAACATCTGCACGAATACCTTGATGGTGAACTAAAGCCCGATTGGCACGCGGCGATGGCGCAGCATCTCGCGAATTGCGCGGATTGTTCGGCGACACTCGCGCAGTTGCGCCAGATCGAAACGGCACATCAGCAATTAGATGCACGGCTCGAATTGCCAGCCGAAGAATATTGGCAAGCGCTACCGCAGCGGGTGCTGGAGAAAGTAAAAGCTTCAGAGAAACGGCGCTTGCTGGTATTGCCGAAATTGCCGCGAATAAAGTCGCCGATTAAACGCGCGGAGCCTGCGTCAAAACCAGATCTCCTCTATTTAACGCCTGCGATGCAAAAAATTTTGCACGGGCCGGCGAAATATATCTTGCCGCTGGCTGCCGTCGCCGCGTTTTGCTTTTTTATGATTGGCGAATTGCGCGAAAAACCGGCAGCCTCGATCATGACGGCTTCTGCGCCGGAGTCGCCGAATGTCGACGCACGATCTGTGCCTAAAGAAAACGCATTGGAAAAAGCGAACGTCCCAGAATCCGCGACAATCGCAGAAGCACCAATGCAAAAACCAGTGCTTGGTTCTCGAACGGCTACACAACGTACTGACGAAAAAATTGTTTTGTCTCGGGATACTTTATTCGCCGGTGCCAATCAAGCCGCCGGAGCGGGCCAAGCGCTGAGTGTTGTGGCGCCAGTTAGTGATGAACGCAAAGCGGATGAGCCAAAGCCTATCTCGCTTTCGGAAGCACAGCCGCAAGCCGCCGAGGCGGATATTGCCTCGCCGGAATTAAAACAAGCGCAATCCCTTGCCGCAACGACCTCAAAGGCGAAAGATCAACCGGCGGCGTCATTAGAGAAGGAAGTAAGTTATCGCGCTGAAACGCCGGCGACCTTGAAGACTGAAGCAGTAAAAATCGCTGACGATCAATTGGCGCAATCGACTGAGTCGCGTTCGAAGAAAACTTCAACGCCAAGCCGTATGGGCGTTTCGTCGGCGGCCATGCATGCGGCTGGCAACCTTAGTGATGATCCTTATAGCCAAACGCTACAACGTGCGCAGCAAGCTACGGATTTGAAAACGCGTGAAAAAATTTGGCGTGATTTCCTGAAATCCAATCCTGATTCATCGTTACGAGCCGTGGGAACGGTCGCGCTGGCGCGAACACTGGCAGCCGCCAACGATAGCACAACCAAAGCGGAACAATTGGAAAAAACCATTGCATTCTTCCGTGAACATGCGTCAACCCTGCACGCTCAAATCGGACGGGAAGAGTATGATCGTGAACTCGCCCGCCTCCAGGTGTTGCTAAATCTTCGCAAATCGCGCTAAAAAACTGTGGAACTCCGTTGTCAAGAGAAGCGTTCAAAAAAACGGATTTTAAGATGGAACCTATTATGAAACGCGATTTTCATTTACGCCTATCCCTACAATAAGCACCCCTTCTTTTCTCGCAAGCGGCGAAGTTGCTTCGCTATTTCAATTCAAACACAATTTTGAGCAGGGGAGAAGCGGTAATTTTCCAAATTTGTCCGGAATAGTTTTTTGCTTTGCGCTTTGTCACAAAATGCAGGCGTGGCGGAACTGGTAGACGACCCAGTCTTAGAAGCTGGTGACCTGAAATGGTCGTGGAGGTTCGAATCCTCTCGCCTGCACAAAAGTTTTGTTTGAATACTGATCGGATTAATCCGCTGACCGTTCTTCCTGCATATTCCCGCATTTGCTCCATCCTCGTCACCAATACCATGCGCTATTAAAAAAGTTCTTGTGGGCAATTAGAAAATTATTATTTTATACGAGGCTGTGAAATTGGCGTCGCCTGAATAATTGTAACATGGAAAGTTATGATTTACTTTTGCTGCGGCAAATGCCGGGTTACGACAGGCAGCATTAACATAACCCGGACAAGCCGGAATCCAAAAAGCAAAAGCGCA
>CAYZFF010000357.1:0-3221 GCA_964477305.1 uncultured Cytophagia bacterium
CGATTAAAGCGCTCGGGCATGACGATCACTTGGGTAAGTTATTTAATCGGCAATCTTAAAGCCGGTTGTATAAATTGCAATTTTCAACCGCGCCCTTCCGGCATTCTTTGGCGAATTGAGTGAGAGCAAAATTAATCCAGTTGGTAATCCGTTGAATCCATGCTGCATGGTGGGTTGGTGGCCTGGGTACGGCAAATTTAAAAATCAGCGGCATGATCCGTGCTGTTGATTTTTAAAACCATTCTATTAACCTCGGGAACTCCTATGAAAATTTTTTCCTCGTTGCTCTCACTGGCGCTGATGTTGACCGGTAGTTATGCCCTCGCGCAAAATAAATCAGCCGTCAACGATTTTTTCACTAAAAAGCTTCCAGCAGAAACACGCTTGTCATCATTGGAAGAACGGCGGCAAATACCGGCGGCGGCTGATGCCGGCGCGTGGCAAAAATTCACCGCGCAAACCGGCGAGTGGATCGTCGAATGGAATCGAATTACCGGCAATCCGCATCGCGCGTTTGGTGGGCAGCAGCAGTTGGGCGGGTTTTTCGCAAAAAGCGCCGCAGGGGTGGAGATTTCGGCGCAGCAATTTTTAGCCGAACATGCAGATATACTAAAGCTCGACGTGAATCAACTGGAACTACGGCGCGTCGAGAATATCGATAACAAGTGGTATGTGAGTTATCGGCAAATTTATCAAGGCCTCCCGGTTTTGTTTTCAGAAATCGAATTGCGTTTGAGCGCCAGCGGCAATGTCATGATGTTCGGCTCCGATTTTCATCCGGAGATTAACGTGAATTCAACTCCGACGCTGGCCTGGCCGGCGGCCCGAGCAGCCGCGAGTCGCGAGATTAATGTTACGGAGTGGCATTCGGCGGAACCGGCGCTTTATATTTTGCCGATTGAAAACGGCGAGCGCTTCGATTATCATCTGGCGTATCGCTGCGAATTCAGCGCCGATGCCCCGCCGGCGCGCTGGGTGAGTTACGTCGATGCGCACAGCGGCGAAATTTTGTGGCGCTTCAATCGCGTCCGTTATTCGGTTTCCGGCACGGTTTCGGGCGGTGTGCATCGCAACAATGCCACGGACGCGGTGACGAATCACGCGTTGCCGGACTTATTGGTCATGAATGGCGTGCAACAGGCGGCGACGAACGCGAATGGACAGTACGTACTGAGTGCGAATGGAGCGAGTTTTAGCCTGACCGCGAAATTGGAGGGGAAATACGCGCGGGTCACGCGCGCCGATGGCAATACGGCGAGCTTCACCGCGACGGTGCAGGACGGCCAGCAGGTTAATATTGTCTGGGATAATAACAACTCCCAAACCTCCGAGCGTGATGCTTATTTCCACACCAACCTCGCGCATGCGTTGGTCAAAGCGGTTGATCCGGCTTTTAGCGGCGTTGATTACAGCATGCCGGTGCGAGTGAATATCAACCAAACTTGCAACGCGTTTTGGGACGGCCGCGGCATAAATTTTTATCGCGCCGGCGATGGTTGCCGCAATACTGCGGAAGTGCCGTCGGTGGTTTATCATGAATACGGCCACGGCATCAATGATATGCAATATATTTCGAAAGGCGCGCCGGACGGGTTGACCAATGGCGCATTGCACGAAGGGTTGGCCGACGTCAACGCTGCGTTACTGGCCGATGATCCGAGAGTGGGAGTGGGCTTCGCGGAAAATGGCGGTGGTTTACGGAATGTGAAAAACACCAATCGCTATCCCCAAAACGTCAGCGGCGAAGTGCACAGCGACGGCTTGATTCTCGCGGGCGCGTTGTGGGATTTGCGTGAGGCGCTGGGATTAGAGGCAGCGCGGCGTTACACGCATTTTGCGCGTTACGGCACACCGGACGATGCAGATTTGCTCACGGCTTGTAATGAGTTTTTCATCGAAGTGTTAATTCAGGATGACAACGACGGCAATCTCGCGAATCTCACGCCGAATTTTGGCGCCATCAATCAGGCATTTTCAGCGCACGGCATCGGCTCCGGCGCGCTGCTGCGTATCGCGCATCAGGAACGCGGCGACGCGGCAGCGACGGAGAATGATTATCTCGTACAGGCGCAGGTGAGCACTGCGGCGTTCATCGGGGTTAATCCCAGCGGGGTGATTTTGCATTATGCGACGGACGGCAGCAATTTTAAAATGGCGCCGATGGCGCCGGCAACGGGCACAACCTTTCAGGCGCGGCTCCCGAAGTTAGCGGCAGGTTCGCTGGTTTCCTATTATTTTGAAGCCAAAGATAATTTAGGCGCGTCGCTGTTTCTACCGGCGAATGCGCCGCAGAGCAAGCTGTTTCAATTCATTGTCGGTTTTCGCTCACGGACGCTCGAAGATTTTGAGCTTAATAAAGGTTGGAAGATTGGCGATACCAATGACAATGCCACCAGCGGCATTTGGTTGCGCGCCAATCCGATCGGCACGCGCGTGGGCCAAGCTCAGGTGCAACCGGAAGACGATCATACTTTGGGTGCGGGGGTGAATTGTTTTGTGACCGGCAATGCCGGCGTTAATGATGCGGCGGGCGCGAATGACGTGGACGGCGGTAAAACCACCTTGTTCTCACCGGTATTTGATCTGACCGCGTACAAAAATCCGTTGCTGCGTTATTATCGTTGGTACAGCAACAATGCCGGCGCGAGTCCGGGCCAGGATTTTTGGGAAGTGCATGTGTCCAATGACAGCGGCAAAACGTGGGTGCAAGTGGAGCGCACAAATGAAACCGACAACAGTTGGCGCAAGGTTTTCTTTTTTGCGAACGAACTGTTGCCGCTGACGAATAAGATGCGGCTGCGTTTTGTGGCGCAGGATCAGGAGCCGGGCTCGCTGGTGGAAGCCGCCGTGGATGATTTTGAAATTTTAGAAGTCGATGCCGTCACGAATGTAGCCGCACCGGAGGCGTCGCCGTTGCCAACGGATTTGCGTTTGTACGCCAGTTATCCGAACCCGTTTCGCGCCGGCATTGGGTTGGTCACGACAATTCAATATGAATTGCCCAAGCCCGCCGCGACGCGCGTTGCTATTTACGATATAAATGGAAGAAACGTGCGTGTTTTACAGAACGGTTTGCAAAATCCCGGACGCCACACCGTGACCTGGAACGGCGCCGATCATTCCGGCAAATTGTTGAGTTCCGGATTTTATTTTATTGTAGTGGAAGCCGGGCGCCAAAAAATTACTCGGCGAATTTTGTTGGTGAAATAGGATCCGAGGTC
>CAYZFF010000357.1:3321-4971 GCA_964477305.1 uncultured Cytophagia bacterium
TCCGAGGTCAATAGTGCCTCGTGCAAAACGGAGTGTCAAGCTTGAGTTTGACAGCAAATATTTAAACGTAAACAAAAACGGAGGCGTGGAAGATGCAAGCTGTGAGCGTGAATTTTTGGGATGAAGTTTTACCGCGCCAAGGCGCAGTGAAATTGTGGCAAAAGAACGGACTGGCGATTCTGACATTGATGTTTGGTTTGATCGGAGCCTCAAAAATTTTTGCCGAAGTGCGTTTGCCGGCGGTGCTGGGCAGCAACATGGTGTTGCAGCAAAAAAGCGACGTGCAGCTTTGGGGCTGGTGCAGCCCCACGGAAAAAATCAGCGTCATGGTCGATTGGGACACGACGGTTTATCGCACCGCGGGTTTGCGCACCGCCAAGTGGAGCGTGAAAATTAAAACGCCGGCGGCCGGTGGGCCATACAAGATTATTATCAATGGCAGCAACGCAATCGTTTTGGAAAATGTGTTGATCGGCGAGGTGTGGGTGTGCAGCGGGCAAAGTAATATGGAGTGGAGCGGCGATCAGGGGTTGAAGCAATCTCTTGAAGAAGCGCCGCAAGCAACCAATACCAAAATTCGCTTTTTTTATGTGCCCAAGTCCACCGCCGATTTTCCGCAGGAGGATTGCCGGGCGAGCTGGAAAGTTTGCAATCCCGACGACATGAAGCGCTTCAGCGCAATCGGATATTTCTTTGGTAAAAAATTGCAGCAGGAATTGAACGTGCCCATCGGGTTGATTAATTCCAATTGGGGTGGCACCCCGGCGGAGGTTTGGACGCCGCAAGAAATGGTGGAAAGCGACCCGGTGCTCAAAGAAGCGGCGGCAAAAGTTTCGGTCACGCCGTGGTGGCCGGTGCAGGCCGGCGATGCGTTCAATGCGATGATTGCGCCGCTTGCCAATTTTACGATTGCCGGCGCTTTGTGGTATCAAGGAGAAAGCAATACGGTTACGTGGTCGACTTATCAAGCGTTGTTGACGACGATGATTTCGGGCTGGCGCCAGGCCTGGCAAAAAGATTTTCCATTCTATTTTGTGCAGATCGCGCCGTATGCCAGATATGGACAAAATCACATCGGCGCACTGCTGCGCGAGGCACAAACTAAAAGCATGGCGCATCCGAATACCGGCATGGTGGTCGTCAGCGATTTGGTGGATAATATCAACGACATTCATCCGCAAAACAAGCGCGACGTAGCCTTGCGTTTGGCCAATTGGGCTTTGGCGGAGACGTATGGCAAAAGCGGCATCGTTTATAAAAGCCCGATGTACAAAAGCATGAAAGCGGAAAATGGCAAAATTAGAATTTTCTTCGATCACGCCGAGAATGGCCTGATGAGCAAAGGCGGCGCTCCAACCGAATTTTACATCGCCGGAACGGATCAAAATTTTCTCCCTGCAATGGCTATCATTGAAGGCAGTACCGTTGTCGTTTCTCATAAAGAGATTAAAAATCCGGTCGCCGTACGCTTTGGTTTTAGCAACATGGCAATGCCAAATTTATTCAGCAAAGAAGGTTTGCCGGTGAATCTGTTTCGCACCGACGAGTGGACGGTGAACACTGAGACGATCAAGAAATAACTTTCCATTTGACGTGACTGTCATTCCCGCCTGCTTTTAGCGGGAATCCAGCAGTTTATCGGCTGTAGAT
>CAYZFF010000358.1:0-4965 GCA_964477305.1 uncultured Cytophagia bacterium
AATCAACAAGATTAAACTATATCACGCCATGCCATGAGGTTGTGCCGGCGGGGGAACCAGCGGCGTTTCAGCGCTCGCTTCGGTTGCTTTTTTCGTCTTTCGGCTGAGCGCGAGCTTAATCACGTCGTCCATTTCTTTCACAAAAAAGAATTGCATGGAATCGCGCACGTGTTGCGGAATTTCTTCGAGATCTTTTTGATTTTTTTCCGGCAAAATAACTTTGTTGATTCCCGCGCGTTTCGCGGCCAAAGCCTTTTCTTTTACGCCGCCGATCGGCAGAACCAGACCCCGCAGCGTGATCTCGCCGGTCATGGCAATGTCGTTCGCGACGGTGCGATCGGTGAGCAGCGACATCAGCGCCGTAAACATCGTCACGCCCGCGCTCGGCCCGTCTTTCGGAATCGCGCCGGCGGGAACGTGAACGTGCAGGTCAAATTTGTCGAAACTCTCTTCGTCAATTTCATAGAACTTGGCTTTGCTGCGAATGTACGACAGCGCCGCGTGCGCCGATTCTTTCATCACGTCGCCGAGTGAACCGGTGAGCATCAATGCGCCTTTGCCGCGCATCTTCGTTGCTTCGATAAAAAGAATATCGCCGCCGACTGCGGTCCACGCTAACCCCGTTGCCACCCCCGTGCGCCGGGTGCGCTCTTTGACGTCGGAAAAGTATTTGACGACGCCGAGATATTTATGCAGATCATCTTTAACGACAATTTTGGGCGCGATCTCCGCAGCGGCAGCGTCGGTACTCTTCACTTCGACGACTTCGCGGGCCACGCCGCGGCAAATGTTGGCAATTTCGCGCTCGAGATTGCGCACACCGGCTTCGCGCGTATAAGACGAAATCACGTGTTGCAGCGTTTCATTAGAAAACGTCAGCAACTCCGGCGTCAGGCCATGCTCTTTCAGTTGCTTCGGAACTAAAAATTTTTCAGCGATGCGGATTTTGTCTTCAGCGGTGTAACCCGGCAGCTCGATAATTTCCATCCGGTCTTTTAACGCCGGATGAATTGGATCTTCCAAATTCGCCGTGGCGATGAACATCACTTTGGAAAGATCGAATGAGACTTCCAGGTAATGATCGCTGAACGAATAATTTTGTTCCGGATCGAGAACTTCCAGCAGCGCCGAGGACGGATCGCCGCGATAATCCGCGCCAACTTTATCGATTTCGTCCAACATGAAAATCGGATTGTTGGAGCCGGCTTTTTTCAAGCCTTGAATGATGCGCCCGGGCAGCGAGCCAATGTAGGTGCGGCGATGCCCGCGAATTTCGGCTTCATCATGCACGCCGCCGAGCGAGATGCGCATAAACTTGCGGCCCATGGCCCGTGCAATCGAGCGGCCGAGCGAAGTTTTGCCGACTCCCGGCGGGCCGACAAAACACAAAATCGGGCCTTTCATATCGGCCTTCAACTGCCGCACCGCCAGATATTCGAGAATGCGTTTCTTGACTTTTTCCAAATCGTAATGATCTTCATCCAACACCTGCCGGGCGATATTCACATCGAGGTTGTCTTCCGTGCTCTTGTTCCACGGCAACTCCAACAGCCAATCAATGTAAGTGCGCGAAACGGTGTACTCCGCGGCGGCCGGCGGAATTTTAGCGAGACGCTCCAATTCTTTTTCTGCCACTTTTTTCGCTTCTTCCGGCAGTAACGCGTCTTCGAGGCGTTTGCGCAATTCGTTAATCTCACCGCGCTCGTCTTCTTCCTCGCCCAACTCTTTCTTAATGGCTTTCATCTGCTCGCGCAAATAATACTCGCGCTGATTTTTGGAAATCTCGCCCTGCACTTCGCTTTGAATCTTGCTGCCCAGTTCGAGAATCTGCAATTCCTTGCTCAACAGCAGCGTGATTTTTTCCAGTCGCGGATGCACATCGATCAGCTCGAGAATTTCCTGCTTGTCGTTCATTTGCAGATTGATGTTCCACGCAATCACATCGGCGAGACGGCCCGGACTGTCAGTATTCATCACTAACATCGCGTGCTCGGGCGTCAGATACGGCGCGAGTTCAACGGCGCGTTGAAATTGCCCGCGCAAATTCATGACCATCGCGTCGACATCCATGCCCTCGACTTTCTCCTCGAGATACGGTTGCACCGCGACTTTCATGTACGGATCGGTTTGGACAAAATCCAAAATGCGGCCGCGCGCAATGCCCTGCACCATCGCGCTATGCGTGCCGTCCGGCATCTTAAAAATTTTCATGATCAATGAAATCGTGCCCCATTGAAACAAATCTTCGACGCGCGGATCATCAACGCGGCCATCCCGCTGCGCCACCACCAGCAAAAGCCGGTTGACGCGCATCGCCTCTTCAATCAACCGGACCGATTTTTCACGGCCAATCGACAACGGCAAAATCTGCTGCGGAAAAATAACCGTATTTCTTAATGGCAATAACGGCAATATTTGCGGAATACTCAGTTCCATGGTGTCGCTTTCAAATTTTTCAGAACTCATAATCTTTTATCCATAAAATTCGTCTGTGCTCTGGGCCAACAGCCAACCTGCGAAATTATAACGCAATTTTCTGCGGCGGTGGTGCATTACAACAATACTTCATTTGATCAACGAGCGTACCAAACCAAAATCATCAGTGCGGGCATCGGCGTAGCCGTCCGCAGCAAAATTTTGTTAGCGTAACCGATTTTTGTAACTTACAAATGACACATTGATACGGGACTTAAATTTTTATCACCTCTCACCACGCCTGAGGTTTCGGATCTAGCATTAAATTCTTGCTATTCGTACAGGTCGTTGTTTGGGCTCAACACGACCGAAATGTTGTGTGGCGGACGACGATAGGTCTCACTTCCTCTATTGACACTCCACCTTCTTCAGAACGTAAATGTTCGTAGCATCCTCAAAAGTTGTCGGCGGCGCATCTGAGCTACCATCCGTTGCTAATGTGAGCGTCTCGTCCTCAATCTTGAAGATGGCCAAAATCACCACGCCGATATTATCGGTCGGTGGTGAACTACCCGTGATGGTGGCGTGTAGTTGCCGCGGGTCGGCGCCTGTCGGCAAAGTGAAAGCCGCCTCAAACCAAAAGTCCGCTCTCTTAAAAAAGTGGAGTGAGTCTCCCCTGATGGTTATTGAGGTTCTGTCTGCCGGCCCATCACTCTCCCAATAACCTTGGAGACGGTGCAGTTCTGAATCGACTGGTGGAGGTGTGGAACTACAAGCCTGCAAGAAAAGGACAAGACACGTCATGATCGAGGAACCCATCATGAAGCTGATCAACTTTTTGGGGTTTTTCATTAGCCTTCCTTAAATGATCAAGATCAAGCAGAGCTAACTTTAGGTTTGCCGACATATTGTTTGTCAATAAATAGCCCTGAATAACACTACAAAGCACGTACCAGATTAATCGTGGTTAATTTCAGCAACATTTTCATTATTTTTTCCGGTTCGCAGCCGTAAATATGTGAACAAATGTTTCTATTTTGAAATTTACCAAAGGGGATTTTAAAAAACTATGCTAAAATGGCAGGGGTTGACAAATCTTTTCCAATCCCGCTAAATTGTCAAAACTATGCTAATTTGAGATTTTGTCTAAAAACACGGCCAAATCTTTGGCCATTGCTTCGAGTATTTTCTGATCATACTCATGAAAAGCGTTGGCTGTGTGGCTGTCAATATCAATTTCGCCATACATGCGGCGGCCTTGAATCGGCACGACGATTTCAGATTTGGTTTCGATACTGCAAGCGAGATAACGCGAGTCAGCATTGACATCGGGAACCACGATGGTTTCCGCCTCGGCAACCGCCGCGCCGCAAATGCCTTGTCCAATCGGAATGCGCGTGTGCGGCGTTGGCGCGCCGATATAATTATGAACGACGAGGTCATTGCCCTCAACCAAATAAATGCCAACCCAATTGTATTTCGCGAAATCACGCTTGAGAATCTTTACGCACGCGCGATAAGCCGCGTCGGCGTTTTTCGTTTCATCGATGGCCTGTTGTAATTCTTGCCGGCCGTTAAATCCGAGTACAACCTCGAGACCGCGACAATAACTTTCAACGCCGAGTCCGGAAATTTGTGCGACGCAAACGTCGCGCACCACCGAAATGCTTCGAAACGCCTCGCGGCGGTGAATATCGGAGAGATGCACTTCGACGGTTGGTAGATTCACGGCGGCAATGGCGTCGCGCAAGGCGTAGCTGTAGTGCGTCAACGCGGCGGGATTGAGTACGACGCCGGTCGCAGCGCGGCGATGTTCGTGCAGGAAATCAATGATTTGGCCTTCGTGATTGGATTGAAAAAAAATCGGTTCGACCGCACACTTGCCGGCAAACGCGGCAATTTGTTCGTTGATTTGCGGCAGCGTTAACCGGCCATAAATTTCCGGCTCGCGGTCACCAAGCAAATTAAGATTAGGGCCGTGAATAAAAAGAATCTTCCGCATGGTAAATATAGTTCTTGTTTCAAATGCTAAAATGAAATTTATAATTTGAAGTTTTCAACTTCAGCAGTTTTTATTAAACTCCCGCGCACCAATTGCGCCACAAAGGCCGCCGTTTCTACTGGCGGATGCTCGGCAAAACTATCAACGGTCATTGTCGCGCGATTATAAAACGGCTCGCGGATGGTGAGCAAGTTTTTAATCACCAGCAGCCGTTCGGTGGGCGACATGTGGCCCAACATCGGACGATACGGATCGTCCTTCAAACGGCGAAACAATTCGTCGGGATGGCAACGCAAGTAGATCGACAGGCCGTGCTGCAAAACCGGCCAGGCCGGTTCCTGTGCCGCGGTGCCACCGCCGAGCGCGATGACGACGTTTTCAGCAGTGCGCATTTGTTCCAGCAGCGCCAATTCCAGACTGCGAAAATACGGCTCGCCGTGCACTGCAAAGATTTGCTCGATCGGCATTTGCGCCTGCGCCACGATTTGCTCGTCGAGATCGATGAAATTCCATTGCAGTTGGGCGGCCAGCAAGCGGCCAATCGTGCT
>CAYZFF010000359.1:0-2514 GCA_964477305.1 uncultured Cytophagia bacterium
AATTTATTTATGCGATACCTCCGCATTTTTTTAAACAAATTGGAGCGATCGATTTGCAACGCTGTGGCGGTTTCCTGCATCTTCCAATGGTATTGATCGAGTGCGGCTAAAATATAGCGTTTTTCAAAATCATGCAGCGCACGGCTCAACGCCGTGATCTGCTCTTCTGCAAGGGCCGGCATCGTCCGCGCGTCCATCGGGTTCGTTCCCAACGCGCTTCGCACCTCGTCGAGATCGATTTCGGGCGCATGCGCGGAAATGACAATTTTTTCAACGAGGTTGCGCAGCTCGCGCACGTTGCCCGGCCAGGGATAATTTAGCAACAGCGCGCTCGCGCGCCTTTTGATGCCGAGCACCGGCTTGTTGTGCCGCGCGCTGAATTCTTGCAGAAAATGATGGGCCAACGGCAAAATATCCTCCGGACGTTCGCGCAGCGGGGGAATTTTAATTTTAAACACATTCAGCCGGTAATACAAATCGTCACGAAATTTTCCCGCGGCGATCAGCTCTTCGAGATTGCGATTCGTCGCCGCAATCACGCGCACGTCGACTTGGCGCGGCGTGTTGTCCCCGATCATCTCCACTTCCCCCTCTTCCAGAACGCGCAAGAGTTTGGCCTGCAGCGGCAGGCTCATATCGCCGATTTCATCGAGGAAAAACGTGCCGCCGTCAGCCTCAAGAAATTTGCCCTTGCGCTCGGCCAGCGCGCCGGTGAACGCGCCTTTGCGATGCCCGAAAATTTCACTCTCCAACAGTTCCGGGGGAATGGCGGCGCAATTCAGCTTCAGATACGGTTTGCCTTGCCGCAGACTATGATGATGAATCGACCACGCCACCAATTCCTTGCCGGTGCCGGTCTCGCCTAAAATCAAAACTTTCGCGTCGGTTTTGGCCACTTCCTCAATTTGCTGAAACAACGCTTGCATGGGCGCGCTCACGCCGATCATCCGAAAATTCTCTTTGAGCGCCTGAAAAAACGCGTCTTTTTCTTCCTGCAAATTTTTTTGCTGCATCGCGTTTTTGACCATCGCCAATAGCCGATCCGGAATCGCCGATTTTTCCACAAAATCATACGCGCCGGCTTTCAGGCTCTCCACGGCAATCTCGATATTGCCTTCGCCGGAAAGCATGATCACCGGCGTCAGTGGCTGCTGGTGCAAAATCAGTTTCAACAAATCGAAATTCTTGACGCCGTCGATATTGAGATCCAACAAAACGCAGGCGTAGCCATTGGCCTCGAGCAAAACTTCCGCTTCCGCCGCGGCCGCCGCCGTATCGACGGCATACTTCTTCAGGCTGAGAACTTTTTTCAGCGATTTTAAAAACGTGGCGTCGTCATCAATCAGCAGAATTTTATCTTTCATGGGTTGTTACCGTTAGATTGCGTAGCGCAGCTACCAGCCTGCTCCGCCGCGACAGACTCGAAATCCAAAGTCGCTAACTTTTAAGAGAAGCCTTAATCCAATTGCAGGCAAAGCCGCAAACAAAGATAACCACCAAGACACAAAGGCACGAAGCTAAAACCTTTTCTTAGTGTCTTTGTGTCTTCGTGGTACAAAAGTTAATAACATCGGGCTGGAAGTCTGCGTTACGTTCTCTCTTCATAAAGCGGCACCGAAAACCGCAGCACCGCGCCGAACCCCGGCCGGGAATGGACGCCGATTTTGCCGCCATGATCTTCGACGATTTTCTTCGCAATCGGCAAACCCATGCCGGTGCCTTCTTCTTTTTTCGTGGTGTAAAACGGCTCGAAAATCTTTTCATGATCCTCCGGCGCAATGCCGGGGCCGGTATCGGCGACTTCGATTTCTAAATAATTCGTTAAAGGTTTGTCCAAATATTGTGCCATCGCTGTAGAAATCTCGATCACGCCTTTGCCGTGCAGCGCCTGCACGGCGTTTTCAATGAGAATCTGCAGCACTTTCTCGATCTGCTGCGGATCGGCCCAAATGGTGTGATATTCAAGATCAAGATTGGTTTGCATTTGCAGCTTGTCAGTCGTGAAGTTTTTGAAGCTGCCGATGGCCTGCTCAATCTGTTGCCGAATGTCAACGCTTTGAAAATGCGGCTTGTCCAGCGTGGTGAAATGGATAAAACTTTTAGTAAGCTGCTCGATCCGCCTGATTTCCAGCCGCATGGTTTTAACGTCATCGTCAAGCTGCTCTTGCTCCGCCGTGTCAATTTTGCCGTTCAATAGCTCGTCAAGCCGCATCTCAAACGCCGTTAAATTCAGCGCAATGGAAGCGAGCGGCGATTTGATCGCGTGCGCAATTTTCTGAACGGCGTGGCTCCAGCTCTGCAAGCGCCCGTTGACGGCGAAATCAGTTGATTCTTTGATCTCGACCAGATAACCGCGAATGAGCTTGAGCCGTGAGATAAACGGCGTGACCGCAATCTCGCATTCCGCTTGATGATTCCCCTCATGAAGCGCCATTTGCCGCCGCACCGGCTCGCCAGAATTCATGCAGGTTTCGATTGCGCTCACAGTTTGCGGGCTTTTCTGCAGCGCCTCGG
>CAYZFF010000359.1:2614-4952 GCA_964477305.1 uncultured Cytophagia bacterium
CCCTGATAGTGATAAGCGACTAACAAATATCGGGTATTATCTATTTCGATCGGTTTCGCTTGAAGTGATGAACTATATTCGCCAAAAGGAATCGGTGCGAAGATGGGTTTCAAATTCTGGTCAAGAACAAAGAGCCAGCACCGATCATCACCGTATGGTTGTGGATGGTGAATATTACCAGTCGCATATCCTGTGAGAATGACCTCCTCCCGACTATCTCCGGTTAAATCGAAGAAAAATAGATCGTGCCAGAACACATGATTTTCTAAACTATTGACAATCACCCTCTTTTGTATATCATAAACATGGACACTCCGTGTCTGCATACCGGGACCAGTTAATATCGCAAAAACAAGACCCTTATCCCCGCGCTCGTTTAAATTTATCAAACCACCTTCACGGATCCAAAAATCACGACCAGGGGATTGGGCTTTGAACAGAAACTGCCGTTGAATGATGACATGTTTGCGCCATAAATCATGCATATATAAAAATAAAGAGTCTTCTTGCTGGGAAAAGGTAAAGATATCGTCGAGATCATCATCATTATAATCACCAAAAACCAACCAAGGTTCTCGAGAATCAAATCGGGTTGGCTCAGAATAGTTGCACTGATCTAGAAAATTTCCTGAACGATTCCGTACATGGAGTCTATATTCATGTGTTTTTGGGTCGTTAAGCCCAGTTACTTGTTCACTGATTCCATCTTTGTCGAAGTCGTGATAGGCAACGTAGTCGAAGCTATGACTTTGCTCAATTAGTTCCAGCACATTCGGCATGAGAAAAGTTCGCAGTAAGAATGAAATGACCAACGCCAACAAAAGCGAGGCCGCGAGGCAATAGAAATAAAACCGCCGCGCCGGATTTTTCGGAGTGCGCATTTGCTCCTCCTCGGAATATTTTTATCGTTTCAGATAAGGGAAAAAGCCCGTTTAAAATGTTTCCAAATTGCAACATTGAAGGTGAGAAAATGTTGCAAAAATTACCACGAATTGCAAGCCTTTTTCGAGAAAATTTTCTAAGTCGAATAATTTTAGGGCGTCATTCAATTTGGCATAGAATGTGAATTATGTGCAGTTGGCGGCAAAAATCTCGTAATGGTTGACAACGATATTTCAAAATCCCGCTGCAAATTTTGTATCGCAGTTTTTCAAACGTATCCAGTGAGGTTTCGAGTACCCAATATTAAAATGAGGAGGTCAAGATGAAATCCAAATTTTTTCAAAAGAATCTGGCGCTTGCGCTCGTGTTCTTTTTCGTCAATGCGTTATGTTTTCAAGAAAGGGCCGTGGCGGCTGGAAATGAAAAGAACGCCAAAAGCCCCGGCCAGCCGGCCAAATTATCTGGTTGGCATGACAACAGCCCCAAAGGCACTTCGCTGACGCCCGTGCTTATCGTTGGCGCAGCCGTTATCGGCGCGATTATTGTTTTCAAAGTTTTGAAAAAAGACAGCAACGACGATAAAAAGGATGAAGATAAAGACAAGGACAAGGAAGAAAACAAGGGTAGCGCCAATATACAAAATGGCTCTTTTTCCGAATTGAAGCTAAAACTTGCCGAGTCGTCAAATATTGATTTGGAAACACAACCATATTTTGCTCCGGAGAGTTTTAATGACGGCAGCATGAAATTGCAACCAATGGGTGGGTCATTCCAGTTTGGGATTTCAATAACTTTTTGACAAAGAAAGATGACAAATGTTACGGTTTGCCTCAATGTCGCGTATTCTGCTCAAGTCAACCTGCGTTGGCCTAATCCTGGTTTTGGGTGCTTACCCGGCGATGCCACAAGCGTCTGCACAAATGCGTTTTCGAAGTTCTCACAGCGATGGGCCGCTTAAATTTTCAAGAGCCCGGTTGCTCGGGCCTGCAGTTTCTCAAGAAGCTGATCGCGTTTTTGTGCAATCGACTTTGGAAGGTGATGAGACCAAGGGGAACCTTCGCCTTAAAAGTAAATTTTTGGGTGCATTGAAATTCATCTACAACGGCCAGACGCCGCAAAAGGTGTATGGTTTTTGGGGTTTTACTTTTAAGCCTGAATTTCAAGAAATTTTGTCTCAGCATCCGGATGCTTTAAAAGAAGCCAAGAAAGCCTATCCGTACAATGTGCTCGGTTTTGTCGGCGCCTTAGGCCTTGTGGCCGTGAGCGCCAAACTGCTCATTGACAGCATTAATGATTCTCAAGAAATATCCAATGGTCGATTGGTCGATGACAGCTCCAGCACGACGGATGTTGTCCTTCTTGGTGCTGCTGCAACGATAACGATTGTCTCAGTATCTTTGAGCAAGAAACATTTGGAGAATGGGGTGAGGATGTTTAATGAGCAGCAGAGGTAAGA
>CAYZFF010000360.1:0-4947 GCA_964477305.1 uncultured Cytophagia bacterium
CAGTAATTGCTTAGGAGAATTAAAATGAGCAAACGTTTTTCATTGTATTTTATCGCCGGCATTCTTGGTTTGACGGTGCTCTCCGCACAGGCGCAAACTTCTGCGCCAAAATCGCCGAATCGTCTCCTGCTCATCCTCGATGCTTCCGGCTCGATGTGGGGGCAGATCGGCGGTGAAAATAAAATCGTTATCGCCCGGCGGGTGATGAAAAACCTGGTGAATAAACTCGGCGCCGAGACTCAACTCGGCCTGGTCGCCTACGGCCATCGTCGCGAGAAAGATTGCGAAGATATCGAAATCATCACGCCACTGGCGGCGTTGAACAAAGCCGCGCTCACGCAGCAAATCGATGGCCTCAACCCGAAGGGCATGACGCCGATTACTGGTGCGATCCGCAAAGCTTTTGAGGCGGTGCCGGCCGGAACGGGCGCGACGACTATCGTTTTGTTCAGCGACGGCCTCGAAACCTGCGGCGGTGATCCGTGTCAAATCGTGAGCAAAGCCAAAGCGACCGGAACCAATTTTGTGATGCACGTCATCGGCTTCGACGTCGGCAAGGAAAATGTGGCGCAACTGGAATGCGCCGCGCAAGCCGGCGGCGGGCTTTATCTCAGCGCGGAGAATGCGGATGAGCTGGCCGCGGCGTTCGAGCGCGCGGTGGTGCCGGCCGATCCGAGCAATGCTTTTCTCTCAATTAAAGTGGTGGCCAACAACGAGTTGATTGACGCCCACGTTTATGTTTTTCCTCGTGGCGCGCGCAAAGATGTTGCCAACGGCCGCACATATACCGCGGCTTCAACCAATCCTCGTCTGCTGCCGATTATGGCCGGTGAGTATGATATTGAAGTGCGGGCGATCAATTTCAAAGGCGAAGCTACGCAACGATTCACCGGCGTCAAAATCGCGCCGAGCGATACGATAAAAAAAATCGTCGATTTCGGCGTGGGCGAACTGGCGGTGAAAGTCACACGCAACGGCAAGCTTTCGGATGCGACGATCAACGTGGTGGCAGCGGGCACAAAAACTGCGGTTGCCAGCGGTCGTTCTTACACCGACGCCAAGAATAATCCCAAAGTATTCCAGATTACGCCGGGTAATTATGACGTCGTGATCAAATCGATTGAGTTCGACGGAGAGGTGGAGAAGAAAATCGAAGGTGTCGTGGTGAAGAGCGGCGCGCGATCGGATCGCGCATATGAATTTTCCAGCGGCACGCTGCGCCTCAGCACCGTTTCCGGCGGCGCGTTGGTTGATGCCACAGTGCAAATTATTGATGCCGTTTCCGGAGCGCCGGTAACACAGGGCAGAACCTACACCAGCGCGAACTCCAATCCCAAAACGTTTGAATTGTCACCGGGCCGCTATCGCGTTACTGCCAAAGCGATCAAGAGCAAAGCGGAGAAGTCGTTGGAGGTCACTGTTGTGGCCGGGAAGGTGGCGGAACATGCGATGGATTTGGCAAATTAGCAGCAGAGCGTTCAACAACAATCAACGAATTGCGCTGAAAACCGAATGATTTGGATAAGCAAAAGAAAATTGCAATGAGAACATTATTAGTTTTGGCATTTCTGCTTGCATGGGCTTTCACCACCCACGCGCAAATTTCGCGCGGCGTCGTGAAAGAAGGGTTGACCCTCGACAGCAAAATTCTCGGCACGAAAGTGCGGTACACCATTTATCTGCCATTTGATTACGACACTTCAAATCGTTTTTATCCCGTCGTTTATTTGCTGCACGGCTATACCGATAACGACATGGGTTGGATTCAATTTGGTGAGGCGAACCTGATTGCAGACGAAGCCATCGCGAAGCGGGAGATTCCCTCAATGATTATCGCCATGCCCGATGGCGGGCCGAGTTGGTACATCAATAACTATAACGGCTCGGTTCGCTATGAAGATTTTTTCTTCGGCGAGTTCATGCCGTATATTGAATCGCATTATCGCATTCGCGCCGAAAAAAGTTATCGCGGTGTTGCCGGCTTGTCGATGGGCGGATTTGGCACGCTGGTGTATATCATGCGTCATCCGGAGCAATTTGTGGCAGGGGCGGCGTTGAGCGCTGGCGTCAATACCACCGAGCAAATGGTGGCGATGGACGAGCGTGGTTGGGGCCGTTGGCCAACCGCGGTTTATGGGCCGGGGAGCGGGGAGGCGCGGCTCACCCCACATCTGTTGTCTTACAATCCCATTCGCATTGCAGAAACGGCTGAGATTGAGAAGCTCAAAAGTGTTAAAATTTATCTCGACTGCGGCGATGATGATTTTCTGACCATTGGCAATGCGATGTTGCACGTCGCGCTCACCAAACGGCAGATTCCGCATGAATATCGCGTGCGCGACGGCGCGCACATGTGGTCTTATTGGCGCAGCGGCCTTTCGGAGGCGTTGAAATTTATTGGTACCAGTTTTCATAAGCCGTAAAGATGGACTACAAAGTTTTATGGAAACCCTGGGCAGTGGTTTTATTCCCACGGATCGCTGGATTGAAATGATCTACATCAATTTGACTGCATCCAAAAATTGAAGTGATATTGTTTTTTGAACACGACAGCACTTCCCTGAAAGCGCTTATGAAGAGTTCACGCGAACAAATTTGGATTCCGCTTTTTTTGCTTTTTAGCCACGCTGCCCTCACGCAAGAAAAAATCCCTTTCGATGAATTTTATCAACACCGCCAAAATCTGTTGGCGCAATTGCCCGACGGTATTTTGCTGCTGCATGCGCGCAATCTTTTCGTCAACGAAGATGAACTGGTGAGTCACGGCTTTCAGCAGAATCCAAGCTTCTTTTATTTTACCGGCCTTGGCAGCGCCGTGAATGCGATTCTGGCGTTGGATGGCGGAACCAAAGAATCGTGGCTCTTTGTACCGGCCAAGTTGTCCGGCGCTGAAAAATGGTTGCCCAACGCTTTGATTGCGCCGGGGCAGGATTCGGAAAGGAAATGGCGATTCGATCATGTCGCGCCGTGGGAAGAATTGGCTGCCTTTCTCGACCGCCGGCAACAGCAAGCGCGATTGAAGCTTTATCTCGATGATAGTTACTGGGTAACGCCGCCGCCGAGCAATCCCTCGGGACTGCTGCCGATCTCCGATACGCCCGTGTTGTGGCGCAACGCATTGGCGGCGCGCTGGCCGCAAGCAGAGATTCATTCCGCGCGCGCGATGATCGCTGCCCTCCGCATGATTAAAACGCCAACGGAAATTCAAATCATTCGACGTGTCGCTGCCGCAAGCGCAGCCGCACTCTTGGCTGGTTTACGAAATTTGCGAGCGGGAAAATCGCAACGCGAAGTGGAAGCCGAAATTGTTTGTGGCTGCATTCGCGCCGGCGCGGAAGGGCCTTCATTTTGGCCGTGGGTGATGTCCGGACCGAATGCGGTTTTTCCGAAACCGTTTGAGTCGCTGGCGGATTATTATCATTTGAATCGCCGTATGCAAGCCGGCGAATTGGTTCGGGTTGACATCGGCTGCGACATGGATTTTTACAAAGGCGACGTGGGTCGCACCGCGCCCGTCTCCGGCCGCTTCTCGCAGGAACAGCGCGAAGTGTGGAATCTTTTGATCAACGTTTATCGCACCGGCGTTGCCGCGATTCGGCCGGGCGCGCGCCACGATGATATGATTGCCGCTGGCCGCCAAGAAGTGGCGCGCGTGCAAGCTGCTCTCAAAACCTCGTTGGCAAAAGAAGCTGCGACGCTCTTGCTCGATCCGAACAATCACGACATTTGGCATTTGCACACCAGCGGACTGGAGCCGGGTGAAAAAGCGCCCACTGGTGTTTTTCAACCCGGCATGGTGTTGGAATTTGAGCCGATGTTTGCCGTCGCTGGTCAAGCTTTTTATCTCGAAGACATGCTGCTCGTCACCACTGGCGGCCACGAAATTCTGACGAAAGGCCTGCCCTACACCGCGGATGAAATTGAAAAAGCGATGACGATAACGCCAGATCATTAAACGGTGCGTCGATTGAAACAAGGAAAATTTGTTTGTTCAATTTAATTAACCACGAAGACATAAAGGCACGAAGTTTATCAGTTTTTTAGTGCCGCCGTGTCTTCGTGGTTTAAAAAACTTCGCAGTTAAATAGTTTTCAGGAGCCATAAAATCATGCCTCATCACAAAACCTTCCTCAAGTTGACAAGTTTAGCGGCGTTATTTTTTGTTATAGCGCTATTCTCGTGGGGCTTTGATGGAAAGCCCAATGCGAATTTTTTGCCTCGCACCGATTATTCCGCGACGATTGCAGAATTGGAGCGCTTCATCAACCGTGAAATGCAGGATAAAAAACTGCCAGCACTTTCGATTGCCCTCGTCGATGATCAACAAACGGTGTGGGCCAAAGGCTTCGGCATGGAAGACCCCGGCCAAAAGATTCCGGCGACCGCGGAAACGGTTTATCGCGTCGGTTCAGTGTCGAAATTGTTTACCGACATCGGCATCATGCAGCTCGTCGAACGCAGCGTGATTGATCTTGATACGCCAATTACAAAATATCTGCCGGATTTTAAACCGAACAACCCATTCAATAAAGTGATTACGTTGCGGCAATTGATGTCGCATCGTTCCGGACTCGTGCGCGAGCCGCCGGCGGGAAATTATTTTGATGATGCGACCACGTCGTTGGCGCAAACCGTGCAGAGCCTCAATTCCACCACGTTGGTCTACGAGCCGGAGAAGCGCATCAAATATTCCAACGCCGGCATTGCCACGGTTGGTTATGTATTGGAGAAAACGCAGAAGCAACCGTTTACAGAATATTTGCAAAAAGCCGTTCTCGCGCCGATGGGATTGAACAACAGCAGCTTCGCGCCGACACCGGAGATTTTAAAACGTCTCGCAAAAGCTTACATGTGGAGCTACGATGGCCGCAATTTTGTCGCGCCGACGTTTCAACTCGGCATGGCGCCGGCGGGCAGCATGTATTCGACGGTCACGGATTTGGCGCG
>CAYZFF010000361.1:0-4932 GCA_964477305.1 uncultured Cytophagia bacterium
TGACAATTTTTCTTGGCTATGTGAGCGGGTTGAGTGTTCTTTTGGCAAATGACCACCTGCCCAAGAATACCGCTGTCGCTGCTACCGATACTTTTTATGTTTCGCCAACCGGCAGCAACACCACCGGCACGGGCGCAAAAAATAACCCGTGGCGCACCATCACGTTTGCCTTGAGCCAGTTGAACGCCGACTCACTCAATCCCAAAGTCATTAAATTGCCCACGGGAATTTTAGGCGTTGCGGCAACCGGGGAAAGCTTTCCAATTAAATTAAAAAGTTGGATTTCTCTCCTCGGCAACGGCAGTATCAACACGATCATTGATGCAAACCAAAGCGCCCGCGCGGTGTTCGGACAAAATGTGGTGGGCATTTCGATTGCCGCATTGACACTGCGCAACGGCTTCGCAAAAATCGATACCGGCGAGGGTAGTCGCGGTGGCGCCATCCTTTTGCGCAATTGCCGGAAAATCGTGATCAAAGATTGCCGCCTTCGCGCCAATGAAGCAAAGACACTCGGCGGCGGCGTGCTGCTCGATGGCGGCGCGGATATTCTTTTGGAAAGCAATCTGCTGGAAAATAATGCCGCGTTTGACGGCGCTGGCATTTATTGTCAGTTGACCCAATCGGCTCGACTGCTCGCCAATATTATTCAACAGAACGCGGCAAAAAATAGCGCCGGCGGCGTTTATATCAATCTCGCCGCGCCGACACTACAACGCAATCGTATTCGCGGCAATAGCGCCAGCCGCGCCATCACCAAAAATGCCGGCGGCATTATCGTGTATTCGAGCAACCCGATTATCGGCGGCGTGCAGAACGCCGGTAACGATATTCATGATAACGTTGGCGGTGCCACCGGCGCGCAATTGTATATTATCGACAACAAGACGTCGGTTAATGCGCGCTACAATTACTGGGGCGCCGTTCCCAACAGCCATCTGGTTTATCCGGCGAACTTTGTCGATCTTAATAATTATCGCAATCTTGCGAATAACATGACGCTCGGTACCACCGAGTTTTATGTCACGCCGAATGGCTCCAACGACAACAACGGTTCGCCTAACTCGCCGTGGCGCACGCTCGGCTATGCGTTTTCACAAATTTTCGCAACCGCGCTTGATTCGCTGACGATCAAGTTGGCGCCGGGGATTTACTCCGTTGCGACCAACGGCGAACAATTTCCGATTCAGGCCAAAAGCAATATCGCCATTCTTGGCGCCACGGCAAATCCGGGAACAATTTTCGGTGGCGCGAATGTTACGAATACCGAATTGCTGCGATTGGAAAATATCGCAAAACTGCGTTTGGCGAATCTGACTTTCCGGAATTATAAAACCAACCTCAAGGCCGGCGCTATTCTCGCGCGTTTCAGCGAGGATGTTTTGATTGAAAACTGCGTGTTTGAAGATAATCAATCGCAGCGCGGCGCGGCGCTCACGTTTATCCGCGTCAAAAGCTCGGAGATTCGCAACAATATTTTCCGCCGCAACACCAGCACGGGCCACGGCGGCGCGCTGGCATTGTTGGATGACACGACGGAGTTGACCGGAAATGTTTTCATCGATAACAGCGCGATCAACGGCGGCGGCGCGGTACATTGCGATTCCACCAGTGAGAGCAAGTTTATCAGAAACGAATTTAAAAACAATTCCGCTGCGTTCGGCGGCGCGCTGTATTTGACGAGTTCGAGCGCGCGTATTTTTAATAACCGCATCATTGCAAATCGCGCGACGATTGTTGGCGGCGGTGCGATTGCGTTAGATGGCGGCTCGCTGCCGCAGATCGGCACCCGCGACACGCAGGCCAATGACATTTATCTGAATAGCGCCGCACAGGGCGGCTCGCAAATTCATCGTTTCGAACTTGGCATCAAGGTCGATGCCCGCTACAATTACTGGGGGCAAATTCCCGACTCGACGCTGCTCGCGCCCTTTGCCCAATTTGCTTCTGAAAATTTCCGGCAAGTTGCCGCCCGGATGCCGGCGAATACAAAAACAATTTACGTCTCGCCCGCCGGCAACGACGTCGCCAGCGGAACGTCGCGCTCTCAAGCGCTCCGCACGATTGGCGAGGCTTTGCGGTTGGCGTTTGGAATCGACAAAAATCCTTTAACCGTGCAGCTTTTGCCCGGAAAATTTTCAGGCGCGACGAATGCTGAATTATTTCCCATTCCGCTGGAAAGTTATGTCACCGTCCGCGGCGTGAACCGTGATTCCGTCACTGTCGACGCGGCCAATCGGGCGCGCGTTTTTGAAGGGCGTGACGTGGTGGGCAGCATCGTCGCCGATTTGAATATCGTCGGTGGCAAGGCCGCGGATTTTGGCGGCGCAATTTTCGTTAAAACGGGAACGAATGCCGCTATGAAGAAGGCCGTGGCCACGACGATTGAAAATTGTTCTTTGCAAAATAACTCGGCGACGCACGGCGGCGCGGTCGCGGCGTGGCGGAATTTTAAAACACTCATTCGTAATTGTGTGATCAATAATAATTCAGCGCAACAAAGCGGCGGCGCGATACTGGCCGTGGGCGATTCTGTCGAAATCCAAGATTCGGAATTTTATGTCAATCGCGCCCAACAAAACGGCGGCGCGATAAATGTCGATAGTTCCGCGGTGTTGACGCTGATAAACAATCGCATTCATGATAACAACGCGGCACAGGGTGGCGGTGTAGCCGTGTTGAACGGAGTGGGGAGAATCTGGCGAAACTTTCTCATCGATAATGCCGCGGTGAACGGCAGTGGCGGCGGCGTTTACCTCGGCGCCAACGGTAAAGCGACTATCGGTGGCGTTAACGGCAATGGCAACGATATTTATGGTAATCGCGCCTCGAAACCGGGTAAAGAATTAAGCAGCGCCTTGCGTGGCGACAAGATTGATGCACGTTTCAATTTTTTGGGCGGCAAACCGACAGCAACCCTCGTCGACAATTTATCGTTATTTGAGATTTCATCCTATCGGAACGTCACCATCACGGTGCCGGAAAAAAATCGCGAGTTTTACCTTTCGCCGAAAGGAAACGATAACAATACCGGCATCAACAAAAATGCACCGTGGAGAACGATCAACGCGGCACTGCGGCGTTTTTTCACCGAGCCAGGCGATTCGGTGCGACTCAATTTGCTCCCCGGCGTTTACTCGGCCAAAACGACCGGTGAGAGATTTCCGGTGTATTTACCGCATCGGGTCGCTCTCGTCGGACAACATGCCGATAGCGTTATCTTCGACGGTGAAAAAAACACACGCCTGTTTGAAATTAATTTCGCTCTGCGCGTGCGTCTGCAAAACTTATCCATCCTTAACGGCAATTTTAATGGAAGTGCCCTGGCGTTGCCTGATTTATCCTCGGCTACTGGCGGCGTGCGTATTCATAAAAGCGCGTTTGTTTATCTAAATCAAATTACGTTTCGCGGCAATAACACCGCCGGCGAGGGCGGCGCGCTTGCCGCTGATTCGAGTCAACAAATTTTTCTCAGCCATTGCCGCTTTCTGGAAAATCAAGGGCGCGGCGGGGCGATTTATTATCACCGCGTCGGCGGCGAGATTCGCGCCGGCGAATTTCGGCAGAACCGTTCGCTCGACAACGGCTCGGCGATTTATTTGAATGAGGCGACGCCGCAAATTAGCAGCAACATTATCGTGGGTAATGAAGTCAAAATCGCCGAGGGCAGCGGCGCGATTTTTTGCAAAGGCAACGCGACCCCGAGCATCGGCGGCGCGCCGGGGTTGGGCAACGATATTTTCAATAACACCGGCGGCACTCGTGGAGCCGCGCTCGCCCGTGAGGGCATGACGCCAACGATCAGCGCGACGCACAATTATTTCGGCGCCGGCGAAATTGGCGAGGCCCAGGTTTATCCGCTTGCCGGTTTTGATTTCAGATACAATCGCGATTTGCCCATCGCGGCGAATAGCAAACCGATCATCACCCAAATTTCGCCGGCAACGAATCCGCCGCTGCGCAGCGGTTTGTCCGACACCGTGAAATTTAAAATTCAAGCGTTTGATCCCGACAACGATTTGTTGACGTATACCTGGACACTGAATGAGGTTCCCGCGCCGGTTGGCTACAGCGCGAATTATGATTTTTATCCATTCACCACCGGTTTGCGGGAAAACACCATTCGCGTGGTGGTGAGCGATCAGCGCGATACCGTCACGGTGAACTGGAAGGTACTCGTCTCAACCACAGGCGTTAACGAGTCAAAACCTGCTTTGCCCAAAGCCTTTGCGTTGCAGCAAAATTTTCCGAATCCCGTCCGCAGCGGCAGCGCGTTGACGGTAATTCCTTTTCAAATTCCACAGCAGAGCGTCGTTACATTGGCTGTTTATGACCTGCTTGGCCGGCGCGTGCGCTTATTAGAGCAAGGATTGAAACCCGCCGGTTTCCATCAGACCTTCTGGAATGGATTTGATGACAATGGCGTTCGGGTTGAAAGCGGGATTTACTTTGTCCGTATGCAAGCGGGAACATTTGTGGCGAAACAGAAAATTGTCGTGATGAGATAAAACTTGAAGTCGGACTTGGTCAGGGAATTTTTCCAAGCTTGAAAATTTGCCGAGACCAAGTCCGACTTCGCCTACCCCCAAAGCTTTTTGGCGTCCGTGAGGGGCGTTTTTCTATCGGAGATAGAGGGCGCCCCTTGTTTTTTTGCTATAAGCAGAAGTTGAATTACCCACCTTTTTTATTTGCACTTTACCCGCCTTTTATATATCTTTAGCGCTGTCAAATTTTTAAGCTACGCAAGCAATCGCTGCCAGAAATAACGCGATTTTCATTTTAGCACGGAGGCGCGAGATGAAAAACAGTGCCTGCATTCTTTTAATTTCATTTTTAGCTTTCCATTCAGCATCGCTGCCCGCCCAGGAAAAAATCATTGCGATTCAAGCCGGAAAGCTGATTGACGGCAAAAGCGACGTTCCACAAACCGGC
>CAYZFF010000362.1:0-4915 GCA_964477305.1 uncultured Cytophagia bacterium
GTGTATGCAATAAATCTCGGTGGTTTTTCGGATTATTCTAATGAAACGAGCGCCAGAACGCTCCCCGACCGACCGTTCGCGCCGACGAACTTGACCGCAACCACGGTGAGCAATACCCAGATCAATCTCGCTTGGCAGGATAATGCGACGAACGAAGATAGTTTCAAGATTGAGCGGAAGTTGGGCGCCGCCGGCAAGTATGTGAAACTTGCGACCCTTGCAGCCAACGCGAAGAATTTTTCGGATAAAAAGCTTGCGGCGAATACGGAGTATTATTATCGCCTACGCGCGACCAATATCGGCGGCCAGTCGGATTACTCGAATGAAGCCAGCGCCAAAACGTTTCCGAATCCGCCGGGCGCGCCGAGCAATTTGACGGCCACGACGATGAGCAACTCTCGCATCAATTTGAAATGGCAGGATAACGCGACCAACGAAGCCGGCTTTCAGATTGAGCGTGGTTCGGCAAGCTCACCACAAGCAAGTTCGGCAAGTTCAAATTTTTTGCAAATTGCGATTGTTGGCGCGAATATCAAGCAATTTACCGATTCCAGCCTGGCTTCAAATACGTTGTATTTTTATCGCGTGCGCGCGTTTAACACCGGCAATCAGACGGATTATTCCAATGAAGCCAGTGCCACGACGCTGCCGGACCGGCCGGCGGCGCCGAGCAGTTTGACCGCGACGGCAGTGAGCAATATCCAGATTGATCTCACGTGGCAGGACAACGCAACGAATGAAGATAGTTTTAAAGTCGAGCGTAGTACGACAGGCGCGTCCGGTAATTACGTGAAAATTGCGACGCTGCCCGCCGAGGCGAAAAGTTTTTCCGACAAAGGGCTGACTGCGACAACGGACTATTTCTACCGCCTGCGCGCGTTTAATATCGGCGGCCAATCGGATTATTCCAATACCGCCGGCGCGAAGACGTTTCCGAATCCGCCGGGCGCGCCGAGCAATTTAGCCGCGACCGCAATCAGTAATTCGCGCCTCAAGCTCACCTGGCAAGACAATGCCACGAACGAAGAGGGCTTCCAGATTGAACGCAGTTCGACCGGCGCGCCGGGCACGTTCGCGAAGATCGCCATCGCCGGCGTGAACGCGACTCAGTTTGCCGACTCGGGTTTAGCCGCGAATACGCTCTATTTTTATCGCCTACGCGCTTTTAATACCGGCAATCATACGGATTATTCCAACGAGGCCAGCGCTACCACATTGCCCAATAAACCGGCAGCACCGGGGAGTTTAGTCGCAGCCACCGTCAGCAATACGCAAATCAAGCTCACGTGGCAGGATAATGCGACGAACGAAGATAGTTTCAAGATCGAGCGTGGTTCGACAGGCTCACCACAAGGCTCGTCTGTCGTTTATAAGCGAATTGCGACGCTCGGCGCCAACACGAAAGAGTTTTTAGACCGGAACCTGGCGGCGAATACCGAATATTCTTATCGCCTCCGCGCGGCCAACCGCGGCGGCCACTCCGATTATTCCAATGAAGCAAGCGCCAAAACGTTTCCCAATCCACCGGCAGCGCCGGGTACGGTGACGGCGACTACCGTGAGCTACAATCGCATCAATCTCGCGTGGAAGGATAACGCCAACAATGAAGTTGGTTTTAAGATTGAGCGTGGTTCGGCAAGCTCACCACCGGCAGGTTCGGCGGACGCACCGGAGACGTTTGTGGAAATTGGGCAAGTCGGCGCGAATGCAGTGAGTTTTGCTGATACTGGCCTGGCGGGAAATACAAAATATTTTTATCGAATTCGTGCTTACAACCCCGGCGGCCCTTCGGCATACTCGGCAGTGGTAAGCAGCACAACTCTGCCTGGCCCGCCGTTAGCGCCGAGCAATTTGATCGCGACCGTCGTGTTGCATAATCGCATCAATATCGCGTGGCAGGATAATGCCGCCAATGAAGCGGGTTTCCGGGTCGAACGTAAAATTGGCGCGGCCGGAAACTATGAGGAAATTATCGCGGTCGGCGCCAATGCAACGAGTTATGCGAACACCGGACTGAAGGAAAAGACGCAATATTTTTATCGCGTGCGCGCCTATAATGCTGGCGGCTTTTCCAGCTATTCCGAGGTTTTGGAAGCCACGACGCCGCCAACTCCGCCGGTGGCACCGGGAAATTTGCGCACGACGCCGGTGAGCCACACCCAAATCAATTTGGCGTGGGCGGATAGCTCAAATAATGAAGCCGGTTTCAAGATTGAGCGCAAGATTGGCGCGCAGGGCACGTTTGCGGAAATTGCAAAAGTTGACGCCAACCTCGCCAGCTATTCCGACAGTACGCTTACCGGCAACACCACATATTTTTACCGCGTTCGGGCTTTCAATGACGGCGGCCATTCGGGTTACACCAATGAAGCACAGACCACGACGTTGCCCAATCCACCGGCGCCACCGGCCAATTTGATCACGAGCCTGGTGGACTACAATCTCGTTAATCTCGCGTGGCAGGATAATGCGGTCAATGAGACCGGCTTTAGAATTGAGCGTAAAATCGGCGCGGCCGGAGTCTACGAAGAAATTATCGCGCTCGGCGCTAATGTCACCCAATATTCCAATACGGGTTTGACGGAAAAGACGCAATATTTTTATCGAGTACGCGCCTATAATGCCGGCGGCTATTCCGGTTATTCCAATGTTTTGGAAGTCACGACGCCGCCGATTTCACCGGAGGTGCCCAGCAATTTGGCGGCAACGACAGTGAGCCACACGCAAATCAATTTGACCTGGCAGGATAAATCGGCGAATGAGGATAGTTTTGCGATTGAGCGCAAACAGGGCGGAGCCGCCGGCTCGCCAGCGACGGCAGGTATCTATGCGGAGTTGGCGAAAGTCAGCGCGAATGTGACGAATTATTCCGACAAAAATTTGACCGGAAACACGAGGTATTTTTATCGCGTGCGCGCGTTCAATGCCGGCGGGCATTCGGATTATTCCAATGAAGCCAGCACGGTGACGCTGCCGAATCCTCCGGCGGCGCCGGCGAATTTGTCCGCAATTACCGTGAGCAGCAAGCGAATCAATTTGACCTGGCAGGACAAATCGAGTAATGAAGACAGCTTCAAAATCGAGCGCAAGTTAGGCGAGTCTGGCAAATATGAAATCATTAGTGGCGTCGGCGCTAACGTAAAGAGTTTTGCCGATAGCAGCGTTGCCCCGAACTCGCCTTATTTCTATCGGTTGCGCGCTTACAACCGCGGCGGTTTTTCCGCTTATTCCAATGAAGCGCGCGCGGTGACGTTGCCGCTGGCTCCGGCAACGCCGAGAAAGTTGACCGCAAATACGGTGAACTCCACACGGATCAATCTGGCGTGGATCGACAGCTCGAACAATGAGGTGGTTTTTGAGATCGAACGCCGGTTAAATCCGGCAGCGGCCTATACGAAGATTGCGACGGTGGCGGCGAACACCAGCAGCTACGCTGATAGTAACCTGACCGTCAATACCGCATATTTTTACCGGGTTCGCGCGCTCAACACGGGCGGATTTTCGAGCTACTCAAACGAAGCCAGCGCCACGACGCTGCCCAATCCGCCGGCCGCGCCGAATCAATTGACGGCGACGACGGTGAGCAATACACAGATTGATCTGAAGTGGCAGGATCATGCGGCCAATGAAGATAGCTTCAAGCTCGAACGAAGGCTGGGAGCCGCCGGCGCATTTACTACAATTGCCGTGCTCGGGGCCGATGTGAAGAGTTTTGCGGATACGGCTTTGGCGGCGAACACGCCGTATTTCTACCGCGTCCGCGCTTCCAACCGCGGCGGCCATTCGGATTATTCGAATGAAGCAAATGCCGCGACGCTGCCGAATCGGCCCGCGGCGGCGGCGAATTTGACTGCGCAGACGGTGAGCAACAAACGCATTGATCTGGCCTGGCAAGACAATGCCACGAACGAAGACGGTTTCAAGATCGAGCGGAAAATGAAGGCGACGGAGGCTTTTGCGGAGGTGGCGAAAGTCGGCCCGAACGTCACGAGCTATATCGACAACAGTATCAGCGCGAATGCGACGTTTTTTTATCGCGTGCGGGCCTATAATGCCGGCGGGCCTTCCGAATACACGAATGAAGCCAACGCCACGACGCTGCCGAATTTGCCGGCGGCGCCAACGCAATTGACCGCGACGACGGTTAGCAATAGACGAATCGATCTGGCCTGGAAAGACAATGCAGCTAACGAAGATAGTTTCAAGATTGAGCGTGGCTCGGCAAGCTCACCACAGGCGGGTTCGGCGGCTGGCGCCTTCAAACAAATCGCCTTACTGCGCGCCAACGTGAATAGTTTTGCCGATACGGCTTTGGCGCCGAACACGGCTTATTTTTATCGTGTCCGCGCGGCTAATCGCGGCGGCAACTCGCAATATTCGAATGAAGCGAATGCCGCGACGCTGCCGAACCGGCCGGCCGTGCCGACGAATTTGACTGCGAAGACGGTGAGCAATACGCGCATCGACCTTGCCTGGGAAGACAACGCCAGCAACGAAGACAGTTTCAAAATTGAGCGCAAAATGAGAGACGCCGACGCCTATGTTGAAGTAACGAAAGTCGGCCCGAATGTGATGAGTTATTCCGATAACGGTTTAGCTGCAAACACGATGTATTTCTATCGCGTGCGCGCTTCGAATCGCGGCGGCCACTCGAATTATTCTAACGAAGCCAAAGCCTCGACGTTGCCCAATTTACCCGGCACGCCAACCTTGTTGACGGCGACAACGGTGAGCAATACGCAAATCGATTTGACCTGGCAGGATAATTCCACCGATGAGGACAGCTTCAAGCTTGAACGGAAGCTGGGAGCCGCGAGCGCGTTTACGCAGATTGCCGTGCTGGGCGCCAACGCCAAGAGTTTTGCGGATACGGCGCTGGCAGCGAATACGCCGTATTTTTATCGCGTCCGCGCGG
>CAYZFF010000363.1:0-4888 GCA_964477305.1 uncultured Cytophagia bacterium
GCGCAAACGGCGCAATTTGTTCAAACCGGAAACGTGGACGCCGGCATCGTGGCGCTGGCTTTGGTGATGTCACCCAAATTAAAAAACGCCGGAACCTATTATGTAATACCCGAGACCAGTTTTCCGCGTTTGGAGCAGGCAGCCGTGCTAACTAAACAGGGAATAAAAAATCCCGTTGCCAACCGTTACTTGGAATTTTTGCGTTCGGAGCCGGCGCGCGCAATATTTAATCGCTATGGCTTTCGGCTGCCCAGATGATGATGGGAAAATTGCCAATATTTAACCGACTGTCACCGGAATTATGGGAATCGTTATGGCTGACTTTGCAGTTGGCTTTTGTCGTTATGCTCATATTGCTTTTAGTCAGCATCCCGCTCGCTTACTGGCTGAGCCGAAGCAAACAACGCGGCATGATCATTGTAGAAACGCTGGTCAGCTTGCCGATCGTGCTGCCGCCGACGGTGATCGGCTTCTATTTGCTCGTGCTCTTTTCGCCGCAACACCCGCTGGGCGCCTTCTGGCTTAAACTTACCGGTGCAACTTTAACGTTTAGTTTTACCGGCTTGGTGATCGGCTCCGTGGTTTATAGCTTGCCTTATGCTGTGCAGCCAATTTTAAATGCGTTTCGATCCGTGCAACAGGAATATATCGATGCGGCACTGACGATGGGCGCCACTCGAGGGGAAACTTTTGGGCACGTCATTCTGCCGCTTTCAAAAGGAGGGGTGGGGGTTGCAGCGATATTAGGTTTTGCGCATACACTTGGCGAGTTTGGCGTCGTCGTAATGTTGGGTGGCAGCATACCAGGAAAAACCCGAGTCGCTTCTATTGCGCTCTATGATGAAGTGCAAAAACTCAATTATGAGACGGCTCACATTTTTGCGTTGATCTTGTTGCTAATATCGTTTTTAATGTTGTTGATCATGGCCGTATTTCAGCGGCAAATAGCACAGGAAGTTTGAGGAAGTCCCGCGAATTGTTCTCGATTCAACAAATACGATTAGGAATACCGATTAAAAATGTTGCTATCATGCCCGAGCGCTTTAATCGAGCCTCCACAGGCTTTCAATCGCTGGATTCCCGCCAAAAGCATGCGAAAATGACAGTCATGTAAAATGGAATTTTTTTTAGTTGGCGAGGCTTGACAGCAGTTATAACTGAAAAAATCAGTCGCCCGACGCATGGTTCTGTTGAGCGCGCCATCGCTGCAGCGCCTCGCGCGTGCTTTCCGTTGCCAGATTCTCCGGCAAATGTTCCCAGGCAAAAAATTGCGCGTCCAGCGCATCATCCCCGGCTTGCAAAATCCCGCCGGTTATTTCACCAAGAAAAATAGTTTTCATGATACACTGTTCCGGGTTTATCAAACTCGGCAAGCCCATCGTACACAACAAGCTCAATAGTTTTATTTCAAAGCCGGTTTCTTCTCTTACTTCTCGAACCGCTGCTGTTTCGGCGCTTTCGCCCCAATCGAGAAAACCGCCGGGCAGCGCCCAATCACCGACGCGCGGCGGGAATTTTCTTTTGATGAGCAGCACTTCGCCGGCGGGATTCGTGACAATAGTTTCCGCCACGGGAATTGGGTTAACCCAATAAATCCAGTCACAAGTCGGACAAATTTGTTGATTACGCCCAACGATTTGCCGCGTCTCCAATTTACCGCGACAGCGCGGACAAAAATAGTAGGCCGTCGGCGGGCCGTGGCGTTGCGCCCGCCAGGTTTCAATGGCGTTTTGTGCGGAGGCAAAAGCAATCGGCGGCAAATTGTTTTCCGAAAACCAGGCGGCCTCCTCCGCATCGTCGCCGGCCTGCAGCACACCGCTGATGATGCGTCCGCGAAAGATCAACACGAGATGGCTGCGCGGCGCATGAACCACCTCGCTGTAAGTTCCGAGCAAAGCCGTGGCCGCGACGCGCAAACCGGTTTCTTCTTCCACCTCGCGTGCAGCCGCCTGCTCTGCGGTTTCGCCAAAATGCAGAAAGCCCACCGGCAAACTCCATTCGCCGGCATGGGGCGGCGATTTACGGCGGATCAACAATAGATTGCCGCCGTATTCGATCAAGCAACCGGCCGCGGGAACGGGGCTATTCCAATCAATCCAACCACATTGGGGGCAGGTTGCAAGCTCGCGCGGCTCGAAGCGCTTGCTTTCCAAGCGGGTGGCACAATGCGGACAAAATTTCATAATCTGAATGTAATATTTTTTTTGTCCAGAAACAAGCCGGCATTAGAAAAAATGAAAATACCGCTTGATAAAATTCTTCACAAAGGCTATATTCTCAACATGAAAGTTTTTGGACGACGGCGCGTGGTCATCGGTTTCGCGCTGGCATTGCTTGCCTGCGAAAACCCTTTTCAAACCCGCACGCCGGAGCCGCCGAAACGGGTACAGGGCACGTTTGCCCTGCCGCATGCACCGGGTATCGTGTTTCTCAATCTGCGCCATGCGTTGGCAGAATTGAATGTGGTGAATTATGAACGCTGTTTTGCCGATTCCACTCGCGCCGGGCGGCAATTCCGTTTTCTTCCCGAGGCCGCGGTCGCGAACACCAACCCGGGATTGTTTACGCGCTGGGGCATAAAAAATGAACGCGACTATTTCGCGCGGATGCGCGACCCACTTCCCGTTGATTCTACTTTCAGCCTTCGTCTCGACTCGTTGCAAACGGTGGTGACGGGCGACTCCGCCACTTACTTGCAGCGGTATGAACTGATTGCGCGCCATCAACGGCAGGCCAGCGGCGTGCCGCGCAAAGTTTCCGGCGAGGGCCGATTTTGGTTGAGCCGCGACCAGTTCGGCGATTGGTCGATCTACCGCTGGGACGATTTTTCCAGCGGTGGCGCATTTACTTGGAGCACTTTAAAGGCAGCTTTCGCACAATGAGCAGGAGAGCATCGATCAGTCTTGGCATTCCCGCCTGGCAAAAAAATTTGACCCTGGTGTTTTGCGTCGGTATTGCCGTCATCATTGGTATTGATTTCTTCGGGCGTGGCCGCGCGCCGGCGGCGAAAAACATTCCGCCTTCTCCTTCGCGGCTTGAAAGAGCGGCGAAAAGTGTTGCCGATTTTGCTGCGCCCAAAACCAAAACCCCGTCGAAAGAAGAGCGCATCCGGCTGGCGACCGATCGCGTGTTGACCAACTTCGGGCTGCGCGTGGAATGGATAAAATATCGCGGCCCCGACCGCGACGTGCGGGTTCCAAAAGAATTGCATCCGTTGGTGATCTACCAGGGATTGTCCAACCAAGTCCGGCAATTGGGCGGCAAAGTGGAAAGCGGCGTCGAAGATTTGCGCACCGGCAATACCGAACTGGCGTATTCTTTTGCCGGTAAAACGCTCGGTAAAATCCGCCTTATTCCGGATGCCACCATCACCCGCCACGCCGGAAAAATCGCCATCATCATCGACGATTTCGGTTACACCATGAACGAGACGGTGAAGGCGCTGATGAAATTGGATCTTCCCCTCACCTACTCGGTGATTCCGGGCGTGAAATTTTCCAAAGAAATCGCGGCGCGCTTGCAGCAAAATGGCAAAGCGATTATGCTCCACCTGCCCATGCAGGCGCTCGAACGGCAGGTGGAAAAAGACGGTTACAGTTTGATGCTCGATATGAAACCCCCGGAGTTGCGCGAACGCGTGCGCAAAGCCGTGAGCGCCGTTCCCCAAGCGCTTGGGGTGAACAATCACATGGGTTCGGCGGCGACCGTCAATGACAGTTTGTTGCTGCCGGTTTTAGATGAAATCAAAAAAGCCGGACTGTTTTTTGTCGATAGCAGAACCAATCCCAACACGCATGCATTCAAATTGGCCAAGAAAATGGGATTGGCAACGGGCATTAACGACATTTTTTTAGACAACGAAGAAAGCCCGGAGCGCGTACAGCAGAAAATGTGGCAACTCGCCGATCTCGCCGCTGCTGAAGGCGCTGCGATTGCCATCGGGCATCCTCACGAAGCGACGTTGCGCGCGATTAAAGAAATCGGCCCGCAATTGGTGCAACGCGGTTTTGAATTTGTGCCGGTGGAAACGTTGTTGCGCTCGACCAAGCCGGAGGAGAAAATTTTGGCGCAAAGAAAATAAGTTGCTGGCTGCTTGTTGCTGGTTGCTAAAAAGCTTCGGCGCCGAGCAACCAGCCACGAACCTCCAGAAACCAGAGACAAGGAGAAAGCATGGTTCGATTGGGTGTCAACGTTGATCATATTGCCACATTGCGTGAAGCGCGCAAAGGCAAATTGCCGGATCCGATTGCGGCCGCGGTGTTAGCGGAAATGGCCGGGGCGCACGGCATTGTTTGCCATTTGCGCGAGGATCGCCGTCACATCAAAGACAAAGATCTTTATTTGCTCAAAGAGATTGTGAAGACGCATTTGAATATGGAAATGGCGCCGACCGACGAGATGGTAAAAATTGCCACTGAAGTCGTCCCGGATATGGTGACGCTGGTTCCGGAACGGCGCGAAGAAGTGACCACCGAGGGCGGGCTGGATGTCATTTCCAATTTTGAATATTTGCAGGAAGCGATTACGATTTTACGTGCTAATAACATCGTGGTGAGTTTGTTTATTGATCCGGATATCAACCAGATCAAAGCCGCCGTGCGCGTCAAAGCGGATTATGTCGAGTTGCACACCGGCAATTATGCCAACGCCGAAAGCTTGCACCGTGTCAACGATGAAATGGAGCGCATTCGCTCGATGGCAGTAGCCGCGAATAAACTCGGGCTTGGCGTCAGCGCCGGCCACGGCCTAAATTATCAGAACGTGCGCGAGATCGCGAGCATCCCGCAAGTCGAAGAGTTGAACATCGGTCACGCCATTATTGCCCGCGCCGCGATGACCGGCTTGGAACGCGCCGTGAAGGATATGTTGGATTTGATGAAATAGAAAA